>JADZCR010000010.1 GCA_020851465.1 Phycisphaeraceae bacterium | reverse complement strand
ATGAGTTTGCCGTTGTTGACGGTGGTGCCGCCGGTGTAGGTGTTGTCGTTGGTGAGCGTGAAGGAACCGGTACCCTGCTTGACCAGTTTACCGCCAGTGCCGGAGATGACGCCCTCGAAGGTGGTGTCGGTCGCATCACCCGTGGTGAGCGTGGCGGTACCCAGTGTGACTTTGGCCAGCGAAGCTGGGATCCCTACGCCGGTCCGAGCGCTGGCCAGCGCGCCGATGGTTTCGCTGATGTTGTTGAGGTTGAGCGTGTTGCCAGCGCTGGTATTTCCGTAAACCGTCACCGTGCCGGTGTCGGGCAGTGCGCCGGCTGCACCCAGCGTAATTTTCCCGGTACCGTTGTTGATGATGGTGCCGCCCTGGTAGTCGTTGGAGCCTGAAAGGATGATGGTCGTGTTGGCCGCCCCGCCGATGTTGGCCACAGTGAGACCGCCCGTGCCGGTGATGTCGCCGGAGAGGGTGGCCGTGCCGCCGAAATTGGCTGGGGTGAAGCGGTTCGCTGTACCCGTTAGCGTGATATCGCGCGACAAGTTTGCGCTGGGGTTGATGGACAGCGATCCGTTATTCATGCTCAGGCCGGCCGTGGGGATGTTGGCGTCGGCGTTGGAGAGATAAAGGATGCCGCCCGTGTTGATGACGGTCGTGCCGGTGTAGCTGTTGCTGCCCGAAAGCCGGACGGCCCGTCCGACGGCGGCATTGATCGTCAGGCCGGTGGTCTTCCCTATGCCGCTGGTGATGTTGCCCGAGAGGTTGAGCTGGACCGAGTTGGAGGTGCCCCGCCCCAGCCCGGAGATAACGACGTTGTCCTCGAGCACGATCGGCACGGAGATCAGGTGGGGACCGGCACCGCCCTTGTCAGCCGAGATCGTCGCGTCGCTCCCGCTGTTATCAAAGGTCAGCTTGTAGGTGTTGGTCGAATCAGTGATCTGCCACTGGTGCGAGCCTTCGCTGTTGACGAAAGCATCGTCGCGCATCAGCAGGCTGCCCAGCGTCACGTCGGTGTCGAGCGTGATGACGGTATTGGCGGTGATGTTCGAGGTGAACGACGCGGAATCGCCCGCACCATTGGGTACGGTGCTCGGACTCCAGTTGGATGTACTGTTCCAGTTACCGGGGCTGGATGAATTCCAGGTCGCTGCTGCTCCGAAGACCTGCAGGGATGACGTGCCGATCAGAACAAACCCCAAGCCACAAATGAACGGCATTCGCCTTTGCAACATCATGTCTCTCTCCATTTCCAGTACGTGACGTACTTATATTGGTACAGGATAACCTACAAAAAGCAGCTTGACAACAGTTGAAGAGCTGAAATTTTGTCTCCTGAGCACCCGAATCGCAATCTGCGACCCAGGCGGACTGGCCACTGAAAAGGCGTGGGAAGCGGGATTTGCGTTAAATGCTGCCAAACTCTCAAGAAACAAAGCAAAATCGTTGCTGATTTTGTTCCGTAAATAGGTGAGGTACTGTTGCAGCCGCCATCCGTAAATCATCGCGCGGGTCTGACCGCCACGGTCCCAGATACCCGGAATATCTTGGTCCCCATTGCCGCCAGTCCGCACAGCCGCTACTCTGCCCCATCCCATGAAATCGCTCAAAATCGCTGATATTCGTCTCCTCCCGCTTGTCGGTCATACTCCCGAAGGCGGGTGGGATCAAAAACTCATCGAGTCGGGTACCAACCTCCATACCCTTGTCGAAATCATCACCGATGGCGGCGTCACGGGTCTGGGTAGCGTCTTCACTTCGCTGCCCCTCGTGCAGGGTTCGATCAACGTCATCAAGCCCTTTCTTATCGGTGCCAGCGCGCTTGACCCGGCTGCCACCAGCGAGACGCTCCATCAGCAGACCTTCTGGCAGGGACGCGGCGGGGCGATCACCCACGCTGTCTCCGGCATCGACATCGCGCTGTGGGATATCTTTGGTAAGGTCACCGGCCAGCCGGTCTCCCGTCTTCTGGGCGGCCGTCACCGTGATCGGATCAAGCCCTACGGCTCGATGCTCATGACGGAGCCGTCCCGGATGGGTGATCGACTCCGCGCAGGACTGGCGCGGGGATTCCGCGCGTTCAAGATCGGCTGGGGGCCGTTTGGTCGGCGTGATTTCAAAACCGACGAGGCCATCGTCAAGGCTGCTCGCGACGCCATCGGCCCTGAGATCGAGCTGATGGTTGATGCCGGCGGTTCCGACGCCTACTGGCCTCACGGCTACAAGTGGGCACTCCGCACCGCGCAGATGCTCGACGATTACGACGTCGTCTGGTTCGAGGAAGCGTTACGCCCCGATGACATCGAAGGCTTCGTCACTCTCACGCGGCACGCTCCGCTGCCGATCACCAGCGGCGAGGTGCTCACCCGCAGGCAGAGTTTCATCGAGTGGATTCAACGCCGCGCCGTGGACTACATCCAGCCGGACGTGACGAAAGTCGGCGGCATCACCGAGCAACACCGCATCGGCCAGTGTGCCGACGACCAGAGCGTTCTCATGGTTCCGCACGGCTGGAACACCGCCGTCGGACTGGCCGCCGATCTTCAGTTGGTCGCAGCGGCCAACAACGCACGCTGGGTCGAATACATCACACCCGCACCCTATGTCGAGGACCTGTTCATCGAGCCTCTCAAGATGGATGCCGACGGTCTGCTGCCGATTCCCGACGGCCCCGGACTCGGCTTCAAATGGAATGAGGACGGCATCGCCAAGCACACGGGCGGGATGAAACTGACAAAATCCGCTTTGTAACCCGCCATCGCTCCGCTCGGTGCAGCGCAATCGTCGGCGGGAATGGTTCAATGGGGAAACTCACTCGAAAGTCAAAGGAACGCTATGTCCAAGGCTGAACCCTGGCGTTATGAGAAATTGACCTGGCCTCAGATCAACGACGCGGTGAAAAAGCAGCCCGTGGTCATCGTGCCCATCGGCTCGATCGAGCAGCACGGCCCGCATCTGCCGCTGGATGTGGACATGCTCGAAGTCACCGCCGTAGCGCACGCCGCCGCGCGGCTCATCCCCCGCGAGGTGCTCGTGATGCCCACGCAGTGTCAGGGGTACACCGGCCATGTGATGGATTTCCCCGGCACGATCAACATCCACTATGAGACGCTCATCCGCTTCATGGTCGATATCGGCAAGAGCCTCGCCTACCACGGGTTCAAAAAGATCGTGTATCTCAACGGCCACGGATCAAACGCGCCGAACATGGACCTGGCAGCAAGGCGCGTAAACCTCGAAACCGACGCCGAAGCACTGGCGACCAACTGGTGGTCGATGCTCACCGTTGACAAGGACTTCATGCCCGGCTGGCGCGAGAGCGTCTTCCCCGGCGGGTGTGCCCACGCCTGCGAACTGGAGACCTCGCTTTATCTCCACCTCGATGAGGAGAGCGTGCACAAAGACAAAATCGCCGACGGCTACCTCGAGTTTCACCGTGACCGCTCATCATTCCGATGGGTCGATCTCTTTGCCGCCGGCCCCGGCACGCCCGTGTCCTGGACCGCCAGCTACACCGACAGCGGCGTGCTCGGCGAGGCGACACTGGCGACGAAGGAAAAAGGCAAGCGTGCGCTCGATGAAGCCTCGCGTCAACTGGCGCAGCTCTGCACCGAGTTCCGCCGCCGCGTCAAACCAAAGCGCGGCGATCATCACGACCCCTTGCCGACCTTCCCCATGCCCTGGGGACAGACAGGAACCAGACCGACTCAAAAAGGTGATGTCCACGACTCGTTCGTTAAAAAAGGCCACGGTAAAACCAGCCGCGCTAAACAACACCGCGGCCAGAGCAAAAACGTGAACAATCGACGAACAGGTAAATCATGACGCTTGATCCTCACCGCCCGCGGTTTCATCTGGTGGCTGACGGATGGATGAACGACCCCAAGCCGTTCTACTGGAACGGTGAGTACCACCTGTTTTTCCAGCACGTTCCGGGTGATCCCAAGCCGGGGGCGATGTGCTGGGGGCACGCCGTCAGCCGTGACCTGCTGCGCTGGGAGATGCTGCCGGTGGCGTTGTCACCGACTCCCGGCTCCATCGACGCCGCGGGTTGCTGGACGGGCAGCGTCATTCGCGGGCCTAAGCAGTTTCACCTTTTTTACACCGCGATTTCACAGTTCGCGCCGCTGCGTCAGACACAGGCGGTGGCGACCAGCGATGATCTGGTTCACTGGACCAAGTCGCCGCAGCCGGTGATCGCCGAGCCGCCGCCGGGTTTCGGCGAGTGTTTCCGCGATCCGCAGGTCTGGCGCGAGGGCGATGCGTACTACATGCTCATCGGCTCCGAGCAGCCGGGCGGCGCGGGCGGGGCGGCACTGCTCTACCGCTCGGACGACCTGGCGAGTTGGCGTTACCTGCACCCGCTGTTTCTGGGCACGCCTGCGACAGGTTTTGATTTCGAGTGTCCCGACTTTTTCCCGCTGGGTGATCGCCATGTTTTCCTTTCCTCGCGCGGGTTGAACTACTGGCAGACCGGCCGCTATGCCGACCACCGCTTCACGCCGCAGATGACGGGTGTCGTCGATGGCGGGCGGTACTACGCGGGCAAGACCACGCTCGACGACCGGGGCCGCCGACTGCTCTTTGGATGGATTCGTGAGCCGCGCACGACAGCGCAGGTCAGGGCGGGCGGCTGGTGCGGCACGCAGGCGCTGGCGCGCTCTCTGGAGATACGGCCCGACGGCTCGCTGGGGATGCAACCGGTGGATGAGTTGAAATCGCTGCGCCGCTCGCATCATCACATCGGACCTGCTGCGTTCGGCACGCTGGGAGACGGCGTCGCGCTGTTACCCCTGGAAGGCATCCGCGGTGAATCGCTCGACATCGAGCTCAAAATGTTCTGCGGTACGGCTAGTCGCGTCGGTCTGCTGCTGCGCGCTTCTCCCGACCTGCGAATCTCGACGCCCGCGCTGCTGCGCGTCAACGAGGGAATGCTCGGCGACGCTCCGCTGCGCCTCGGTGCCGAGGAAGCTCTGGAGCTGCGCGTCGTGGTCGATCGTTCGGTGATCGAAGTCTGCGCCAACGGCCGCGCTGCCCTGACGCTCCGCACCTATCCGCCGGAGGGTTGCGACCGGATCGCGCTGTTCGCACAGGGCGGCGAAGCCCGGCTGATTTCCTGTGACGCGTGGACCCTGGAGTAGTTCATCCATGAATCCGAAGATCATCACCATCCGAAAGGCCACCGCCGAGTTTCCGCGCCGGAGAGGAAACACCACGCCGAACAAGTTCCTAACGTGACGCTGGTGGGGTTAAGTTGCTCTAAAAAATATCGCTTGGCCAGCCTCGCGATCTATTGACGCGGATAGTTTTGCGTAGTACTATTTCTACGTAGAAGTTTCCGTGCCCATCGCTGCTGGCGTCAGTCCCATGAAACGTGGCAAGCCCCAGGTAATCCGGCAGGTCGATGTCGCTCGCAGGGCGGGCCTGTCTCAACGTACCGTCTCCGCTGTTCTGGGCAGATCGGGAACCGTTCAACTCCACGTCAGCCCGCGAACCGCTCGGCGAATCCGCGACTTGGCGGCAAAGATGGGATACCGACCCTTCCGCCCCGCCCAGCAGATGAAAGGAATCAAGAGCGGCATCATCGGCGTTCTGATCGGCGCTGCCGAAGTCGAGATCAACTACCGCCGCCTTTCCGCCATCGAGCGACTGGCCCGTGAAAACGGATACCGCCTGATGGTCGGCTACCTGCACGACGAGCACCACGTCAACGAGTACGTGGACGACTTCCAGGCGCGCGATGTCGAGGGCATCCTGTGCATGAGGCATGACCTCACCCTCGCGCCGCCGACGGTCATCCCCCAGCGACTCCGCAACATCCAGCACGTCGTGTACATGGACCCGCCCTCGGGCATCATGGACGCCTGCTACGTCCAACCCGATCGTGCCAACGGCATCGCCCAGGCATTCGCTCACCTCCGCGCTCGCGGCCGGCGGCGGATCGGTCTCGTGCTGGATGACCAGGGGATCAGCTTTCCCATGCGGGAGCGGCACCGAGGCTATCTGGAGTCGCTTGCGGCCGCAGGCGAACCGGTTCAGGAGGAACTGACTTGGACAAGCCCCGACTCGCTGCACATCGCTTCGCCGCACATCAGCTGCATCGTCGATGATCTGGTCATCCATCGCCGCGCGGACGCCGTACTGGCCTCCAATGATGCAATCGCGGTCGCCATGATCAAGGAACTGCGTCGTCGCGGCCTGGCTGTGCCGCACGATGTCGCAATCGTCGGGTACGACAACGTCAGCATCGGAAGCTTCGTGGAGCCTGAGCTGACCACGATCGACCACGAGAATGAGCGCCTCGTCTCGCTCCTGCTGGTCATGCTCATGATGCAGATGAAAGGCGAAGTATTGCCGGCAAGTGAACGCCAGGTCATTGTTCAGCCCAGGCTGATCGTAAGGGGGTCCACATGAACCCTTCCGAGCGACCGGAGTTCAGGGATACACGCGGCGGCGAACGCAACCGAGGCGTCAGATGCCGACCCGGATGCCTGACAATCGGTTCGATCTACAACGATGGCACAAACGAAATGTGGCTGTGTTGGCCAAAAGGTTCAGTGAACTCTTGAGAGGAGAATCACGCATGCGACTCACGTCTTCCCATTCAACGATGGCGCGACTAGGAGCGGCCGCAGTGCTCGGTCTGGCGACGGCGACACAGGCCGCGATCTTCACCGTCACAAGCGATACGGCCGATTACGATATGCGCCAGCCCAGCAGCGGCAGCGGACTGCCGATCACCGTTAACAGCAGTTCGTCAACGACGGTTGCTGTCGGCGCTCGCACGTCCACGCGGGGCTACAACGGCGTTTACATTTTCTCACTGCCGGTCCTGCCGTCGGGCGAAAGCGTCTCGACCGCCGACCTTGGCGCGACGGTGACGGTAAGTCTTGGCGCAGGCGACGGCGGTGACTTCGGCGTCGATGTATGGGGTATCGGCTTCCAGTCGAGCACGACTGCGATCCTCGAGTACCTCGAGTCCGGCACCGATGCAGCACCGGGTAACGTGAAGATTCAGGACGAGTTTCTGATTACCAGCACGGTTTACCCGAACAACACGAGGCTGAACACCAACGCGAGCGGTGACGCAGCGCTGGCTGTGTATCTGCAGAGCTTTTACACCGCCAACCCCGGATACGCCGGCGGCAGCTACGTATTCCTTCGGCTGAACCCAGATGCCAACCCGGATGATACCGCCGACACCAACAGCGGCTACGGCCTTGCCTCCGCCAATCACGGCACCGCCGCGTTCCGTCCCGAGCTGACGATCCAGACGGAGAGCATTCCCGAACCGGCCGGACTAGTGCTGCTGGGACTGGCCGGCCTGCTGATGTTCAGCAACAGGAATTCAAGCCGACGCCCAACCCAATGAAGCATGCTGCTCGACCGATGATGCTTCGCTTCCAATGGGGCTGTGCCATGCGACACCGCCGTGGGTTTACTCTCGTCGAGCTTCTAGTCGTAATCAGCATCATTGCGCTGCTGATCGCGCTGCTATTGCCGGCATTGACCGCGGCACGCGAGGCCGCCCGGCGAACGGTGTGCCTGAGCAAAGAGCGGCAACTCGGCCTGACTGTTCATATGTACCTCGATGACCACCGTGGATTCTTCCCGACCTATTACACCTGGAACGCGGGCGTCAGTACGACTCAGAAACTCGTCCCCCTGTTCATCCCATACCTGAGCGATCGCTACTTCTTCCGTCAGTGTCCATCGGCTCCCCGGTTCCAGGGCAATCCTCCCCCTGACTACCAGACGCACTACGGGTTCCCCTACGGCGATCCGTGGTTGCGAGTCGTGATTGTCCAGAACGGGCCATCGAATCCGAGCGCGTCGATGCGGCTGCTCGCGATGCCTCATCCTGAAATCACCTGCCTCTTGGCCGAGACCCGATTTGCCTACGGCACCTCGTACGAAGACTGGGGCTGGGGGTACGAAAAGTTCACCGTGTATGGCCCGGCAAGCCCGCCGATGCTAAAGGACCGTCACGGCGACAGCGGCAACTACCTGTTCGTGGACGGTCGGGCCCAGTCGCTGCGCAAAGAGGTCGTGGACAATGGCTCGGTCACCCGCACCATCAAGTTCGCCTGGTGGCCCGGCGAAGAGTAGGCGTCTGCAATTGATCGGCCTGCTGCAACTGACGGGCCGATCCCGATACACGACACGAGAACCAGAGCCATCCGGATCACGTTAATCTGGTCGCTATGCTGACGCTCCGCACCTATCCGCCGGAGGGTTGCGACCGGATCGCGCTGTTCGCACAGGGCGGCGAAGCCCGGCTGGTTTCCTGTGACGTGTGGACCCTGGAGTAGTTCATCCATGAATCCGAAGATCATCACCATCCGAAAGGCCACCGCCGAGTTTCCGCGCCATTCGGAAGCCACCGCCGTGGAACTCACAGACGGCTCGCTCCTGCTGGTCTGGCAGGAATACACCGCCAGCAATCTCGCCGGTCACGACAACGCGCCGAATCAGCTCAGCGCGATCCTCTCGCGCGACGGCGGCCTGACGTGGGGCGATCACCGCGTGCTGGTTGAAACCCAGCCGGGTAACTGCAACGTGTACAGCCCCAGCCTTGCGAAAACCGCCGAGGGTGAAATCCTTTTCACCTATTTCACGTATCACGTGCTGGAGCAGGGCAAGACTTCGCCGACGACTGCATACCTGTCTCGTTCGCGTGACGAGGGGCGGACCTTTTCTCCGCCGGAGGTGATCTGGGATCATCAGCCGCTGACCTGCTGCGCCGGCTCGCTGGTGGTGCTGGATCGAGGCCGACTCATCCTGCCGAACATGCAAAAAGCCGGCGAAACCTGGACACCCAGCGAACACATGCAGGCTGGCTCCTTTGTCAGCGACGACGCGGGACGCACCTGGCGGCAAAGCAACTGGGTGAAGCTGCCGATGCGCGGCTGCATGGAGCCGCATGTCGCGGAGCTGCGCGACGGACGGCTGATGATGGCCATGCGCACGCAGCTCGGCAGCGTGTTCGCCTGCTCCTCCGCCGACGCCGGCCTCACCTGGTCCAAGCCGCAGACCACCGGCCTGCACGCGCCCGAGTCCTGCCCCGACCTCGTGCGCATTCCATCCACCGGCGATCTGGTGATGGTCTGGAACAACAGCGAATACGACCCGACCTTCAGAAGTCACTACGGCAAACGCTCACCCCTGACGGTGGCGGTCTCGCGCGATCAGGGCCGATCGTGGGGTGAACCGAAAAACATTGAGGTCGATCCCGCGTGGGCGTACAGCAATCCTGATTTGCAGTTTTTCGGAGACGGTCAGGCGATCCTGACCTACTGGTCTTGCCCCTATCGGCAGGACTGGCGCATGAATGTCGATCTGATCGATCTCAAGGCTGCGATCTTCGACGTGGACTGGCTCTACCTCTGATCGCAGCGGAGCCTGCGGCGCTGTTCGCGTCATCGGGCCATGTCCAGAAAACGGACCGGCGTGCCCGCAGCCACGGGTTCATCCGTCAGCGGAAGCCGGATGAATCCATCCGCCGATGCGGTGTGAATCAGATCGCCTGAGCCATGCCACTTGACGATGCGCACCGAGCCGTCGGAAAGCGCCGTCGCTGCACGGAAGACCTCGCGCTTGCCGGAGGCCTTGGCTGTTTCAGCCAGCGGAAGCGTGCGCCAGGGCGGCTCAGCGCAGGGCTGGCCGAGCATTCGCCGGATCACCGGCCAGGCGAAAATGTGAGCTGCGCAAAGGACGCTGACCGGATTACCGGGCAGGCCCAGGACGAGCTTGCAGTCGTCGCGTACCGCCAGCAGCGGCTTGCCGGGCTGGATGTTGACGCCGTGAAGGATCGTGGTCAGTCCGAGGTTCTGCCACGCCCAGGGCAGGAAGTCGCGCTGTCCGACGCTCACACCGCCGACGGTGAGCACCAGATGCGAATGCGCCAGCGCCTCGCGTGCTGCGGCTCGGATCACTTCCGGGTCATCGGGCACGTGTTCGTGACGGAGCAGCGGCGTGCCGATGGCCGCCAGCATCGCGGCGAGCATCGGCCCGTTGGAATTGCGAATCTGCTGCGGCTCCAGCGCGTTTGTTGCTGTCGTCGGCGGCAGCACCTCGTCGCCGGTCGTCAGCAGCGTGATGCGCGGCCGTTGTGCGACGACCAGCTCTGAGGCCCCGACCGCAGCCGCGATGCCGATGTGCTGCGGCCCCAGCCGTGTCCCTGCGGATAGCACGATCTGCGTCGCCTGTGCGTCGCTGGCGCGGCGGTGGACGTTCTGCCACGGTGCGACGGCGGTGACGTTGAAGCGCACCCGCTCCAGACCGCCCTCCGCAGTCACTTCGGATTGCTCGATGGGGATGACAGCATCGGCGCCGGCGGGCAGCGGTGCGCCGGTGGCGATCCGTCGGACCGTTCCGCGAGGCATTTCCTTCTGGAAACTTTCCGCTACGCCTCCCGCCGCCACCACGCCGACGACCGGAAAATCCGCGCCGGACGCAGCGGCTTCCTGACTGCGGACCGCAAAACCGTCCATCGCCGATCGATCGAACGGCGGCTGGTCCCGATCCGCGAAGACATCCCGCCTCAGCACGCGCCCCGCTGCGTCAGTCAGCGCGACACGTTCGTCCCTTAATCCGGGCGCATGCGGGAGGATCGTCGCCAGTGCTTCGTCATAGGTGGGCAGTGGGGGCACGCCCGCATTCTAGAGCATTCACGCGATCCGCAGCGGACCCGCGTCGCATCACAGACGGTACACTTCCCGCATGATTAAAGCGATCGTTTTCGATTTCGACGGCGTGATCGTTGACTCCGAGCCGCTGCACTACCGCGCCTTTCTCCGTGTCGCCCAGAGCATCGGGGTGAACTTCAGCTACGACGAGTACATGGAACGCTACATCGGCTACGACGACCGCGATGCCTTTCGCGTGATGCTGGGACAAAAGCCCGGCGAGAAGGGCAGCGCAGAAATCCAGTCGCAGGTGACACGGATGGTCGAGGAAAAAGCGGAGGCGTTCGAGGCGATCGTCAACGAAGGCATCGAACCCATCGCCGGCGTCGAGGATTTCATCCGCAGCTTGTCGGGCACGCTGCCCATCGCCATCGCCAGCGGAGCGACGATGCGCGACATCGAGCTGGTCCTGCGCCGGATTGATCTGCGGGCGATCTTCGGCACCATCGTCAGTGCCGATCAGGTCGCACGGTCCAAGCCCGATCCGGCCAGTTACGCGATGGCGGTGGATACGCTCGCCCGACGATGGCCCGCGCTGAAGATCGAGCCGGAGGATTGTCTCGCCATCGAAGACACCGCCGCGGGAATCGAGTCAGCTCGCGGCGCGGGTCTGATGACCATCGGCCTGTCCACGACCGGCCCGGCGGACAAACTCAGCCGTGCCCATCGAGTCCTGCCCGGCTATGAGGGCCTGTCGCTGGCGCAGCTCCGCGCCTGGTTTGACTGATGAAGCGGAATCTCACCCGGTGGCGGTGGCAATCGGTCGCACCACGTTCAATTCCTTGACCGGCAGAGTCGCCAGGTCCACGGGGTCGCCATCCGGCTGGCCGTCGGCTGCCAGCGGCTGCACGGTGGGGCGGTCGAGATAAGTAGGATTCGACGCGATGACGTGGGCGTTTTTCGAGTTGGAGAGTTTCACGTAGCTGCCGACGGGAAAAAGTCCCGCCGCCTGAATCAGTGCCCGCACCGCCGGTTTCCAGAACGCCATCGCCGTCGTCGCGCGGATGATTTCCTCCATCGCGATGTAGGGCAGCTTCGGCTTGCGATATTGACGCGGCTCGGTGGAAGCGGCGAAAGAGTCGGCGACGGCGAGCACACGGGCGTAATCGCAGGTGTTCTCCCGTCTCGTGCCGCGCGGATAGCCTGAGCCGTTCTCTCGCTCGTGGTGCTGGAGTGAAGCGAGCTGGAGGAGCGGCGGCACGTTCTGCACCGCCTGCATCATCGCCAGCGAAAAAACCGTATGCCGATGAACGCGCGAGCGGTCGATATCCGTCAATTCGCTTGAGCCGGTGCGCACGCGCTCCGGCACCAGCAGCATGCCCAGGTCGTAGATCATGCCCGCCTGTCCGATGCCGCGCACCGCTTCGATCGGCCAACGGAGCTGCGCCGCGATCGCCATCGCCAGCACCGTCACCGTGTAGGCGTGATCGGGCAGGTAATCCTTCCGGCGCGGACAGAGCAGAGCGAGCTGAGTGAAGCGCGAGGGGTATTTCGAGAGCCGCTCGATCAAGTCCGCCACCAGCGGAGAAAAATCTTCCAGCGGCACGGTGATGCCCGCTTCGATCTGAGCGTAGAGTTTGCGGAGCGTCTCCACTGCGTCACCGCGCAGGTCGCCGAGCTTGCCCGGCGTCGGCCAGTCCGAGGCGTCAATGGGCTTGATCCATGCGGACTTGGCTTCCGAGGTCACGCGCAAAGGAATTTCCGAGAGCCGTGAGTCGAGATCACAGACCAGCGTGTCACCCATGAGGATGCGTTCGCGGCGTTGCTGCTGTACCTGAGCCTTGGACGCGAAGGCGCCGCCGCCTGCCTCGACCGCGTCCATGTGATGGCTTTCGATCTTTTCGCCCGCTTCGACCAGAACCTGTCCGGTCTTGGTGAGCAGCCCGGTTTTCGTCTGCTGGCCGACCTGGAGCTTGGAGCTGTCGCACTGATCGACGATGCCCGCGGCCACCAGTTCATCCACGTCCTTGGCGACGATGACTTCCAGCTCGCCGTGGCGACGCATCACTTCGATATGCTGCGCGCCGAGCTGGACCCCGGCGTTAAGCAGTTTCTGGCCGGTGACGGAGAACAGCGGTTCCTCGTACACTTTGCCCGGCTGGAGATTGCCGATACGGATGCGTTCCATTGATCCCGGTGGCCCCTCTGCCGCATGACACCCGATCCCCGGACATGAAAATCCCAGGTGCGGCCTCGGGCGAATGCTGCATCTGAAATCGGCCAGCATCCGGCGCGGCTTAATGGCAGGGGTCACGATTACCGAAAAAATCGCTTCATCACCATGCCGCGCCTTGACCGAAAAACTTGAACGACCAGATGGAAAAAAGACATGAATGATGCGCCTTTGATGCTGAGTGTAAGCGGTTTACGAGGACTTATCGGGCGGTCCCTGACCCCACCGGTGGCCGCCCGGTACGCTGCGGCGTTCGGCCAGTGGCTCAAAAGCCGCCAGCCCGCCGGCGCATCGGCCGCCCCTCACGTGGTCCTCGGTCGTGACAGCCGGCCGTCGGGTCAGATGATCGAGCTGGCTGCCGCGTCGGGTCTCATCGCCGTCGGCTGCCGCGTCACCACTCTGGGGATCGTCACCACGCCCGGCGTCGCCATCATGGCGGAACATCTGGGCGCCGATGGCGGCATGGTCATCACCGCCAGTCACAACCCGATCATCTGGAACGGCATCAAGGCCCTGCGCAGCGATGGCGTCGCGCCGCCCCCGGAACAGGCCAATGACATCATCGCCCGCTTTCAACACGACGACGTGCAATACGCGCCGGTGGAATCGCTGACGACGCTGGCTCACGATGACTCGACCCATCGCGTCCACATCGATCGGATTCTCCGTCACATCGATGTCGAAGCGATCCGCCGCCGCACGCCGCGGCTGCGCGTCGTGCTCGACAGCGTTCACGGCGCCGGCGGGACCGCCACCGCGATGATGCTCGAAGCACTCGGCGTCGAGCTGGTTCATCTTTACGCCCAGCCGACCGGACGCTTTCCCCATAACCCTGAACCGACACGGGAAAATCTCGTCGGTCTGAGCGATGCGGTGCGGCAACATCGGGGCGACATCGGCTTGGCGCAGGATCCCGATGCTGACCGACTGGCGGTGGTCGATGAGCAGGGCCGGTACATCGGCGAAGAATACACGCTGGCGCTGGCGACGATGCACCTCTTGTCGCGTCAGCCTCAGCAGGGCAAGCGTACCGTTGCTGCCAATCTCTCCACCAGCCGCATGATTGATGACATTGCCGCCGCCGCCGGCGCTACGGTCCTCCGCACGCCCGTCGGCGAGGCGAACGTCGCCGCAGCCATGCGCCGGCATGGATCGCTCATCGGGGGGGAAGGCAACGGCGGCGTGATCTGGCCCCAAGTCATCCACGTCCGCGACAGCCTCGTCGGCATCGCGCTGCTCCTGGAACTGCTCGCCCGCCGGGGTGAGCCGCTCAGCCGCATCGTCTCGACCATCCCGCGCTACGCCATCGTCAAGGAAAAACTCGACATCCAGCCGGGCATGACGGAAAAGCTGGTCCCGCTGCTGCGCCGTCGCTGGCCGGATGAAAAGATCGACACCCAGGACGGCGTGCGCATCGACTGGCCATCTCCCGCGCCGGGCATGTGGGTTCATGTCCGACCGAGCAACACCGAGCCGATCCTGCGCATCATCGCCGAAGCACCGGCGGAATCAGCCGCCCGCGATGTCATCGCCCAGGTCCGCGCCGCGTTGGGGTTGCAGTAGAGAGAGCCGCCCGTTTATTTGACACCGGTCATCGCTGCCAGCGGTGTCTCGATCGTCAATTGCTGGCCGTCCGCTTTCGTCAGCGTCAGACGCAGCACCGTGGCCAACTGCGGGTCCACCGGCTCGTCGAGCTTGAGGCGAAACAGATACGCACGGGTGATCGGATCGTAAAACTGAATCTGCTGCTTGCGTGTCAGCACCGCCACATCCCACGAATAGAGGCGGTCGCCCGATCCCACCACGCCCGACTTCAGAGCCGTCGTCAGGTCGAAGTGGTAGTGCCCCGACGCCTTGAGCGAATCGCCCATGTCATCGAGCAGTTCGATGCGCGTCTCCAGCAGCGTCGTCTGGCCGTCCTGCACCAATCTCGATGACGGATAGACGCGCAGCCGCACCACGCGCGGCTCCCACGTCGATTCTTCATCGGATGAGACGGCGCGGCCGAGCTTGGCGAACGGACCGCCTTTCCATTGGGCACACGCGGTGACGGCGGTGAGGAGGATTGCCGCGAAAATGAGCGACAGGACATGACGAGCCATGAATCAAGATTAAACAGCCCGTCGCCGCCGGGCAAGCGGTTCGTCGTCAGGAAGGCTCAAAGGGGCAGAAACCGCGCGATGAGTCGCTCCGCCAGCGCGATCAACTGCGTCGCAGCCTGGAGCTTGTTTTCATCCGCCTGTGCCTGTTCCATGGCCCGGATGAATTCCGGATCTTCTCGCAGGCTGGTGATAACCGAGTCGATGAGGCGTACCCGGTCGATCGCCGCCGCCAGATGCGGATGAGCGCGCGACCAGTTTTCCCAGCGCTGGCCGATGCGGAGTGACACCAGATCACGGAGGAAGGACGTTTCCATCAGCGGTTCTCCTGTGTAGCGGGGAGGGAAGAAGGGCGGGCAAAGCGCAGACGCCACAGGTCCGCGCCGGTGATTTCGGTCAGAAGCTGATCCTGCCGTTCGAGCAGCTCAATCGCGCGGTGCTGGGCCTGTGCAGCGGCGCGGAGATTGTCCGCGCGAGTCTGTCGCTGCTGCGCCAGGGTCAGTTCCTGCCGCATCAGTTCCTCACGCGCTGCCGCGTAAACTTCCGCCGCCTGACGGATCCACTCCGTCGTCGGGGCGGCCTGTTCGCGCAGATCAGCATCGAACCCGTCAGCGATGGACGCCCGCGCCGCATCCAGACCGGCGCGATCTCTCGCGGCATCAGCGGTGAGGTTCTCCGCTTCCGCACGCATCGCCTGCTCGCTGATCCGCAGCAGCGGAGCCACCGAAGGCGGGCTGGTGCAGCCGGTGAAAGCCGCCAGCGCCAGTCCTCCGGCGATCATCAAACAGTCAAGCCGTCTGTTTCCGCGTTTCATCGTGCATCCTTTCGAGAAGTTGTTGAAGCCGGGTCTGGGTCTGCTCGAAGCGTTCGATGGCGCCGATGTTCCGCCGCACCAGCTCGACCATTTCGTGCAGCTCCTGCCGCTCGGAGAGAATCCGCTCGTGTGCCTCGCTGAGCTGCTCCTCGCGTCTGCGTGAGTGCAGCCGCTCCCAGACCCAGAGCACGCCCATGAGTCCCGCGACGCCGAACTGCGCCAGTTGCTGCATCATTTCCGCAGGCATGAGAAATCTCCTTTGCGCTTGCTCGATGACGTGACGGATGCGTGTGGGCGATCCGTTGCGGGCGTTGATGTCGGGTTTTTATCTGCGGCAGAAGCGCAACACGCCCAGTTCGCGGGTGAAGTCGGCCCGTCCGTCACCGTCGAGGTCCAGACGAATCCGCGCGGAACGGCAGGCCGTCCCGAAGCGGCGGTGATATTCCGAGGCCTTCTTCCACAGCTCGCCGTTGTCTCCCGTCAACGCCACCGCGCCGGTGTAAATCCGCTCCAGCGTGCCCAGCGTCTCCAGTCGCGCCATCACCGAAAGCGAGACGATCATGTCCTTGTTGATCATGCCGTCGCTCTCGTCGGGATCGATCCCCAGCATCAGCAGCAGCGCATCGTGAACCAGTGCTGCCTGCGGCGCGAACGAGCGGACGATGATTTCCAGCCCCATGCCGGCCGTCGGAGGCGTCGGCGTGTCGGCGCGGTTGGGACGCAGCTTTGAGACGACCAGCGTGTGCGCATCGGTTCGTGAAATGACCTCGAGCGGTACGTCGGCGGCGACGACCACGCAGCTCGGCTCGACCCCCTGCGCCGCAAAGTCGGATGCCGCGCTGCTGAGCGTCGTCCCGCTGATGATGCCGTCGTTGGCGCGACAGCGTTCCAGGGCGACCGAGGCGGCGTCCGCAAAAACCGAGGGTTCATACGCCAGCAGATCGCGATCGGTGGAAAACATGGAAGGCTCCGTGATTTGCCGCCCCCGTCCGATGACGGAGGGCGGGCCAAAGGTGATGACCGGGACGAATCCCGCGTCCGACGATTAAGCCGGACGCGAGGCGGTGTGCCGTGGAGGGACACGGGAGAGAAGTGACCGCGTGAGACACCGAGCTCGCGCGGCGGCGGCAGGCAGAGCTTTCGACGGTCGGCCAGTCCGGGACCGAAGCGGCGTATGCCGGCGGGCCCTGGGGCGCAAGTCACTCCGGGCGCCGCTCCGGTTCCGGCAGCCGGCCAGGATCAGGAAGTCGCCAGCCCGCGGATCAGGCCGTGGGCGTTCTCGTTGC
Organism: Phycisphaeraceae bacterium; assembly: GCA_020851465.1. Lineage (NCBI taxonomy): Bacteria > Pseudomonadati > Planctomycetota > Phycisphaerae > Phycisphaerales > Phycisphaeraceae > Phycisphaeraceae bacterium. Next base: position 112,529 of record JADZCR010000010.1, on the reverse strand, counting down.
GCATTTCCAGCGTGTACTCGCCGATCACCTGGCCGACCTCACTGTCACCGGTGCTCGCCTGCTTGCGGAAGTGAAAGCTGCGGCCCGCCAGCGGCAGCACCTCGATCCGCGAGCTGTCGAGCAGCAGCACCGTGTCGGCGGGCACCCAGCGCGACAGCACCACGCGGCAGACGCCAAAGTCGCTCTCGTAACTGCTCACGAGATTTTTGAAACTCTCCTGCCTCGCGGTGTAACGCTGGTTGCTGGTGATGAAGGAATTGATGCGCCGTTTCTGAAATCCGCTGACGGCGATCGTGTCGATCTTGGCGGAACTCTGCTCCCAGATGAATCGCAGCGCGGTGTTGATCTGCTCCTCGGTGAGCTGGTTGTTTGAGCCGCCGGTGCCTGCGGGAAAGCCCGCAGCGTTGTTGACGAATACGTTGGTCGCCAGATGCGGAATGATGCCGCGCAACGTGCGGCGCACACTGGCGGAGCCTTCGGGGGTCGAGACCGGCGCCACGCCGTTGACCACGCATTGCTCCAGATCGCGCAGCAGCTCGCGCAGCCGTTCCGCTTTCTGGTAGTCGAGTTCGTCGCCGACCGCGATCTGTTTGGCCGCCAACTGCGACCCGGAAACCTCCACCGCCGCGGTGAAGATCTGGGTGTAGTTGCTCTTGCGTGCGCGGTTGGTGAAGCGTGTCGCCGGGCGGTCGTCGCCTTCCAGCGCAGCATTTCCCAGAATGCGCAGGGCCTTGTTGTCGGCCAGCGGCTCAGCGGTCGTCCCGCCGTAACCGCGCACCACCGTCAGCGTGTTGGTCGAAACACCCGTGACCAGCATCACCTCACGCGAATTGGCGACCTGGATCTGATCGCCGACGCGGAAGCGCGAGCCGTTGTCCACGACAAACGAGGTGTCCGTCGTGGCGTTGGTGTAGGTCGCGTCGTTGATCGCGTCCCCCGCCGGCAGCAGCTCGTCCGAGAAGCTTCCCCGTCTGGAACGCACCACGTTTACCTGGCACGAAAACCAGATTCTCGTCGTGCGACAATGATCCATCGCCACAGGGTCTCAGCGTAAGGTGGATGTGGGCGTTCGGGTCTACCCGGCTCCGAGGGAGATCGTCGCCGCAGGGAATCTGGATGGTCATCTCGAAACCATGCACCAAAGATGATTGCAGAAGCCTTACACGCCGTGTAGTATATCTGGCATGAATACGAAGAACACGAGCATGTCCATAAGTGAGGTTCTGGCCGCCCTGGTTGCATCGGAAGAGGGCGGGCGCGCCATGATTGCCGCCAGGCTCGGTGCCTCGGAATCCAGTTTGGCTCGTTGGCTTGGCGGACGCAGCAGGCCCCAACCGGACGTCGAACGGCAGATACGTTCATTGGCGATCAAACGTGGGCTAGTACCAGATGATGCACAGCCTTCCCTATTCTTGCCAGCCGCAGGTGGTGCCGAATCAACAGTCCGTATGGCGCTTTCTGCGACATTGAGGCAGGTTCGAGAGGTACTCCACAGCACGGGCCGGCTTTCCTCACGTCACGAGGCGCTCGACGAAGTTGCCAAGCTGCTGTTCGCGCACGTTATATCCATTGACACAGGGGGACCAGGCATCAACAGAGATCTGCTGGGCGGCCCAAGCGCGGCACCATCGCTACGCGCTTTCGTCGAAGGGGTGTTCAGACTCCACCTGCCGGTTTCGCTGGCACACGAGGTGACACCCGCAGACTTTCATCTTCGATTGAGGGACAATGAACATGCCTTGGCCAACAGCCTCATTGACTGCTTTGGTCGCCTCGCGTCGCCCGAGATCATGCGTCAGATGCGCGATGCGGGGAGCGCCGACCTTGTCAACGACACATTTGGACAGTTTCTAGTTGATTCATTCTCCGACGAGAAGGAACTGGGCCAATATCTGACCCCACCAGAAGTGGTGCGGTTCATGGTTAGGCTGGGGCTCCACTCAATGCCTTCTGAACAGATGCGTCTGATCTGTGATCCTGAAGCTGGCGGTGCTGCGCCAGTTATCCTCGATCCGTCATGCGGCGTTGGGTCATTCCTGGCCGAGACCATGCGCGTGCTCTACGGGCGAATGCGCGAACATCACGGAGCGCAGGTGTTACCGAAGTGGATCGCAAGAACTATGACGAAGGTGTTGGTCGGGGTCGATAAGAGCGAACGCATGATCCGCTTGGCGCTGACAAATCTGGCAATGTTCGGCGCGCCGACGGTCAACCTGCACCTCGCCAACGCACTTGCACGTCACGGGAACGAAGGTCGCACGATGGATGACCTTCAGGGACGCGCCGCTCTCATCCTGACCAATCCACCCTTTGGTGCTGAGTTTGACCGTTCGGACGTAGGGGCGTTTCGGGTCGCCCGCCTTTGGGCAAACGGCTCCGCTTCAACCATCGACAGTGAGATACTTTTCATGGAGCGATACATGGACTGGCTCGCGCCGGGGGGAGTACTCGTGGCGGTGGTGCCAGACAGTATCCTCACGAACCAGGGCATCTTTGCTTCATTGCGTCGCGGCCTAGCCGCCGACATCGACCTTATCAGCGTGATATCGCTCCCGCCTGTGACGTTCGCCGCCGCCGGGACGAACACGAAAACCTCCATCCTGCATCTCCGCAAGAAGGTTGGTGGTACGGCCACACCGAAGGTGTATTTCGCGATCTGTCAGGATATCGGTTTTGATGTGTCAAAACGGGGCTCACAGCGTGTGCGAATGAGGACAGATCGCAACGATCTGGATGCCGTGTTGAAGGAAGCCACTGGTCAACAGACCCCCGTCTTGGGGCGCTATCGGTCCTTTGACTCAGACGAACCCCGGTGGGATGCAACCTTTCACGCGGGGCTCTCCGATCTCGTCATGGACCAACTCCAGGCGAAGGATGGGAAAGCTACGATGCTCGGGGACTTCGCCGACCTCGTAAATGATCGCACCAACCCTTCGCGGTTTGGTGATGGAGAGTTCGAGTACATTGAAATTTCCGACATTGATGGGACATCGGCCTCGGTTCGCTCCAGCCGAGTGCCGTGCAAGAACGCTCCGAGCCGAGCGAGGAAACTCGTCGCGGCGGGTGATGTGCTGATTTCGACCGTGCGGCCGGAACGGAAGGCCATCGGCATTGTCCCTCCGTGGCTCGATGGTGCGGTTTGCTCGACGGGGATCGCAGTGCTGCGTCCGAAGCAGGTGCACTCTCTTGTCTTGGCTCGCGTTCTCCAGATGGATTTTGTCAACCTCCAACTGCTCCGCAACAACATCGGCATAGCGTACCCAGCCTTCGACGAGGCTTGTCTTCCGAAGGTTGTTCTGCCGCTGAAGCCACCGGCAATGGAGAAACTAGGTTCGCTGGCCGAACGAGTGACTCGGGCTCGTCATCAGGTCGCCGACCTAGAGCGCGATTTCGACGCTGCGGTAGCGGCCGAGACCGGTGCGTGAATGATCATTCAAGGTTCCACACTTCGGATAAGGTCGCGAACCACGACCCATTTCCAATCTGGCATGGCGGATTCTGATGCACATGCTCTGGATACTCGACGCAGCGGGGTAATCCATACGGCTTCTCATCTCTCGGAACAGATCGCGCAAATGCAAAGTCCCTGATGTTTCCCGTTCGCAAGAACAGGCTTACGGCGAAGATGTCTTGCGTGATGAACTTGCAGCTGCTCGTAGGGTAGAAATTCTGCCGCTGTTTCTCGGTCCAGGTCGCAGGTTCGCCCTTGGGTGGTGTAGTGGTGCTGTGGATGAGCCGCGCACATGCCGTATCGGTGCCCCAGATCGATTTCACCTCGATGCGCTTGGTAACTCCATTCTTTTCGACCTCAAAGTCGTAGTTATTGTACGCACCCAGATGGCGGGCCATGTCTTCGGACATGCGGCGAACAGTGAACCCTTCTTCCAGGGCGTGCTCAACGAAGAAGTATTCCGCCAAGCCGCTCAGTACCTTGGCTGAAGCACCGTACTGGTCGATCTCCAGATGCGATGTGGTATCCAGTTCCCTGAGAGCCAACTCGAGCGCCTTGCGGTTATTGTCCCCGGTGTAGACCTCACCATGGGCCACGCCTGCGGCGGCATCGACGTCGATGATCCGACCCTTACATATCTCGCGCCAAACCCCGGTGCCCTGGACATAGGCAGCCGGCACAAACTTCCCGGTGCGGCCTCGCTGTAGAACAACCCGGTTCTCGGGCGTGATCCTGACCGTGAATGAAGCCCGGAAGTGGCCTTGGCCTGGCAGCTTCTGGATTGTGCGGTCAAGCGTGTCGATTGGAATCAGCAGAGGGCACAGGACAGCAAACAGGGCCTCTGGAGTGGCTCCAGCATAGCGCGAAGCAAGGGCATCGATGGTTACTGCCCGTGCTGGCACCTCTGGGAATGGGGCAACCTGCTCTGGGATCTTTGCTTTTGCCATGGGCGGTGAACCTCGGTCGCGAAGAACCGAGGAAGCGTATCACGGTGATGTTTGCCACACAACATGACCGAGTACGCCGCGCCGCTGGACTTGGGCCCTGGTCGGCGCATTTCTGCTGCGACGTTCTACCGGTAGACCTGATTTCATCGTCTGGCCGGAAAATCTCCGTTTCCCCCTCAAAGTTCCGCGCCGCTTGTCGATGCATGGCAAGTGGCGACCGCCAGGTCGGCGTCACGCCGTGGACCTTCGTCAGGAGAAAATCTGAGCTTCCGTGTTCAACTCGGCCGGATTCCACGAAAAGACAACAGTGGAGGATCGCGATGCCGCCCGCAGGCCTGTCGCGCGATGTCGCCGCCAGTTCGTCGCTCGGCCGGGTAATTGATGAACAGGCGCGGGACGCGGGCCTGCGAACGGCATAGGTAACAAAGGGAGGGAAGCATCGCGGAATCGCCGGACACCTGGGCCGCGGTGCGGGTAGGTAGTGAAGGAAGGGGTCGTCGAGCGCGAAACCGGTGATTTCACCGACAAATCGCCCGACAGCCGGGTAATCGACTAATAGGCGTGGGGCCGGACGCCCCGGGCCACAAGCACAAGGAGATGCAGATGCCTCTGCCAAGTTTCATCGGTTCGAGAACGGATTGGGATGTCGAGCAGGAGCGCCAGCTGCGGGCGGCGTTCCCCCACGACGAGGAGGGCTTTCAGCGGGCCTGGGAGCGGCGCTACCCGGTCTCCGTGGCCGGTGCCATCGCCGAACTCAAGTCGCGCGGGCTGAACGTCAACGAGGACAACTTCGCGCTGTTCTGCGACCTGGAATCGCTGCAGCGGATCGGTAGGAACTACGTCCTGCACGCCGCTGACGTGGATCGGGTCGCCGAGACGCTGGTCGCGGCCAACCGCTTCAGTGGTCTCGCGCTGCGGCGGAAGAACGACGGGATCAGCTACGCCGAGGAGCGCGAAGGCCTGCGGCATGTCCTGGACACCCGTCGCCGGAAGGCGGCCGAGGCGGTGGGCGTCAGCCCCGAGGAGTTGACCGCCGCCATCCGCTGCGGCGGGATCGCCGACCCGGCCTACACCCCCATCGACCTGGAGCAGGCCAAGGAGTGGTTCTCCGTGAACCACGACAACGCCGAGTTCCAGCAGCAGCTGCAGGAGGTGCGGTAATGAACACGACGATCCACAACGACATCATCCTGGCCTCCACGGAGGTCACCATCGAGGCGGCGGAACGCAAGCAGCCGACCGTGTCAGTCCTGGCCTACTCCGGCGCGATCATGAGGATCACGGGCTGGGGTCCGCTGGCCGTTGACCTTTCCGGCATCCAGGCCGGTGACACCATTCCGCTACTGGTCGATCACGATTCGACCCTCGGCGGGATCGTCGGCCACGGCACCCCGGCGGTGCGGGATGGGAAGTTGTTCGTCACCGGCAGCATCGCCGAGGCGACCGACGCCGCCCGCAAGGTGATCGAACTGGCCCGGGGCGGATTCCGCTTCGGGGCCTCGGTCGGCCTGGAGCCGGTGGAGCATGTGCGCGTCGGCGGCGGTGAGAAGATCTCCGTCAACGGCCAGAACATCACCGCCCCGGCCGGAGGCATGGTGCTGGTGAAGCGCGGGGTGCTGCGGGAGGTTTCGATCACGGCGGTCGCCGCCGATCGGAACACCGCCGTGTCCATCGCCGCCAGCAAGGGCGCGATCGACGGTGGTGAAGATGATGTTCTTGCCGCCGAGCGCACGCGCGTGTCCGCGATCATGAAGTTGACCACCAAGAACCCCGAGATCGCCGCCAAGGCGGTGTCGGAGGGGTGGGACGCGACGAAGACGGAGTTGGAGGTGCTGCGGGCCTCGCGTCCGAAGCCGCCCTTCGTGAACACCTACGCGCCCGTGGCCAGCGCCGAGGTGATCGAGGCGGCCTTCGCCTTCCGCATGGGCCTGGGCCAGGTGGCCGAGAAACACCTCAAACCCGATGTGCTCGAGCAGGCCCACCGCCTGGGCATCACGCACTCGCTGGATCTGTGCCGCATGGCCCTGGTCGCGGAGGGCATGGATGTGCCCAACAACCGCGAGGCGATGGTGAAGGCGGCGTTGTCCACCATGTCGCTGCCGACGGCGCTGGGCGACCTGGCCAACAAGAACCTGCTGGATGCCTACGCCGAAGCGCCCGCGACGTGGCGCTCGTTCGCGGCGATCCGGTCGGTGGCCGACTTCAAGACCAACACCACCATCAGGCCCTCGTTCACGGGCGGCTTGGAGCAGGTGGCCCCGGGCGGTGAACTGAAACATGGGCGCGTCGGCGAGTGGACCGCCAGCTACAAGATCGACACCTACGGCAAGCTGCTGGGCATCGACCGCCGCGACCTCATCAACGACGACCTGGGCGTCTTCGCCGAAGCCTCGGCCGCGATGGGTAAGGCGGCGATGCGGAAGCTCAACGACCTGGTGTTCTCGGTGCTGCTGGCCAACGCCAACAATTTCTTCGGCGCGGGCAATGGGAACTACATCTCCGGCGTCGATTCGGCCCTCAATTTCGACTCCCTGGCCAACGCCATCAAGGCGATGCTCGGCCAGAAGGATGAAGAGGGGAACGACCTGGACCTGCGTCCGGCGGTCCTGCTGGTGCCTCCGGCGCTGGAGACGCTGGCTCGGGCGTTGCTCGAGTCGGAGTACATTCAGGCGGCGGTGAACCTGCCCACCGGCAATTCGCTGCGGAACGTGGTGAAGCTGGAGGTCGAGCCGCGCCTGGCCAACACCACCAAGTTCGGCAACCTGGCCAGCAACGCCCACTGGTATCTGTTCGCCCCTCCGGCGGCGACGGTGATGGTGGTCGCGTTCTTGAATGGCCAGCAGAATCCGACCATCGAGTACCAGGGCCTCGAAGCCAACATCAACACGCTCGCCGCGCACTGGCGCGTCTACCACGACTTCGGTTCCGCGCTGGTTGATCCCAGGGCGGGCGTCCGGAGCAAGGGAACGGCATAGGTCTCCTGTTCGAGGGGCGGGAGGGTGTCCATGACCTCCCGCCCCTTTCCCTGTGCCGGTTGAGCAAATTGATCAACTGAACCAACCACCCACCGATCCAATCAGCGAACCATCCCACCGAACCATCGATCCCTCGTGCCCCTGGCGGGCAGGGAAACGCGGGCGCTATGCCTGCATGTCGAACTGGAGATGGTCATGATTCTCGCGCAGGACGCGCCCGAACGCGTCGGCAAGTTCACCTTCACCGTCCGGCCCGCCGAGCCGACGCCGGAGTCCCAGGAGCGGTGGAACGAGCGCATCGACGCGCTGGCGGACCTGCTGCTGGAACTGTGGGAGGAAGAACAAGAACAACTGCAGCGCGAGCAGCTGGCGACCATCGCGGCGAGGAACTGAATCATGGTCGCTGCCACAGACATCGTGCGCGAGTATCAGGATGGTCCCGACCATGCCGCCGAGGACCGCGCCGTCGAACAGGCATACCGAAAGGCCTTCGTCGAGGAAGCCCGCCGCATCGTGCGTGACTGGGCGCACCCGCCCGGCCCGCTGCCGCCGCCGGACCCCGAGCCGGTGTCGATGCGGGAGATCCTCGCCAAGCCCCGTCGCGACCCACTGGCCGAGGAAGAGAAGGCCGGTCGGCAGCGCCATCGACTGCGTGAGAGATTCACGGTGTACGGGGCGGGAGACGCCGGACCCAAGACTCATCATCTCGGCTATCGCCCCGGGCACGAGGTGCCCGCGGCCCGCATGCGCGGTCGCCATCACGCGATGGCCTACGTGACGATGTTGTGGCACGACAGCGACACCGCCGACCTGGACATCTTCGACCCCAGGCTGCTGTGCCCCTGGCTGCGGGCGGTGGAGCTGTGGGCCGGCGGGCCGATTCGCCGAAACAGGATCGTGCCGCCGCCGAGACCGTTGGAGGTGGTGCCGTTGGAAGAACTCGGAGAACCCATGCTCGCACCCGCGCCCGTTCGGCCGTGGCGCATGCCGCCATCGCCGCAGGGGAATCTGGTTACACCACCATCGTCACCACCGCCGCCGCCGCCACGGATCAGGCTGACCCGCGCCGACCAGATTGAGATTCGCCCGCCGCAGTGGTTGTTGCGGGGCATGCTCGAACGCGACACGTTCGCGCTGATCTTCGGCGACCCCGGCTGCGGCAAATCCTTCCTGGCCATCGACTGGGCCTGCCGGATCGCCACGGGTACGCCGTGGCGCGGGCACCCCGTCAAGGGCGGCCCGGTCGTCTACGTCGCGGGCGAAGGCCGCCAGGGTTTTGGCAGACGCATCCAGGCTTGGAGCGAGCACCACGGCGTCAGTCTGGCCGGGGTTCCGTTGTACCAGGTCCCATCGGTGGCGATCCCTGATCCGACCGACCTCGTCGCCTTGTTCACCGCCATCGACACCGGCATCGCGGCCGTGGGCAGGCCCGCGCTCATCGTGATGGACACGCTGGCCCGCTGCTTCGGCGGCGGCGACGAGAACTCCACCCAGGACATGAGCAAGTTCGTGGCGGCATGCGACCTGATTCGCCAGCGCTACGACTGCACGATCTTGGTGGTGCATCACGCTGGTCATGGCGACAAGAGTCGTGCGCGCGGTGCCATCGCGCTGAAGGCGGCGCTCGATGCGGAATATCGCTTGGAGAACGAGAATGGCCTGCTGCTCACCGCCACGAAGATGAAGGACGCCGAGACCCCGACGCCCGTGGCATTACGCCTGGTCACGGTGGAATTGCCCGACCTGCTGGATGATTACGAGAACCCGGTGACATCGGCGGCGGTCGAGGTGCTCGATGCCGATACCAGCGCGATCATGTCGCAGGCGAAGGCCGCGATGTCGGGCAAGTGGCAGAAGACGGGGCTGAAGATCGCTAAGCGCCTGGTCGGCGAAGGTGACGATGGGCAGGCCAGCGTTTCGGACTGGCACAAGGCATGTGAAGCCGCCGGGATGCGGCAATCCACCAGGTACAGCGTGCTGGCCAAGCTGCACGAGCAGCGGTTGATCAACGTGGATGGCGACGTCATCAGCAGCGCCTGAAAACACGCCCTCCAATTCCATTCCAATTCCAATGTCCCCTATAGGGACATTGGAATTGGAATGAAAATTGGAATGAGGGCCGGAAATGGAAGGAATGGAAATTGGAATTGGAAATTGGAATGACGCTAACCACCGACCATCGCTGCCTTTGCAGCAGCCGAGGCGCGGCGGAACGGGAATCGCCGAACGCAGAATTGGAATCGCGGCCAACGACCAGCGGGCGGGACCGGTTCCTTCACCACCAGCAACCTGGCCGATGGCCGGGGGAACGGTCGGGCGCGGGGTTTTTGTTTGTGCGCGATGGCGAACGGCAGGTCAAAGAATGTTTGACCTGACCGGCCAACGGGCCGCCACGGGGCGCGACGACGGGCGCGGTGGTAGGTCGGGCCAAGGCGAGGCCCGAGGACGCGACGTGGGCCGCCCCAACGCCAAGGGTGGGCCAACGGCGCAGAAGGCAGGTGGGGAAATCGCCACCTGCGGCAGGTTCGGAAATTCCGAACCTGACCGGCCATAGGTACTCCGGCGGGCCTGCGGCGAGGTGATGGCCGTGGGAACGCCAACCAGTAGCGAAAGACTTTCTTGTTGTACTTCTTTTTTTCGATGCACGACGACGAGCCCATTTTCGGCATGCAGATCAGCCACGTGCGGGCCATTCTCGGCTTCGCCTGCCGCGAGGTTATGCGCACCGGCAGGCCGCTGGGCATCCGGCGCTACCGCGACATGGACGTGGTGCTCGTGCCGCTGGCGGAATGGGAACGTCTGAAGGCGGTGGCGCGGCAGATGGTGGTGACCAACGAGAAAGACCCCGGCGTCGGGCCGGGGTCAGAAGCCGGGAGGGCCGATGTTACCCGTTGACGGTGAACAGGCCCCGGTCGGTCTTCTTGAACCGGGCGTCCTTACTCTTGGCGGCGATCTCCCTGATGATCGCGGCGTAGATCGTGGCCTGCGGCGTCTTGCCGCCGGTCTTCCACAGGCCGCTGGCCAGCATGGTCTCGACCATCGCCTTGGCGTTCATCGGCTCCTTGGCGTCGGCCAGCACCTTGGCGGCGGCGTCGAGGCCGGACATGGGCTTGTCGGCCTTCGCCGGGGTGGTGGCGGGCTTCGCCTTTGCGGCCTTGGCGGGCTTGGTCGCCTTGGTGGTCTTCGCGGCCTTTGGGGTGGTGCTCTTCTTCGACATGGCAGTCTCCTGCTACGGGTTTCGGTTCGCCCGGACACGCGCCCGGGCGGCTCGGCATGCGAGCAGCAATCAGTTACCTCAACGGGCGGGAGGATCAAGCTAAAACATTACTGAATAACGAGTTACGAGGATTATGCCTTGATGTTCTCCGGCACTGGAGGTAGGGCTGGCTGGCGAAAGGAGACGTGTATGCACGCAACAACAGAAACAATCCTGGCGGTGGGTTACGCCCGCCGATCGACGGACATGCAGGAGAGGTCGATCCCCGACCAGAAGGCCTTTGTGGAGCGATGGGCCAAGGAGCATGGATACCGCATCCTGCGCTGGTATGTCGACGATGCGATCAGCGGCACCAGCACACGCGGCCGAGATGCATTCGAACAGATGATCCGCGACGCCGAGGGGGGTAAGGGCGGATTCGATGCGGTGCTCTGCTACGACATCTCTCGCTTTTCGCGCGGCGGCACCAACGAGACCGGCTACTACCTGCACCGCCTCAAGATGGTCGGGGTGGAAGGTGTGTTCTGTGCCGAGGGCATTCCGCAGGGCGATGAGGGCGAACTGCTACAGGGCGTGAAGTCCTGGCAGGCCCGCCAGTACAGCGTGAAGCTGTCGCGGGACAGCATTCGGGGTCAGCACTCGACGGTGACGATCCGGCACAGCGCCATGGGTGGTCGCGCTCCCTATGGCTACGACCGGCAGTATCAGATGGCTGATGGAAAGCCGCTTCGGACCATACGCACGCTGTGCGATGGCCGCCGACAGGAGTTCGATGCCGAAGGCAGGCACATGCGGTTCATCGACGCCGACGTGCCGCTCGGGAAGAAACTAAAATCCGACATTGTTCGGCTCGTGCCCGGCGACCCCGAGCACATCAAGGTCGTCCGGTTGATCTTCGACATGTGTGCCAAGGGATTCGGGTTCCGCTCCATCGTGATCGAGCTAAGCCGACGCGGCATCGCAGGGCCGATGCGATCCGAATGGAACCGCATGGCGATCAAGACGATCCTCCAGAACCCCGTCTACCGCGGCGCATTGGTCTGGAATCGCAGGACGTTTGGGAAGATCCATGCGGTGGCAGCCGACGGGACGCCATGCCCTAAGAAGGCAGGCGGTAGCACCCGCAACTCGAAGGACCGTTGGATCGTAATCGAAAGCGTACACGAGCCGCTGGTCTCCGATGCGGTATTCGAGAAAGCCCAGCGTGAGATGGATCGACGACGCGACAAAGGCGGCCTGGCTCGCCCGACCAAGCGGTATCTTCTTTCCGGCCTGATCAAGTGCATGCACTGTGGGTTCAACTTCCACGGCGCGATCCTAAAGAACGACGCCGGCGAGATTCGCTACTACACCGATGGCGGCTATCGTGCCCGCGGAATCAGCGTTTGTCGTTCAACGCACATCCAGGCGGCGGCATTGGACGAGTTCGTGATGCAGCGAGTTAGCGCCATCATTCCCGCCGACGAGAAGGCGATGGCTGCTGCCACCCAGCGGTTCATAACTGCCCTGTCCGCAAAAGCCGCAGCACAAGACAACGGCACTGCAATCGAGAAGGAGTTGGCGGCGGTCAACCGTCGCATCAAGGCGCTCGTCACCACGCTCGCTGATGGGGATCTGAACGATCTTCCGGAGGTCAAGCAGGCCCTGACGGAGATGAAGCGGCGGCGGGAGACGCTCAATGCTCGGCAGGCGAACACCGCTTCGCCAGCAGCCCGGTTTACCGACGAGCAGGCAAGGGAATGGGCGACCGCGACGCTACATGACCTCGCCGGTGCGCTTCGTGGCAAGCCAACATCTGAAACGCTGCGTCGGGTCATCCACAACTGCGTGGACCGCATCGAGATCGACCCCGAGGCCAAGCGGGGCCGTTTGTTCCTGCCAACCGACACTTGGTCCCTTCTTCAGCTCTCTGCTTCCAGACGGGGAACGAGCGCATCCTCCAGCCACTCGTGAACCGTCGATTGCGCCGCGCGGGAGGCGTCACCCAAAGCGTCGAGCAGCGGCGTCTCAAACGGACTGACAATGCCGATGATGTCCGACACATCTTCGGCAAGCTCCGGCAGGGACGCGCCGGCGGAGTAGGTGGCTTTTCCGGTAAATGACATGAGCAGGCTCCTTGTGTTGAAAAAGGTCAGAGGGGTGCATGCGCAAAAACGCAGTGACGAAGAAATGACGCAACGGAAAACGCAGCGGCGATCACGACTGGCGTCTGGCGCGCAGATATTTCATCAGGTCGAGCCGGTTGCCGGTCTGGATGGCCCGTTGAGCCGCCAGGTCCGCCGCCCGCTGCGGCACGGGTCGAGTCGATCGGGCGGGCATCGCCGCCGGTCCCGGTTCGCGCTGACGAAACAGATACGGCTTGTGCCGACGCAGATCATCAATCGCCAGCTTCAGGTCCGGCTCATCCATCTCCTGCACCGCCGCCTCCGTCAGCAGCCGCGCCGCGTGCAGATCAATCGTGTCGGACTGCGCCAGCAGCGCGTCGATCTTCTGCCGCCGCTCCAGGAGACGGATCGTTTCCTTCGCTGCGTTCAACTCCGCCGACATAGCCGCAACATCGAATGCGTCAGCGGGTTTCGTTTCAGGCGTCGGGTTTTCATTTTTCTTGGGCATGGCTGTTTCCACGGGGTCAGGGGTTGATCTTCAGCAGTGACGACGATTACCGATGAGCTTGCGAACGTGCTGGCCGGTGCGCGCTTACGAGGCGTGCTCCGCGCGAGGCGTTTCCGCGGACGCTTCCGAGGGTCTGGGAGATTCCGGGGACGGGTTGAGGTCGTGGTAACCCAGTTCGGTGAGCACTTGTCGTGGCGGGATGCCGATGTCGAGTTTGAGTTTGGCATCGCGGAGGCGTTGGCCGGAGTCTTCGGGCAGCGGGCTTGGCCAGTCGATGCGGATGCCGCGTTCGTCGGGGGAATTGCGCAGGATGCCTGCCGTATCCGCCGCGTGCAGGAGCAATTCACAGAGACGTTGGATTCCCGCGCCGTAGGTGACGCGCTTTTTCTCCGTCCGCGCCAGCAGGCCCATCATGGTGACGCGCAGCGCGTTTTCGCTGGTGAGGTTGCCCAGACGGTTCTGGATCAGACCTGCCGCCAGCGCGGTGACGGCACTGGTCTTGTCCATCGCCTCACGGATCTGCGCGATGTGCGATTCCTCGCTGGGGCTGTTGGCATCTCCGCCGAACTCCTCGATCGTCGCCCGTTCGTTTTCGGTGGACCACATCTGGCCGGGACCGACGGGCTTATCATTGAAACCTTCGATGCCTTTGCCCAGGTACATCTTGAAGCTCTGAAAAGTCACGCGGTTGGCGCGGTCGGACAGCCGGATGTTCAGCTCATCCTGCAACGGGATGAGCGGCTCGACCTCGCTCAGCCCGTCGTAAAAGAACGGCTGAGGCAGATTCTGAATGTGGACGACGGGAATGCGGCCCAGCGCGTTGACGGATCGTTCGATGAGTCGCCGCTTGCCCGAGTCGTCGTCCTCAAACCGCTCGACCTGTCGGGCCGTCCAAACCTCGGTGCTGGTGACGCTGGCGCGACGAGCCGGCTCGCAGCCGACCATCCGCCTGCGCAGCCGCGTGAACAAGCCGCCCGATTCGACCTCGTGAGTCAGGCGGCGGTAGTGGACGACATAGGCGTCGAGCTGTCGGTAATCATCACAACGCAGCAGCGGAACAGCCCGCGGCGCTTCCACCAGATCGAGTGAGAATGCCTCAGCCGCCCGGCTCGCATCACCCGTCGGGCTGACGCGCACCAGCACATCCGTGTAGCCGTACACCGCGCCGAGCAAGGCCAGGTCCTGAAAAAATTGTGCCCCGCCTGCCCGGTCGAACACATCGCGCAGGAATCGCTCGATGATCGTCGCGCGGGTGGCGTCAGCCGCGGTGCTCTGAATCGTCACCCCTTTGCCGAACATGAAATCCACCAGCGCGTGAATGCGCCAGGCGATGTCGTTCTCGATCACCACTTCACGAGGCGACTGGTCACTTGGCCGCTCGCTGTTCTGAAAACGTCGCGGCAATCCCTGCTCCTGACCCAGCGAGTACCACCGACCGCGAATCTCCGCCTCGGAGAGCGTGTGCATCGGATTGCGGTAGTAATCCCACAGCCGCTCCAGCCGCGGCAGCGTGACGGTCTTGTGCTCCGTTAACAGCACGTCGAGCAGTTGAGATGAAAGAACGGTCATGAGTGCCCCCGGTGTCGGGTGAATGAAGCTGACACCCTGGGCCGCAAAAGCGCGTTTGTGCGCGCGGAGATGGCGTAGAAAATGGCCGACTGGCGGTAAACCCTGCTGCCGACTGCACCCAAAACGCCAACAATTTTTTACTCAGGCGACAGAATGTTCGCGTTGTGTTCGGTACTGTGCGGGCGGCATGTCGTAAAGATGTGAATGGGTGGCGGTTATGGTGACGCAAGGGCGGAGTTGATGCTCCAGGCTAGTCGTCGCCATCAGGCGATCTGATGAGCCTTCGCGTCCCGCAATCAAGTGTAACACTTTATAGAATAAGACGTAAAGATTCGATCGTTCGGTCTGATCCTGTGATCTGTGGCGGCTTTTTCCACACGGATTTTCCCCTCGCCATCGCAGTCGGCATGGGTGGCCTCAATCCCCAACGCCAGTTTCGCACCTTGCGTCCGAAAACGATGATGATTTAATAGGCACCTCATGGACAGAGCTGAACAGGAATTGGACATTCTCGAACGCATCAGCCAAATCCTCGGCGATGGCCTGGAGTTAAATCAGGTTTTTCAGCGGGTAATGACGCTGCTCAGCGAGCGATTGAGCGTGCAACATGCCTCGCTGGTGTTATGGGATGAGGCCTCTGACCAATTGCGCATCGTTGCTGCGGTTGGGTTGTCTCCTGAGGAGATAGCCCGCGGGCGTTATGCGCCGGGAGAGGGCGTTACCGGACGGGTCATGCTCACTGGCCAACCGCAGATCATTCCCGATATTTCCCTTGAACCGGGTTTTCTCAACCGCACCGGAAGTCGGGTGATGATGACCGAAGGCGGGGTCAAGGCGGGTGAGGATCGCTGGTGGGGTGAGGAGGGGAAAAAAGATTCGCGGTCGGTGCTTCAGGCCGGCTCGTCCCGGTCGTCATCGACAGCCTTGTCCTCGCGCCAGCCGCCGATCAGTTTCATCTGCGTGCCGATCAAGGATGGCGACCGTTTCGTGGGCGCGATCAGCATTGATGAGCCGTTCGTCGATGAGCCGACGCTCTACGCCGACGCGCGGCTGCTGACGATCATCGCCGGCTCGATCGGTCAGACGATCCGCATTCATCATCTGGTGCAGGTGGAGAAGTCGCATTGGCTGGAGGAAAACCAGCAACTGCGCGACAACCTGCGCACGCGCTACCAGTTCGACAACATCATCGGATCGAGTCCGGCCATGCTCGACGTGCTGGCGACGATCGGCCAGGTCGCCGCCAGCCGCGCGACCGTGCTGCTGCTGGGTGAGACCGGCTGCGGCAAGGAGCTGATCGCCAAGGCCATTCACTACAACAGCCCGCGCAAGGATAAGCCGCTCATCCGCGTCAACTGCGGCGCGCTGGCGACCTCGCTGCTGGAGTCCGAACTCTTCGGCCACGTCAAAGGCGCCTTCACCGGCGCGATGAAGGACAAGCTCGGCCGGTTCGAAGCAGCCGACGGCGGGACGCTCTTCCTCGATGAGGTCGGCACGCTCGAAACGCAGCTCCAGGTCAAGCTGCTCCGCGTGCTCCAGGAGCGCGAGTTTGAGCGCGTGGGCGATCATCGTTCCATCAAGGTCGATGTCCGCGTCATCGCTGCGACCAATCTCGATCTCGAAAAAGAGGTCAAGGAAGGCCGCTTCCGCGAGGACCTGTATTACCGGCTCAATGTCGTGACGATCAACCTGCCCGCCCTGCGCAGCCGGCGCGAGGACATTCCGCGGCTCATCGACTATTTTCTGGACCGCTACAACAAGGAAAACGGGCGAAACCTGCGGAAAATCAGCGGCGGAGTCCTCAGCACGCTGCTGCGCTATCCCTGGCCGGGTAACGTGCGCGAGCTGGAAAACGCGGTGGAACGCGCCGTCGTGCTCAGTCAGGGCGAGGAGTTCACCGAAGATCTGCTGCCCTTGCAGATCCGCCTCTTTGCTCATCAGGGTCGCGGCGATTCCGTGGAAGATTCGCTCGAAGGTCTGGCGTCCAAGCTGGCGTCCCACGCGATCAAGGAGCACGAGATGCGCGAAGGCACGCCGGGAACGATCTACGAAGTGGTCATCGGTGAAGTGGAGAGGCAGCTCATCCGCGAGAGCCTCGACCGGCACGCAGGTGTCAAGACGCGAACTGCCGACTACCTGGGGATCAATCGCAACACGCTCAATAAAAAGGTCCGCGATTTCGGAATCGAAACAGCGGATTGAAGCAACCGTCATCAGGCTGCGCTGCGCGTCGCCGCGATGCCGTCACCGAAGGCTTTCACTGGATTTACCGCATGGATCGGTTCACCCGACGCATCCTCGATCATCTGTCCGATCAGCGTTACCGTCCGCGGCAGTTGGCGGAGCTGGCAGCCGATCTGTCCATCGACGCCCCGGAGCGCGATGAGTTTCGCCGCAGCGTCGAGCATCTCATCGAAAACGGTCAGGTGGTTCTGAGCACGAGCAACGCGGTCGTGCTGCCTCCGCCGGGACGCGAGATGACCGGCGGGTTTCGTCTCAACGAGCGGGGCTTCGGTTTCATCGTGCCCGACTCGCCGACCGAGCACGGCGACCTGTTCGTGCCTCAGGGCAACACCAACGGAGCGATGACCGGCGACCGCGTGCGCGCGCGGGTGATCCACGCGGGAAATCGCGGCGCGGGCAAGTCGCCTTATCTGGGTCAGGTCGTGGACATCATCCAGCGTGCCGAGAAACGCTATGTCGGCAATCTCGCCAAACGCGGCTCCGGCTACGTCGTCGAGATCGACGGCCGCGTCTTCAGCCAGCCGGTGATCGTCCGCGATCCTCATTCCCACAACGCCAAGATCGGCGACAAGGTCGTTGTCGAGTTGCTCGAATACCCGACAGAAACCGCGCCGGCGGAAGGAGTCATCACCCAGGTGCTCGGCGAGCAGGGCGAGCCGGAAGTCGAGACGCTGGCAGTGATGCACGCCTACGGTCTGCACGAGGCGTTTCCGCCTCAGGTTCTCCAGGATGCGCGCGCCGCGGCGCAGGGATTTCACGACGGCATCGTGCCGCCGGAGCGCGAGAATTTCACGCAGGAGTTTGTCTGCACGATCGACCCGCCTGATGCGAAGGACTTTGACGACGCGATCAGTATCCGCCGGCTCGACGGCGGCGATGAACCATCCCGCCGGGGGCACGCCTTCGAGCGCGGCGCGGAGACCGGCTCGGCAGCGTGGGAGCTGGCGATCCACATCGCCGACGTTTCACACTTCGTCAAGCTCGACAGCGCGCTCGATACCGAGGCGAGGCAGCGCGGAAACTCCGCCTACCTGCCGCGCAAGGTCGTGCCCATGCTCCCCGAACTGCTCTCCAACGGCGTCTGCTCGCTCCAGGAGGGCGTCCACCGTTTCTGCAAAAGCGCGATTGTCCGTTACGACCGCCTCGGTCAGGTCGTCGGCGCACGCTTTGCCAACACCGTCATCCGTTCCGCCAAGCGATTGACCTATCTCGAAGCGCAGGCATTGATCGACGGCGACATTCGCGAGGCTCGTCGTCACGCGCGCACCGAGCCGAAGTATTCCTCCCAGCTCATCGACACGCTCAAGCTGATGAACGAGCTGGCCCATGTGATCCAGCAGCGGCGCGACCGTGAAGGCATGATCGTGCTCGGACTGCCCGAGGTGGAGCTGGTCTTTGATGACTCAGGCCGCGTCGTCGATGCCAAGCCCACCGATGACGCTTACACGCACAAGCTCATCGAGATGTTCATGGTCGAAGCGAACGAAGCCGTCGCGCGGCTGTTCGATTCGCTGCGCGTGCCGATGATCCGCCGCATCCATCCTGATCCTGATGCGCACGACATCACGGAGCTGCGGCAGTTTGCGCGGGTGGCGGGATACAACATTCCCAACCGCCCCAGCCGCAAGGAACTTCAGCAGTTGCTCAACGCGGTTCGCGGCAAGCCCGCGCAGCACGCCGTCCACCTGGCGGTGCTCAAGACGCTCTCCAAGGCGGAATACTCGCCGCTGCCGATCGGACACTTCGCGCTGGCGAGCCGGCACTACACGCACTTCACCAGCCCGATCCGCCGCTACCCCGACCTCGTCGTGCATCGAGGATTGGACGCCTATTTCGAGGCGTCGCGGTCGGCGGCGTCACGCTCCGCCGAGCGATCACGGCAGAAGTCGCGGCAGGTTTCGGAAGCGAAGATCGGCGACCTGATGCGCAACGACCCGCGCTGCCCGGATGAAAAAGCGCTCACCGAGCTTGGACGCCACTGCTCCGCCACCGAGCGCAACGCCGAGGCCGCCGAAGACGCGCTGCGAACCTATCTCGTGCTCGACTTGCTCAGCCAGCAGCTTGGTGAGGATTATCAGGGCACGGTTTCCGGCGTGACCGCAGGCGGCGTCTTTGTGCAGATCGATCACTATCTCGTCGAAGGATTCGTCAAACTCGACGACCTGCCCGGCCTGCCTGACGACCGCTGGCGCATGAACCGTAACACCGGCGCACTGGTCGCACAACGCAGCGGAAAGTCCATCACCATCGGCGACCGCTTCGTCGTCCGCATCGCGCGCGTCAATCCTCAGAGCCGCCAGATGGATCTGGTCGTCATCAGCGATCCGGCTCGAAAAACCAAGACGCAACAGGCCGGCAAGCCCAGACGCACGCAGCCGCCGGGCGCGAAGAAATCGCACCAGCAGGCGCAGCGGTTCAAGATGAGAAAAAAACGCGGCCGTCATCACGGACGGCGCTGACGTGACTCGTCGCGCAGCTTATTCACCGCCGACGGATCAGCAGGTTACGCGCCGACGGTCGGCAAGGTGCCGCGTCGCGGCTGGAGCATGTCGAGTGTCTCGATCGCCCGCACGAGCAGGCGCACACCGAAGCCGGTCGGACCTTTGAGAAACAGGCTGCTGTCCGCTTTGACATCGGCGACACCGGCGATGTCGAGATGGCACCAGGGCAGGTCGGGGAGTTTCCGTGGTCCGTCGGGTTCGATGAAGAACGAAAGGAACGCTGCTGCGGTACACGCGCCGGCTTCGCGGCCGCCTGCGTTGAGGATGTCGCCGTGTGTTCCCTTGATCTGTTGCCGATGCTCGTCCCAGAGCGGCATGTGCCAGAGTCGCTCGCCGGTGTATTCCGCCGCGTCAAAGAGGTGGCTGCGGAAAGCCTGATTGCCGCAGAACGCACCGGCGCAAACCGTCCCCAGCGCGACGACGCAGGCTCCGGTGAGCGTCGCCAGATCGATCACCGCGCGCGGCTGGTAGGTCTTCGTGCCGTACGCCAGAGCGTCGGCGAGGATGAGCCTGCCCTCGGCGTCGGTGTTGAGGATTTCACTGGTCACGCCGTTGTGATGCGTGAGGATGTCGCCCGGACGGTAGGCATTTTCACCGAGCATGTTTTCGGCGACGGGGACGATGCCGACGACCGGCTGAGGAATCTTCAGCCGCGCGATCGCGTGCATGGCGCCCAGCACCGCCATGCCCCCGCACTTGTCGTACTTCATTTTGTCCATGTTTTCCGCCGGCTTGATGGACACGCCGCCGGTGTCAAAGGTGATGGCCTTGCCGACCAGCAGGAGAGGCCCCATCGCCGCGGGCTTGTTGCCGTGCGCGGTTTCGCGGCCGCGGTTTTTGTCCGACTGAGCCTTGGACTTTGATCCCTGTCCCTTCCATTCCAGGACGATCATCGCCGGCGGACGCGAGCCGGCGGCACCGACCGCCAGCAGACCGCCCATCTTCAGCGACTTGGCTTTCTCGGCATCAATGATCGTGCATTGCAGGCCGACCTCCCGCGCCATCTCCTTTGCAAAGTTCACGATGTACTGCGGATGGGCGACATTCGGCGGCGTGGCGGCCAGCGTGCGGGCGAGGTTGACCGATTCACCGATGCGCAGACCGCGCTCCAGACCGTCGGCGGCGGTTCGTTCCGTGCTGACCATCAGTTCGAGCGGCTTGGCGGGCGGCGCCTTGACGTCGTTACTCTTGCCTGCTGTGCCGCGGAAGGCATCGAAGTCGAAATTGGCGATCGCCAGCGCATCACCGATGGCGCGACCGGCGGGATCAGGATCGAGCTTGCCTTCGAGTCCGACAAGAATCTGCAATTCGAGTCGTTCAATTTTGGCGGCAAAGGCGGCGCGGACCAGTTTCGCCACACCGATGCGCAGCACTTCAGGATTGAACTTTTCTCTCTCACCCAGACCCAGGACGAAGATGCGCTGATTAGGATCGTCAGCACCGTAGAGCGTGGTGAGGTTACCGCGCGCCGCACTGAACTCGGCGCGTTTGATCGCAGCACTGATCACGCCGCCGCTTTTGCGATCCAGCGCAACATAGCCGGTCGGCAGTGCGGCAGGTTTTTCAAACAGTGCAATGGCGAAGGCGTTACCTGGCCGAGATGGTGCGTGCGCGATACGACGATACATGCGAGGCTCCTGGGGCCTGATTTGTGTTCAGGATAAAGGATGCGCCGCAGGGTGGGTAGTGATCCCGAACAAAGTCCTAATCCCGGTGGACAATCTATGCTGTTGTCATGCCCCCACTGAACCGCGATCAGGAAACCGACCACATACTGGAAATGTTCGACGGAAACCGCGCCGCGATCATGACCATGCTTGAGCGGCAATTCACCGTGCTGCACAACCGCGCGCAGGTGCTGCTGGGCCTTTGTGGAATCGTCGTGACGACGACCGGGTTTTCCGGTCGCCTCATCGCAGGCACGAGCCGACCCGCGCAATGGCTCATCGTCCTGGGTGTCGTGCTGGTGTTGACGGCGGCTGCGCTGGTGGTCGTCGGCGTGCTTCATCTGTGGTGGCTGACGCAGCATCCGGGAAAATCAACGCGCGACTGGCTCGGCCACGCCCTCGGCTACCGTGACCGCAAGACTCGCTTTTACCGTTTCGCCATCGTGCTGATGCTCGCCGGCCTGGTGTTCTACGTCGCGGCAATCGCCCTGATGCTGCTGAATCCCGCATCGGCGGCGATCAGCCGCTGACCGCGCGGGTGGGACAGTCGCGGAATGAGTTGTTTTCGTCTATCCTTAGCGGCCCACTGGTATTGCATCCGGAGACGATTCATGAGGTTTCGGCGACGCATCACGCTCATGGCCGCGCTGACGCTGGGTTTCCTTGCCATGTTCGCGTCGCGGCCGACCCACGCTGCAATTCCCACCGAGATCATCAAAGCCACTTCGGCGCTCTCCTCGCAGCAGCAGAACGTGGTGGACACCGAGGTCAGCATGTGGATGGGTCAGCTCGCCGCTGAGGAAGACGACCGGGTCGTCGAAGCCCGCGCCAAGCTGCTCGAACCGTTGCAGGTCGGCGGTACGGACATTTTCAATGCCGCCTATGCCGCGTCCGTCGTGCGTCACCTGTCGATCCCGCTGGCGTCGGATCGTCCGATCGCGCGGATCAACGCCATGGTCATCGCCCGCTCGATCAAGGATCCGGGTGTCGTCGTCGTGGCGCGCAAGTCGCTGACCAGCGATGAAAACGCCGCGGTGCGCTACGGTGCAGCACGGGCGATCAACATCGCGCTGACGCCCGACGCCAACGGCAACGTCTCGCTCAACGAGTTGCAGCAGAAGGAACTCCTGACCGACCTCAATAAAGTCCTGACCAAGGAGACTTCTCCGGAAGTCATCCGCCAGATCCTGACGGCCGTGGCCAAGCTCACCATCGCCGATGCCGCCAAAAATCTTTTCGATGCGTTGAATCTGCGGGTGGCCATGCACCTGAGAGACCCGGAGCTGCCGCTGCGACCGGAGATCGAAGCGTTGCGTGAGCTGCACCGCCGCATCGTCTCCAAGCGTGCCGCCAATAAAGCCTCGGTCGATGACGCGACGCTGCGCTCGATGTCGCTCACCTCGTTCCGCTATCTCGTGCTCTCAGGCGGAGGACTGGCGGCAGGCAAGCTCTCGGCGGAACGTCAAGGCGAGTGCTGGACGATGATCGAAAGCGCGGACTACTCGCTCCGCTACGCCGCTGCGGAGCTGGCTCCGTCGGTGCGTCTGCCCGCCGACATCAAAGAGCAGATCTCGCTGCGGCGCATCGCCGAAATCAATCTCCGCACCGAGGACTGGCGGACGATCCTCAGGGCGGCGCCTTTCTCGTTCAAGCCCGAAGAGCTGCGCGTCGCCGACAACAAGTAGCCGCACGTCGCGCAATCGGCGGCAGAGCGTCCGCCCTCCGGTTGATCTCGTCAGCCGTGGCCCGTGCTGGTTTTGTTCCCTACGATGATGTCTATGGCAACCACCGAAGAAATCCTGGCGTCCGCACGCGAACTGGGCAAACTCATCGCGCAGCATCCCGCTGCCAAAAAGTTTGAGGAAACTATCCGCAAACTCCAATCCGATGTCGAGGCCCAGCGCGTCCTCAACGATTACAACCGCCACCTCCAGAAGCTCGGCGAAAAAGAGCAGGCCGGCCAGCCCATCGAAGTCGCCGACAAGCAGCAGCTCGAAAAGCTTCAGACCGGCGTGATCCGCAATCCCACGCTCCGCGATTTCCAGATCGTGCAGATGGATTACCTCGACCTGATGCGCCGCGTTGATGAAGCGCTGACACCCGGCGGCGCAGCGGCGGCACCCGAACCGGTCGTCGGCTCGCCGCTGGTCAATCCTGACATCGGTCGAAAACTCAATTGACGCGGCGGCCCGTCTTTGGCGGTCCGGGAATGACGGCTGAAAAAGTTTTCAGCTAAGGTCGCTGTGCGCAGGCCGTCAGGACATACAATCCCGCCATGCTCCTGCTCGCGGCGTGGCTGCACAACATCGATCCGTATGCCGTCATGCTCTGGCGCGACGGCCCGATCCGCTGGTACGGACTCTCCTACATTCTGGGTTTCGCCATTGCGTACGCCGTGATCCGCCGCGTCACGAAGGTCGGCATCTCCACGCTCAAACCGGAGCAGGTCGGCGACCTGATCGTCACCTTGGCGCTGGGCGTCGTCCTCGGCGGGCGGCTGGGATATTGCGTGTTTTACGGCCCGTCGCTGTTCACGCAGTTCGATGACACGTTCCCTTACTGGGGCGTGTTCAAGCTCAATCAGGGCGGCATGGCCAGCCACGGCGGAATGATCGGCGGAATCGTCGCCTGCTTTTATTTCGGATGGCGTCACAAGCAACCCGTGCCGTTCCTCCTCGACCTTTTCGCCTTCGGCGCGCCGCTGGGACTTTTCTTCGGCCGCATCGCCAACTTCATCAACGGCGAGTTGTTCGGTCGTCTGTGCGATCCGGCGTTTCCGCTGGCGGTGAAGTTTCCGCAGGAAATGAACGAGTGGGGCACGCCGGCGATCCCCTGGACCGACGCGATGGGCGAGCACCTCCAGCGCGCGGTGGACCTGCTGCCTAAACCGATCCACGGCTGGCGTTCGAGCGGACAGCAGATCGATGCGGTCATCAGCGCGATTCAGGAAGGCAACCAGCAGGTCGCGCGGATCATCGAGCCGGTGCTCACCGCACGCCATCCGTCGCAGCTTTACGAAGCGGTGCTCGAAGGGCTGGTCGTGTTTGCGGTGCTGGTGTTTCTGTGGCGCAAGCCGCGTCGGCCTCTGGTGATCGGCGGATGGTTTGCGATCAGCTACGGCATCGTGCGCATCATCGGTGAGCAGTTCCGCACGCCCGATGCACAGATCATCAATCAGGAATTCCAGACCTGGGGTGTCACCCGCGGCCAACTGCTGAGCGTCCTGCTCCTGCTGGCGGGCGTCGTGATCGTGGCGTTCTTCGGCTCACGAAAGACGGAAAAAATGGGGTCGTGGCGCCGTCAACGTCTTGAACATTGACCGACTAGGCACGCCGCGGCTTTTCTGCACCGCGGCTTTCTCACGTCAACTCGATCCGCGGATCGACTGCTGCGTATAGCACATCCACGATCAGGTTAAACCCGATCAGCATCGTCGAAAAAATCGTCACGATTCCCAGGATCAGAAACTGGTCCTTGTTGAGCACGGCTGTGACGAAGTGCGTGCCGATGCCCGGCAGGGAAAACACACGCTCGACGACGAACGAGCCGGTCATCGTGACAGCGGCTGCGGGACCAAGGAACGAGAGCACCGGCAGGAACGCGACTTTCAGCGCGTGCTTGAAAAGCACCTTTCGTGGCGGCAAACCCTTGGCGCGGGCGGTGCGGATGAAGTCGTCGTTGAGAATGTCCGCCAGTCCCAGCCGCACCAGTCGCGCGATGTAGGCGGCCGGCCCCAGCGCGATGGTCAGGGCGGGCAGGACGAGATAGCCCGGATCATTCCACTTCCAGCCGCTGACGGGAAACCATTTGAGCAGCCCGCCGAAGATGACCAGCAGCACCGAGCCGGTGATGAAGGCGGGCAGACTCACCCCGATGAGGACGACGGATTGACTCATCCAGTCGGCGAAGGTTCCCGGCCTGACGGCGCCGAGCATTCCGGCGGCGACACCCAGGACGACGGCGAGCGCCAGCGCAGCCGCACCGATCGCGGCGCTGACCGGTAGGCCGGCACGCAGAATGTCGGACACCCGCTGATCGCGGAACTGGAGGCTCGGCCCGAAGTCGCCGTGCAGCGCATCACGCAGATACTCACCCATGAACGTCACCGGATTATCAAGGTGGTACTGCGCCAGCAGGGCACGCTCGATCTCCGGCGAAGGGCGATTGTCCGGACGCAGCAGCGGATTTCCCGGCAGCCACCACACCAGCGTGAACGTCACGAGGAAAACCACCGCGACGATCAGGGGCAGTTGCAACAGCCGCCAGAGGATGAAGCGAGGCATGGGTGCAAGTGTAATGAACCGCACGCGGCTCCGCAGGATCAGGCCCGCCCGTGCCGACTATTTCTCCACCTTCACCAGCTCCAGTCGGCGGAAGTTCCATGCGTTGAGGTTCATGTTCTTAACTTTGTCAGCGTTGAAGACGTGCAGGTTGACGTAGTGATAGATCGGCGCGATCGGCTGCTCGCTCATCAGCAGCGACTCCGCGTCGCGCAGGATCGCCATCCGCCGCGCCGGATCCGTCTCGCTCTCAGCTTGCTGGAGTCGCTCGTCGTAGCCCAGATTTTGATAGCCCGGATCGTTGTTGCCGTTCCCGGTCTGGAACTTGTCCAGAAACGTCGTCGGGTCGCGGTAGTCGGCAAACCAACTGGCGCGTGAAATCGTGAACTCATGTTTCTTGAGCCGATCCGCGAAGTTGTTTTGCTCCATCGGTTCGAGCGTTACCACGACGCCGAGTTTTTCTTCCCAGGTCCGCTTGATGAATTGAGCGACGGTCTCATGGCCCTGTCCGGTATTGAAGAGGATGGAAATGCCGGTGAGACCCTTGCCGCCCGGATAGCCCGCTTCGGCGAGCAGTTTTTTGGCGGCCTCGATGTCGTAGTGCGTGCCGGCCTCGACGGGTGACTGGTAACCGGGCAGCGTACCCGGCGGGGTGAAGGTCACCGCGGTCGGCTGGTTGAGCCGCGTGACTTGACGCACGATCGTGTCACGGTCGATCCCCATCGACAGCGCGCGTCGGACGCGCGGGTCCGACAGCGGATTTTTTCGGCCGTCGGGCAGCGTCTGGCTGCAGTTGAAGTTGTAAAAGTACGTCGCCACCGAGGGCACCAGGTGGACGTCGCTGCGTTTCTGCGCGACCAGATCAGCCGCCAGTGCCGACGCGGTGGGCATGTCGGGCAGCCAGTCCGCTTCACCGTTGTTGTAAATCATCATGGCGGATTGTGGGTCTTCACTGACTTTTTCGAGGATCGAAGTGTTGCCCATTCCCGCCTTGTTCCAGTAGCAGGGGTTCTGGTGGAGCAGCAGGTCGATCTTGAAATTGCGCCGGACCAGGACGTAAGGCCCGTTGCCGATGAGCCGCTTGGGATCGGTCCAGTAGGTGTCGTCCATCTCGAGCAGGCCGGTGCTGTCGTTGAGCTTGATTTCCTTTTCGAGACTGGCGCGGTGATTGGGGACAAAGGTGGTGAACGCGCAGAGTTCGATGAAGTAAGGGCATGGCTTTTCGAGCGTGACGACGAGCGTCAGGTCATCAGGCGTGGCGATGCCGACCGTCTCCTTGAACTTTTTCTGCGTCTGCTCCCAGAGCTTTGCCGCGCCGGGTTTGTCGGCACCGGACTGATTGAAGCGTGCCAGTTGCTCGGTGCGCCAGTCGAAGAAATCGCGTGCTCCTTTGATGCGGAAGAAGAATTGCGAGTAATCGCAGGCGAACTCCTGGAGCAGCGCGCGTCGCCACGCAAAGGCGAAGTCTTGCGCGGTGACCGGGTCGCCGTTGGACCATTGCGCCGCCGGCCGCAGGTGGAAGGTGTAGGTCAGACCATCCTTGGATACTTCCCATCGCTCCGCTGTCGCGCCTTCGACCGTCATGTCGGTCAACCGGAAGCGCAGCAGCGGCTCAAAGAGACATTCGCCGATGCGGATGTCATGCAGCCAGGTCATGCGCTGCGGGTCGAGAAACTTATGTTCGATGGAGACGAAGATGAGGTCCGCTTCGCGCGGCTCCGGAGATCGTCCGCAGGACGAGAGGGCGAGCAGGAGCGCGAGCATCAGGGGCATGAGGTATCGCATAGTCAAAGCATACGTATTTCCCGCCCGGAATGGCTGGATCGGTCGAGACGTCGCGCCCGCTTGAGGCTGCGGAAATCGCGGGAGGATCGGGTTACAATTTCATGTTCTCCCCCTTACTGGAAATGCAATGATGTGGACAATCGAATCATGGTATTTGTCCGCGCGGGAAAACGCCCGGAAAAACGCGGACCAGATCAGGAAGATGGCCAACTTCCGCCTGGGCACCTACCGGGAAAAGCTGCCCGACATGCCGCTGGACGAGTTGACCCGGACGCTTCAGGATTCGTGGCGGCGTCGGATCGACGCGGTACCCAGCCTGACGCGCTACCCGGAGCTGCGCGGCATGCACGATCTGATCCTGGCGCAACGCCGCGGCATCCAGGAAGGGGCGGGACTCAGCGATCTCGAAGCCGCCATCGACGCCGATGGATATTTCTTTTATCACCGTGAAATCTGCTGCGGAAGGGTCAAGCCCAAGGCCAACTGCTCGGTCGCCTTTTTCCCGCGCAGCGATCACGGCCCGCTGCTGGCGAGCAATCTCGACACGACCATTGACGAGCCGTACCAGCCGCCGCAGTGGCCGGCGATCAATGAACACTTCGTTGCCGGCGGCGTGTCCAGCGGCGTCTTTCTCGATGAGCAGTCACCGGAGATTTTTCCCGCGCCGGTCTGGACGCTCGCCGGTCGCTACTGTCGCAACACCAGCGAAGCCGTGGAACTCTTCACACGCTACAACCATTTCTGGGGTCCGGGCAACATGCTCCTGGCGGATCGTCAGAAC
This sequence comes from Phycisphaeraceae bacterium, assembly GCA_020851465.1. Lineage (NCBI taxonomy): Bacteria > Pseudomonadati > Planctomycetota > Phycisphaerae > Phycisphaerales > Phycisphaeraceae > Phycisphaeraceae bacterium. Next base: position 84,499 of record JADZCR010000010.1, on the reverse strand, counting down.
GATGTCGCCATGTTCGAGAAAACCGCCTGCCGTGTCGCCGTGCGCCGCAGCAAGGACGGCTTCGGCTTCGTGACCGCGATGACACAGGAAGACCCGGAACTCTGGGCCTTCGTCAACCAGCGGCGGATTGAGTCGCTCGCCGAACGCGGCCTGCCCAATCCCTGCAACGACACTCGGTACTGGGCGTTGCAGGACAAACGGCGAATCCTCATGAACCGACTCATGGACGAGGCGCGACATAACCCCACCGTCGAAAAGCTCCGCTCCATCATGCAGTACCGTGAAAAGGACGGCTTGGTCGCCGGTAACGGCGACGTGCTTTTCCCCGGCGATGCGCCGATCGAACACACGATCAAGACGCAAATCCACTGTCTGGCGGAAGGCCGCTCGCTCTGGTGGGCGCGCGATAATCAGCGGGAAATCCCCAGCTGGCTCAACAGAAAAGAAGACATCCAGCAGAAGGATGTCTTCCTCTGGAACTGAATGCGCTTCGTCTGGTCGGTGTTCGCATCCTGCCGGAGTCCGCACATGCTATGGACGATCCAATCGTGGTATGAGGCAGCATTCAGGGAGACGGTTCCGATCGCTGCTGTCGTGCGTGAGCACGCCGACCAGTATCTGCAATCGATTCAGGACGAGTTGCAGGTTCCGCGTGAGGAAGCGGTGCGTCTGCTGCGGAATTTCAATCGCGCTCGTCTGGCTGCCCGGCCGTCATTGACGAAATATCCTGAGCTGCGCGGAGTGCGTGAACTGGTGGAGGCGCGCTGGCGTGGCCAGCGTGACGGCGCGCAGCTCGACGAAGCGCGTTGGGAGTCGTACTGCGGCGGGTGGCTGTTTCTCGTGCGTGAAGTGGCAGCCGGTCGCGGTCTGACCTGGGGCCGCAACGAGTGCTCGATGGTCTTTTTCCCCACCAGTGATGCCGGCCCGATCTGCGCGAAGAATTGGGATGTCAACGCCGACGCCGTCATCACTCCGCCTTACTGGCCGATCTGCAACGAGTTTCTGATCTTCGACGGCGTCTCCTGCAACCTGCCTTGCGATGAGGTATCGCCGGAGCTGTTCCCCGTGCCGATGGAAGCGCTGGTGGCGCGCTACTGCCGCACCGCAGCCGAAGCGGTCGAGATGCTCGAGCGGTACAACGATTTTTGGGGACCGGGCAACCGGATGGTGATCGACCGCGATCTCCGTGTCGCCGAGATCGAGAAAACCACGCGGAAGATGAAGGTGCGCTGGAAGCCGGACGGATTCGGTTTCGTCACGGGGATGGCTGTCGAAGACCCGGAGCTTCAGGCGCACGCGAAGACCTGCCGTGAAAACTCGCGTCTGATGCGCGGGCTGCCGCCGGTATGCGCTGACACAGCCTATTGGGCGGCACAGGATCCGCGGCGCGAGTTGATGCGTCAATTGCTGGATGAAGCCAAGCGTGCGCCGACCGTCGAAGCGATGCGTGATCTGCTGCAATATCGAGGTCCGCGCGGCAAGGTCGCCGGCGATGGTGACATTCTCCTGCCCGGCGGTCCGCCAGCCGAACACACCGTTCGGACGCAGATCTGGCTGCTGCGTGAAGGCCGCGCCAAGTGGTGGAAGCGCGACCACGCGCGCAACATCCCCAGTTGGAAAAATCCTCAGCCGGATGTCGTGTACGAAAACGTCTGGACGTGGAATTAAGAGCCGCACCGCATCAGCGGAAGCCTCGCAATCGAGTACCCGTGTCAGTCAGCGCAGCCGCTTGCGGTGTGCGGTTGGGCGAGCTGCGCCGTTTACCGGCTTGGTTCTGCGGTCGGCGGATCGACGGGAATCTGTTTCGGCGGAGCTTCGCTCTTCGTCCAGGCTTTGGTCAGATCGCCCATCGGTCCCCACTTGGCGAACCAGACCAGCCCGCCGAAGATCGCCAGCAGAATGATGACGACGACTTTGCCGCGCATCCCGCGTCGCCTGCCGGTGGCGTCGTGGACTGCTTCGACCTGTTCGTGGACATTCCCGCGCGCGATGGCGTGACGATTCTCCATCTGAATGGCGCGTTCTTCGTCTTTCTTTCCGCCTGCACGGGTCGGTGCGCCGTAGTACCCTGCGCCGTCGCTCTTAGGCAGCACGTAGAAGATGCGCCCTTCCTCGTCGCGTACTGCGCGGCCGACATCCTGATCGCGGACCTTAACCGGTTTACCCGAAAACGGGCCGTTAACGATGATTCCCATGACATAAGGATAACGAACCGGCGGGACGGCTTGAAGTGCGGAACGGGATTCATCCGGGCAGATCGTGCTTAGCAGGTGTGCCGGCGAGTCCGTGTGAGTTACACATTCAAGGTTTTTTCTTCACTGTGCCGATGGTTGGCGAGCCAGGAAGGCTGCGTTGGGCTGGGACGCCCGGAGGGGCACGTGTCGTAGAGTCCCGACCTCGCTGGAGAAGCACAATGAGCAAGCAGCAGTTGATCGAAGCGATCCGCACGATGAACCGGACCGCCGACGAAAGCTTTCTGGTGCATTTCAATCAGCACGCGCTGGAGGACTACCTCCGCCGACTCTCGCTGGCGCAGGGTGGCCGCGGCCGTCTTAGCCGGTGGGTGCGCGAAGGCTCAACGCCTTCGGTAACGGTCGCGCCGTCCCACTAAATCCCGTGGAAACCGGGTCGTCTGACTCCCGCCCGACTTGTCGCGGGGCGGCTGTGTCGTGCCGTCGGTTGGCAGTCAACTTGTCCGGTCGCCTCGTCATCCGAGGCGGGGTTTATCAAGCGATGGTTACGTCAGCGTCGCCGTCGAGCGCGAGAAGTGGAATTCGTCAGACTGCGGGTGAAGGATCGCAAGTGGAAAATATGTTCACGCGCCCTGACCAAGACCGATAAATCACGCGGTGGAAGGGCTTGGAGACGGGATCGGCCCCGTGGTTCCGGCCCGGATCAACATGAAACTCTCCGAACTCATCGAAGGCTTGGGCCTCCAACTCATCCGCGGCGACGCCCAGTGTGCCGTGACGGACCTGACCGACGATTCACGACTCGTGAAGCGCGGCGCGCTGTTCATCGCGCGCAGCGGGACGAAGTCCGACGGCTCGAAGTTCATCGCCGACGCTCTGAGCAAAGGTGCAGCCGCGGTGCTGATTGAGGGTGATGCACCGCCTGCGATCGCGCTGAGTGAAAAAGTCACGCTGCTCTCAGCCGCGAAAATCGATCACGCTTTCGTCTCGCGCCTCGCGGAGCGGTTTTTCGGCGAGCCGGGAAAAAAACTCCAGCTCATCGCGGTCACCGGCACCAATGGCAAGACCACGATCACCTTCATCGTGCAACACCTGCTGCAAAACGCGGGAGTCAAGACCGGCGTCATCGGCACGGTGCTCATCGACAACGGCGCGACACGCACCGCAGCGGAGCTGACCACCCCCGGCGGCATCGAGTTTTCCCGTCACCTGGCGGCTATGGTGGAAAACGGCTGCCGCGCCGCCATCGCGGAAGTGTCGAGCCACGCCCTGCATCAGGGCCGGGTCGGGAGCCTCGACTTCGCCGTCGCCATTTTTACCAATCTCACCGGTGATCACCTCGACTACCACGGCACGATGGAGGAATACGCAGCAGCCAAGGCGATGCTGTTTGAGAATCTCAAGCCCAGCGCCTGGGCGGTGGTCAATCGTGACGACGCCTGGGCGGGCCGGATGCTGCGAAATTGCCGCGCTCGCGTGGTCGAATGCCGCGTCATCAAAAGCGATACGGAAGGCAGGGCGGTGTCACCGCTGGCGTCCGACACGCAGGGCGCATCAAGTGCGATCGCCTCGACCGCGACGATTCTGCATCTGGGTGCGTCGCACAGCCGTGTTCAGTTTGACGGTCCGTGGGGCGGTGTGGAAGTGGACCTGCCGCTGGTGGGCAGACACAACGTCATCAACGCACTGGAAGCGATGGCCGCTGCGAACTGCGTCGCCTCGATCGCCAAGGGCCTCCACGACACGCTGGAAAAATGTCCCGCGCCGCCCGGACGACTCGAACCGGTGCGCCCGTCAGCGGGGGATGCCTCGACGCTCCCGACGGTGCTGGTCGATTACGCACACACGCATGACGCACTGGAAAACGTGCTCTCGGCACTCAGACCGGTGACGCCTGGAAAGCTGATCGCAGTGTTCGGCTGCGGCGGTGATCGAGACCGCACGAAGCGGCCGAAGATGGCTGCGGTCTGCTGTCGTCTGGCGGATCACGTCATTGTCACCAGCGACAATCCGCGCACGGAAGACCCGGCTTTCATCATCGGTCAGGTGCTCACGGGTGTGCCTGCAGCGTTGCGGCCGGCGGGGGTTCGCACTTTCGAGGTCGAGGGAGTCGATCCGGCGGAGATCGTCGCAATGTCGCGGCGCGCGCCGGAGTCGAAGAACGGCGGGCTGGAAGTGGAAGTCGAACCGGACCGCGCGGCCGCGATCGCGCGGGCGATCCGATCCGCCTCACCACGAGACACGGTGTTGATCGCGGGCAAGGGGCATGAGGATTACCAGATCATTGGAACAACCAAGCGGCACTTTGACGACCGTGAAGAAGCAGCCAGGGCGCTCCGGGCCAGGAGTTGAGGAGCGCATCGGCGCTCGAGGTGTCATGGATTTCTGGACGCCGAAAAACTTCGCGAAGGTCACGGGCGGGAGCTGGCTCGCCGCAGCCGATCCGGACGTGATGCTGTCGGGTGTCGGCACGAATTCGCGTGAGATCCGGCCGCGCGAGGCTTTCATCGCGCTCAAGGGTGCGAAGTTCGACGGTCACGATTTTCTCGATGCGGCCGCTCGATCCGGCGCAGCCCTGCTGATCGTCAGCGACGAAGCCAAGGCGCGGGCGTTTCTGAGCAGCCGACAGGAAAACGCGGAGCGCTCTACCGGCGTCCTGCTCGTTGCCGACACGCTCGCCGCTCTGCAACAACTCGCGGCAGCCTACCGTGACACGCTGGCGGCGGCGGGCTGCAAGGTCATCGCGGTCGTCGGCTCCAACGGCAAAACCACCACCCGAAATCTCATCCACACCGCGCTTTCCTCGACCCTCAAAGGCACACAAAGCCCCAAGAGTTTCAACAACCACATCGGCGTGCCGCTGACCATCCTGAGCACACGCATCGCTTCTCAACCAACGGACGCTTCGCCAGCACAGCAAGCGACGGCACTGCCTGCCGGAGATCAGTTCGTGGTCGTCGAGGTCGGCACCAATCATCCCGGTGAAATCGAATCGCTGGCGCAGATCGTCCGCCCGGATATCGCGGTGGTCACGTCGATCGGCGAGGAGCACATGGAGTTCTTCGGCACGCTCGACGGCGTCGCCCGCGAGGAAGCGGCGATCCTGAAATATGTGAAGCCCGACGGCGCAGCGGTGATCGAAGGCGCGGTGATGGAATCCTATTTCCAGCGGCTCGGTCTGCTCCCGCCTCATCTGGAGGTCGTGATCTATGGCCGCCATGCACAGAGCGTCTGTGATTTTTCCGATGACCCGCAGGTGATTCAGGACGACGCAGCGCAGACCTTCACAGTGGACGGCGGCGCGGTGCGGGTGACGCTGCCTCTGGTGGGGCGGTATAACGCGGTCAATGCGCTGGCGGCGCTGTGCGTCGGTCGGCGGCTGGGCGTGCAACTGGACGCGATGGCGGCTGCGCTGGCGCGCACCGTGCCGGTGGAGATGCGGCTCAACGTCCGCCGTCTCGCATCGGCAGCGGGTGCGATCACCATCATCAACGATGCGTACAACGCCAACCTCGCGTCCGTCACCGGCGCGATCATGACGCTCCGGCAGTTCGCGCTGCCTGCCGGCGGTCGGCGCGTGGCGATCCTGGGTGATATGTTCGAGCTGGGCGCGTACGCGCCCGATCTGCATCGGAGCATTGGCCGGACCATCGCCGAACGCGACACGCAGACCTGGGAGGGCGAGCCGGACCGCAACCATCCGAAAATCCATCTGGTGATCTTCATCGGGCAGCTTTCGCTCTTTGCCGCGGAAGCACTGGCGAAGCTCTGGTCGCAGGACCGCATCGTGGCTTTCCCGATATGGGATGATTCCGTGCCGGCGCAGGTGGCGGCGTTGCTCCGGGGCGGCGATACGGTGCTCATCAAGGCGTCACGCGGGATGAAGCTCGAGCGTCTGCTGCCGGCGATCGAGGAGAAGTTTCGTTGAAGATGCCGCCTGATGGAGCAGCGGCGGCCTGATGATTTGCATGCAAGCAGGGTGACTGCGGAAAACTAAACTATTCGTGATCCGTGCCGCTCGCCGATGATCGGCCCCAAAGAGCATCCGATGATTCCAGTCCTGGTCAGCTACTTCCGCGAATACCTGCCCGGCTATTTCCGCGTGCTGGAATACCCGGAGTTCCGCGCGATCATCGGCCTGATCTTTGCGTTTTTGTTTGTGCTGATGTTCGGCAAGCGGACGATCCGCTGGCTGCTGAAGCTGAAGATCGGCGATTCGCCGGAGTTTTACAACCAGTCGCTCAACGAGCTGACGAAAAGCAAAGCCAACACACCGACGATGGGCGGGATACTCGTCGCCGGGGCGATTCTCGTGACGACGCTGCTGCTGGCGGACCTGCGCAGCTTTTACGTTCACATGGGGCTGATCTGTCTGGTGTGGCTGCATGTTCTGGGATTGGTGGATGACTGGCTCAAGCTCACGGGTGCGCGGCAGAAGACCAAACGCCGTGAGGGGCTTTACGGACCGGAGAAGCTGCTCTTTCAGTTTGGGCTGGCGCTGCTGCTGGGGATTTTCATTCACCACCACGGCGCGACGAAGCTCCTGGACGACCCCAATCATATTTCCGTGATGAGCCACAGCGTGACGCTGCCGCTGGCGAAGACCTGGGTTAAAAACGCGATGGGCAACTGGGTTCCCTCGCCGGAACTGATCGTGCTGGGCACGTGGTCGTTCGTGGCGTTATCCGTCGTCGTGATCGCCGGCTCGTCCAATGCGGTGAACCTGACCGACGGGATGGACGGGCTGGCGAGCGGGATCATGGCGATCGTGGCGTTTGCGTTCATGATCCTCGCGTTGATCGCCGGTCGTGAGGAGCTGGCGAAGTTTCTGCTGGTGCCTTACATCCCCCGGAGCGATGAGCTGGCGATCATTGCCGGCGCGATGTGCGGCAGTTGTCTCGGCTTTTTGTGGTTCAACTGCCATCCGGCGCAGATGTTCATGGGCGACACCGGCTCGCTGCCGCTGGGCGGGTTGATCGGCTACATCGCGGTGGTGATCCGGCAGGAGTTTCTGCTGCTGATCATCGGCGGGGTGTTCGTGTTCGAGCTGGGGAGCGTCGTCCTTCAGGTCGTCTATTTCAAGCTCACCAAAGGCAAGCGCATCTTCAAATGCACGCCGATCCACCATCACTTCCATCTCTCAGGTTGGAACGAACAGATGATCGTCACGCGCTTCTGGCTCATCAGCGCGATCCTGGCTGCCATCGCGCTGGCGACGATCAAGCTGCGGTGAACGAAGGGCCGGCGACGCACGGCTGATCTTTTTCGGTACGGTTAAACACACAAAACGCAGCGATGCCGTCCGGCTCAGGTGCGCGGTGCGCCCGTCAGCTGGGCGACCACCCGCGCCAGCGTCCTGGCTGCAAAGACGCGGTAAATCCCGTAGATCATCAGCGACAGAGCCACGAGCATTTCCTTCTGCTCTTTTAGCTCCTCCAGATAATTGATGTAGATCGTCTGATGCTCGTAATCCGGCACCGCGTAGCGGTAGAGCCACTTCACTTCCGACGGGATGTAGGCGACCAGCAGAGCGATGATGACCGGCCCCTCGGCGATTGCCGGCGCCCAGTCCTGCGGCAGGCGGATTCGCGGCCTCATCCACCAGAGCAGCGGAATCAGCCAGAGCACGGTGGAGACAAAGAGCGAGCCGAGCGTCTGCACCTTGGGGATGTTGTTGTGCAGGTTGGTGGCGTCGGATTTGAAAAAGTCAGGCGTGCCCCAGTGAAGAAACGTCTGACCCCAGTTGATCTCCTCCAGAGCCAGAAAGAGCGTCGCCAGCGCGACGACGGCGACGATGATCGCGCCGCCCCGGCCGTCACCCGCCCCGGCCAGTCCCGGACGAAAGGAGATCAGACCTCGCTCCCGCGCCTGCGTGGTGCTGCGGTACATCGAAACGGCTGCCCAGCCCAGCGTGGCGGTGCTGCCCAGCGCGAAGGCGAAGGTCGCCAGCTCCACCGCCTGATACTCGCGCTGTGAACTTTCGAGGAGATAGGTCAGATAAAAATCGGGCGAGATCAGATAGGCCGCCAGCAGGCCCAGATAAATCAGGGCCGGCAGCACATAGGCGATCGTCTCGCGGATTTTGCAGCGGGTGCGCTGCTGCCAGTAGGTTTCAAACATGCGCGGTTCCCAGAGGGTTGAGTGACTGATTCGATCGAGCCGCCGCGACGCATCTTATCCTGCGCTGAGCCGTTTGACGCCTGCGAAAGCGCGCGGAGAATCCACACGAGCCGCGCGCCGGCGCAGAAATGTTACGCTAACCGTCTCATGCACTCCGATTTCATCACGCATGATCTGAAGTTCAACGGCGCGGATGACGCGCTGCGCGAACGCGAGTGGCTGCTGACCAACGGCACCGGTGCCTTCGCGATGGGTACCGCTGCGGGGATCAACACCCGGCGCTATCACGGCCTGCTCATCGCTTCGACCAAGCCGCCCGTCGGTCGCGTGATGACGCTTAACCAGGTCCTCGAAGAAATCCAGATCGGTTCAGAAACCATCGGGTTCACCTCCTGTCTATTCCAAGGCTCCGGCGGGGAGTTGATCACCGAGCCGCATGGCGATCGCTGGCTGCGCCGCTTTGAGCGCGGGCTGGGAGTTCGCTGGACTTACCGTCATGAGCGCGTCGAGATGACGCGCACGCTGAGCCTGCACTGGAAAGAGCAGGCCGCGACGATCCGCTATCGCGTGAAGATGCTGCCCTCGTCGGCGAAGGACAAGCCGACCCAGCCGGTCAATCTCCGGCTTGCGCCGATGCTGACGCTGCGGGACTTTCACAGCCTGTCACGGCGTGACGATGTGGAGTCGCTGACTGCGGCGCAGGCGGGGATGCCGACGGTCGGGCAGGCGGGCAAGATCTTCGCTTCGATGGCGACGCCGCCGACGTTGGCGCGTACCGCCGACGCGGTGACGGTGCGTCGTCCCGCCGCCACGGTTACGCTGCGCTGTCCCGGCTCGCGTTTCACCGGTCACGCCCAGTGGTGGTATGCCGTCCACTATCCGGTCGATCGTGAGCGCGGACAGGATGACCATGAGGATTACTACCTGCCCGGTCAGTTTGAGGCACAGATCGACCCAGCGGGAGAAACGCAGATCGTCCTGACGGTCGCGCTGGGAGATCACGCAGCTCCACCCGCGCCGGACGATGACAAGATTCGGATCGATCATCTGCGTCCGATGCTGGAGAAGGTCACAGCCGCCGTCGGCAAGGCGGGGCAAAAGCCTGCCGCGTCGGTTCATGGCGGGAGTGTCAGCACGCCGACCGATCCGAAGCTGCCGACCCTGCTGACACTGGCGGCGGATGACTTCGTGGTGGATCGCTTTTTTCAGGGCGAGCGACTGGCGACCGTCGTGGCGGGCTATCCGTGGTTTGCCGATTGGGGCCGCGACACGTTCATCGCGTTTCACGGATTGTTCCTGACCACCGGCCGCTATGCCGACGCCCGGTCGTGCCTCAAAACATTCGCCAACGCGATCCAGGGCGGCCTGATTCCCAATCTGTTCAACGACTACGACGACACCGCAGCCCGATACAACACCGTCGATGCGAGCCTGTGGTACATCCATGCAGCGGTGGAATATGTCAACGCCAGCGGCGACACGGACGCCTGGAGCCAGTGGCTCTGCGCCGCGTGCGTGAGCATCATCGAGGCGTACATCCGCGGCACCGGCGGCGACGATGACGCGGCACCGCTGATCCGCATGGCCGGCGACGGCCTGATCACCGCAGGCGCACCCTGGACGCAACTGACGTGGATGGATGCCGCCAGCGGCGGCGTGATCTTCACCCCGCGTGCCGGTAAAGCGGTGGACATCAACGCGCTGTGGTTTAACGCCCTGACCGTGATGACCGCGATGCTCACCAAGCATCCGCCGCTCGATCCCGCCCGGGCGCAGCATTACCGCAAGCTCACCGGTCGGATCACCCGTTCATTCGCCAAGGTGTTCTGGGATGAGGAGCGTCGCCACCTGATCGATCACGTATGGGTCGATGCGGAAGGGGTGGAGCATCGCGATGTCTCGCTGCGGCCGAACCAACTGCTGACGGTGAGCCTGCCGAATTCGCCGATCCCGCGGACGCGGCAGGCGGACGTGATGGCCGCGGTGAAGTCGGAACTGCTCACGCCGTATGGATTGCGCACTTTGCCGGAGAGCGATCCGCACTATCACGCGATTTACAGCGGGCCGCAGTTTGAGCGTGACTCGGCTTATCACCAGGGGACGATCTGGCCGTGGCTGATCGGACCGTACGCCGAGGCGGTGCTGCGCATAGGCCGATTTTCCGACTCGGCAAAGGCGGAGGCGCGCGGAGTGCTGCTGCCCCTGCTGGATTTCATGCGGAAACGCAGCCTGGGACAGTTGTATGAGATTCACGAAGCGCGGTGGCCGCATCGCCCGGTGGGATGTATGGCCCAGGCGTGGAGCGTCGCGGAACTCCTCCGCGTGCTGGCGCTGTGTTGAAATGAAAGCGCAGCGTGCCGCGGCCAGTCGCTGTGAGGAATCAACAGCGCAACACGACCGCGCGACATTCAGAGCCGTGGCGTTTCTCGCTGTGCCGCGATTGCATCATCGCGCGACGATCACACCCGCTGCATGCGCCATACCGCGCGGTAGAGGCCCGCGACATGATCGCGGTCATACACCGTCGGCGGAAACTTCGGGTTTAACGGCTGAAGTCGGATCTGCTGCTTGCGCCCGTTCTTTTCAAAAAAGATCCGCTTGAAGGTCGTCTCGTGATCTGGTTCCAGACGCACGAAGCAATCGCTGCCGTCCGTCACCTTAGCTGACGGGGAAAAGACCACGATGTCTCCCTCGCGGTATTCGGGCAGCATCGACTCGCCGACGACGCGCGTGGCGAAGGCGTTGGGATCGCCCACGTCCGGGCAGGCCAGGTATTCATCAGCCACCCGCGCGGGATAGCCCAGATCAGTAAAGTCGGTTGGATAACCGGCCTGCACGCGGTTGATCACCGGCACTCGCTGGCCGAGCTTGAGCTTGGCGGCTTCGTCTGCGGCTGACGCCTGCGCGCTTTCCTCGTCGCTGCGTTTGAAAGCGGCGGCTACCCGCCTGGCCAGCTCGCCGCTGGTGAACAGCTTGTCCAGACTCTTTCCGGCATCCTTGCGCGTCTCTTTGAGCCAGACCGCCAGATCGCGGCCGCGACGGGCGGCGTCCTCGGCGATCTCCAGCCGCTGACGCAGCTCCGCCGGCGTGTTCTGCCAGTCCGCAGCCCGGATCAACTCCCCCGGGTCCGTGCGCAACGCCTTTTCCAGCTCCTCCAGAGCTTTGTGCGACGGGGGATTGCTCACCTTGTGATTTTCGATCATCGACAGGTAGCTCTTGGTCAACCCCGCCTGTTCGGCGACGGCGGCGAGCGTCAGATTCATCGCCTCGCGACGCTCCCGGATGATCTGGCCAACGGTTTTCATAACGGACTCCGCGGATGAGTTAAATAAAAACAAAACCAAACTTGCCTTTAGTTGAGCCGAGTAATATAATGATTAAATCAACCGCCCGGAAAGGCCGCCGGGTTTAACGGATTATTGAACGGCCGCGGGTCGCAGTCAAGTGTTCCGCCCTGTCGCCCAATCAGGGGAGATCAGCATGAACCAGCCCGCTCACATCCTGCCCGACGGTCGAGCGCGTCTGGCTGCACGGCGAGGCCGCGTCGAACGGATACTCGACGCCGCCCGCGCTCTGCCGCCGACGGATCGTGCGCTGCTTGAGGAAATCCTCGGCCGGGGAACCACCCCGACTCAGCTTGCGCGTGCCGCCCGTCTGCCGCGCTGGCGCGTCGTCCGCCGACTCCGCAGGATCATGCGCCGCACCCGTCATCCGCTTTTCGAAGCCGCTGCCTTTCACCTCGATTCCCTGCCCGCGCGGATACGACCCACGGTGCGGCTCGCCCTGTTTCACGGTCTGTCGCTCCGCAGCGTCGCGCGACGGCGGAACCTCTCGCTCCATCAGGTCCGCAAACAGCTCGATCAGGCCCGCTCGCTCATCGCTCCCGCCTGCCGCTCGTCAGACGACATCACTTCCGATTGATCCCGGCTCCGCGTCGATTCACTAGCCATCTCGTCCGCTGATTGGCGTCCCGCACCCTCACCTTTCCTGAAAGGACTCTCATGCCCGCCACTCTCACGCTCCCACTGTCGCTGACTCGTCCCTCGGCTGTTCAACCATCACCCAACGTCCTGGCGGTGGCGGGGATGTTCGGCCTGGGTCTCGACACGCAGCGCGATATGACCATCATCGCGCCGTTCTCCCTGACGCTCACTTGCGGGCAGGTGGTCTTCATCACCGGTCCGAGCGGCAGCGGAAAAAGCTCTCTGCTGCGACTCATCAGCGCCGCCCTGAAAACTCAGCCGCGTGTCCGCGTGATCGACCTGAACGTCCTCGACGCCCGCATCCCGGAGCACCTGCCGCTGGTGGACACGTTCGCTCATCACGATCTCGACGGCTCGCTGCGTTTCCTCGCATTGGCGGGGTTGAGTGACGCCTTTGTTCTGCTGCGCACGACAGCCGAGCTTTCCGAGGGCCAGCGCTATCGTCTGCGTCTGGCTCACGCGCTGGCTGCTGCGGATGTCGTCACCTGCGAAGACAGCGACACGATGGTCGTACTGCTGGCCGATGAGTTCGGTGCTACGCTCGACCGGCTGACTGCTGCGGTGATCGCGCGGAATCTCAGCCGTCTGGTTCGGCAGCGGGTCGGCCTCTGCCTCATCGCCGCCACGACGCACGATGATCTGCTCGAAAGTCTCGATCCCGATCTGCTGCTGGAAAAACATCTGGGCGAACGGCTGGACCTTCACACGCGCGCAGCGCAGGAGGCCAAGCCGTGAAAACATCCATCACCGACTTGGCGGAACGATTCGCAAAACTCCCTGCCGCCCCGATCGAATCTGGCCTGGAGCTGCGTGCGGGAACGCGCCGGGACTACCGCGTCCTGGCGAAGCATCACTACCGGGCCGGCGAGCCGGCAACGATCACCCGTGTGCTGGTCCTGGCTGAGCCGGCTCGCGCCGGCTCCCGGTGGCGTCGCGGCGGTGACTCGACGCCGGCAGCGGTGCTGCTTGAGTCGCTTCCGAGTCTCGCTTGCCGTCTGCGCGATCAGGCGACCTGTGACCGCTACGCAGCCATCCGTGATCCCGTGACTCGTGCGTCGCTGCTCAACGCGGAGATTCGCTGCATCAGCCGTGTGGTCGTGGATCCGCGTTGGCGCGGGTTGGGGCTGGCGGTGCGTCTGGTGCGAGCTGCGCTGCGGACGGCGACGACGCCTTACACCGAAGCATTGGCGGCGATGGGGCGGGTCAATCCTTTTTTCGAAAGGGCAGGCATGACCGCCTACCGTCGTCCGCCGCATGCGCATGATGCGCGGCTGGTCGCTGCGCTTGATCGCGTCGGTATCGCTGTCGTCAGCCTTGGGCTGCTTGACTTGACCGTGACCCGCATTGACAAGCTGCCGCTGTCTGATCGCGCCTGGCTGGTCCGAGAGCTGACTCGTTGGTACGCGCGATCGCAGAAGCAGCGCGGGAGCAGGCCGCCCGTGCGCGACATGCTCGCTGCCGCCCGCCGCCGACTGCTCTGCGAGCCGGTGTACTACCTTCATCGATCCAGCCTCGCGTCGTCGTAACTCCGTAGTTGTTCTGCGTCTTTTACTGCCTCTTACTTCAAGGAGTCGCCATGTCTTTGACACTCATTCCCATAGCGCAGCTCCGTGTGCATCCTGCGAACGCCAACGTCATGCCGCCGCCGCTGTTTGCCAAGCTCGCAGCTCATCTGGAGCGCACGGATCGTTATCCGCCGATCATCGTCCGCCCGCTGTCCGCTGAGGAAGGCGAGCCTGTGTATCAGATCCTTGATGGTCATCACCGGGTCAAAGCGCTGGCGCAGCTTGGGCGGCGTGAAGCCCGCTGTCTGGTCTGGCCGGTCGATGAAGGTGAAGCGCTGTTGCTGCTTTCGACGTTGAATCGGCTGTCGGGTCGGGATGATCCGCACAAGCGAGCGGCATTGCTTGAGGAGTTGGCGCAGCGGCGGGGGGTTGAGCTGGAAACACTCACGCGCGATCTTCCGGAAGATCTCCACAGCCTCAAAGCGCTGCTTGCGCTGCGGCAGACGCCGCCTCCGGCTCCGCCCAAAGCCCTGGCGGATTTTCCCGTAGCGGTTCACTTTTTTCTCCTGCCTCAGCAACGCCGTCGTCTGGAAGCGCGGCTGCGCGAGCTGGGCGAGTCGCGCGAGGCGGCGCTCATGTCGCTCGTCGATCGCACTGACGGATCGACGGCGCCTGCCGATTCGCTGCGCGTTTCCTGACCGCTCGAACACTGGAACCCATTTCAATTATCACGAAAGGACTGCGATGAAACCCGGAGACAAAATCACCGAACGCATGATCAGCGACATTCTCTCAGCCAACGGCGAAGATCCCATCGACCTGGCGAAAAAGTACAAGCTCAAGCCGGCCGAGCTTGCCGCGTGGGTCAGCCGTGAATCGGTGCAGAGCACGCTCACGGGCATGTGTCTGCTGGCGGACCTGCAAACGCAGGTGATGCTCAGTTGTTACCGGCGATCCGCCGCGGCACGGCTCATCGGGCTGGCGACCCCGCAGCAGGAGGAGGGCAAGCCGCCTGCCGATCCCGATCTGACGCGCAAGGCATGCGTCGATCTGCTCCGTCTGGAGTTGAAGCGTACCGAGGGCAGCCCCGCCGCCCCGGCAGCCGCGCCCGCCACGCTCGAACAGCTCCGCGCGCTGATTTATTCCGAAGCCGACGAATAGCCGCTCACACGCCGACACCGCCCGTCGTTTTGCCCATCGCCGACCGTTTAAGGTTCGTCCTCATTCCATGTCCGCTCACTTCTCTGGAGTTGACCATGACCACGCTCCGTCATCATGCGCGTCATCCGCGCGCCGTCTCCATCATGCAGCAGATCGAAGCACTGCGTCCGCGCACCGCAGTCGAGCTGCATCAATTTGTTCAGAACGTGCTGCGCCTCAAGGTGCCGCGTCAGCCGATCGTCGAGGGCAACGATGCGCCGTTTCAATACCTGTTGTCCGCGTTTTTTGAATCCGGCCGCGACCTGGCGGTGTGGGCCAGCCGAGGCGGAGGAAAGACCTGTCTGGGCGCAGCCGCCACGGTACTCGACATGCTCTTCAAGCCCGGCATTCAGATCCGCATCCTTGGCGGCAGCCGCGATCAATCCGAGCACATGTATCGCCACCTGATGAACATGATGGCCGTGCCGCTGCTGCGGCCGCTGCTCGTGGACGACCCGACGATGCGCCGCATGCGACTGGTCAACGGCAGCGAAGTGGAACTGCTCGCCCAGTCGGAAACATCCGTGCGCGGCCAGCGCGTGCACAAGCTCCGCTGCGATGAACTGGAGCTGTTTGATCGCACGGTGTGGAACGCGGCCCAGCGCGTCACCCGTTCGGCGACTCTCGGCGGTGTCGCGGTGCGCGGCACGATCGAGGCGCTCTCCACGTTTCACCGGCCCTTTGGCCTGATGAACGAGATCATCGGCCCGGCGACGGATGACAGAGCCGGCGGCGAGTCGGCTCATGCTTCGCCTTTCCGGGTGATCCGCTGGTCGGTGCTGGATGTGATCGAACGCTGCCTGCCCGCGCGTTCCTGTGAAGGGTGTCCGATCCGTGCCGACTGCCGCGGTCGTGCGCGGGATGCGGACGGATTCGTCAAGGTGGATGACGTGATCGCGCAATTTCGGCGCTCGAGCGATCAGGCGTGGGCTTCGGAAATGATGTGCAGCCGTCCGAGCGTGGAGGCGAATGTGTATCCCTCATTCGTGCCGGAAAAGCACGTGATTGAGCCGCCGAAGGTGGAGGAAACGGAGAAAGCGTCCGCGTCTGTCCAGTCGCAGCCGAAGTCGGCAGAGCGGAAATCGTCTGAGAGCGATGGGATGTTTATTGCGGGGATGGACTTTGGCATTCGCAGTCCGCTGGTGATGTTGTGGGGTCGATTGCACGGGCCGGCTGATGCGCCGGTGACGGATCGTGTCGTTGAGATTGTGGATGAGTATTTGCAGGCGGGCCTGACGATGGACACGCATTGCCGCTGGATCGAGCAGCGCGCGTGGCCCCGGCCGGAATGGATCGGTGTTGATCCGGCGGGCGACTCGCGGAACTCGCAGACCGGCGTGTCGGACATCGCCTGTCTGCGTCGGTTTGGCTATCGAATCCGGCGCATGGCGTCACCGATCCGCACCGGCATCGAGATCATCCGTCGCCGCCTCGATCGCGGCACGCTCATCATCCATCCGCGGTGCGAGGCCTTGATCCTGGGTCTGAGGCAATATCACTTCAACATCAAGAAACCCAACGACCCGAATCCGGTGAAAGATGGCCCGGACCACGTGTGCGATGCGCTGCGTTACATGCTGGTGAATCTGGAAAAGGGAACCGCCCCGGTCAAGCACCGCCGCTGGTGATCCAAGCGCGATAAGTCGCGGCACGGAATGAGCGTCATCGCGCCTGCGGAGTCAGGCGGGCGATGGTGTCACCGATCTGACGGCGGATGTCCAGCAGTTGTTCGGCGTCATGGCTGTGCCCGGCGGGGCTGGGGGCAATGGCGGTGCGGACCTGTTCGAGCAAGGCCCGACCTTTGGCCAAAGCCTGTCGGTCGCGCTTTTGCGGGCGGCGGACGGCTTGTTCGAGCAGCTTCAGCATCTCGTAATCTTCCATGCCCTTGCGGACTACTTCCCAGCGCAGGGATGAGCAGATCGAATCCTTGCCCGGATAGACGATGTGCGGATCACCCGCGGGCAGGGGTTGGCTGTCGCAGCAATAGTGGCTGGCGGCGGCGGCGTCGAACCACGGCGAAAGCGGCACCTCAGCGGGCACCTGCGGCCAGCGGGTCCAGTAGGCATAGCCCCAGTGCAGATAGCCCTTGAGATGGAGCGACCAAGCCAGCCAGAAGAGAATGCGGTTGCGGATCGAGGCGAAGTCGAGGAAGCGGTTGGGGTAGATGCCCTGAGGCGCCAGGCAGGTGTAGGCCCACATCTGCCCCTTGCCGTCGGCTTTGGCGGGTCCGTGGATCTCCTGAATCTGGGGCACGCGAATTTCGCAGTAGTCTTCAAGCCCTTCGCTCATGACCGCGTCGATGCGGGGAACATCGGGAATCCAGCGGTGGATTTTTCCCGCCAGCCGCTTCCAGCTCTTGAGGTTTGACGGCAGCGGCTCGTCGGCTACGTGCTGGAAGCAGCGCTTCCGCAGGCCGCGTTTTTCCAGGTGGGCATAAACAGCCTTGATCAAGCCGCGAATGATCGGCTCAAACTGGGCATCGGTCATCGCCTTGACGGAAGTGTCGATGACCTTGCCGCGCTGATCGCGGATGGCAAAGCGGTTCCAACTGAACTGGGAGTGCCAGTCGCCCACACGGCTGGCGACATGGGTGCCTTCGATCCACTGCAGGCCGGCGCCCAGGAAGGTGTCCAGCCAGCGGTCCAGACGGCTCATGTCCATGTGCAGGCGGCCATTGTCCTGCCGGGTGATGATGACCAGATTGCTAAAAGGGGTGAAGATGGTGTCCTGGCGATGCTCGACCATGTCGCGGGCGATGCGGGCAAGCCACTGCCAGTGTTCTTCCGACCAGTGTTTGACGTGGTAATAGTCGGCGACCAGATTGGGGTAGCACCACTCGGTATGCCGCAGGCTGGGCCGAGCGGGAATCGTGAACGGCCAGACGTGCAGGCGGATCGGGACGCGAATGGTTTGCACCTCGCCGTTTGGCTGAGGCAGGCGGATGGTCAGGCTTCCGCGGTAATCGCCGGGGACTGCGTCGGCGGGGACGCTCAGCCGCACCCACAAGGGCGTGGTCATGCCGCCCCGCAGGGTCGTCTGCTTGTCTTCGAGAAAGGCGTCGGGAAAAAATCCCGGGGCGGTGCGGAGCACGGTCGAGCGATCGCGGTTGCCCCGCGGATTATCGTGAACGAAGACGTACCACTGCCAGAAGCCCTCCAGACAGGAGCGGGGAATCTTCGCCCCGCGCGGGCCTGTCAGAGCGCTGAAGGAAAAATTAGCTCCGTTGATCCGCACGCCGGAGATGATTCGGCCTTCCTGCACGGACGCAGGAAGGATGGCTACCTGGGCGTCCTCGCGTTCGCCGCGGGCGGCCCAAAGCTCGATCTGCCGGCTGGGCGCATGGCCGGGCTGGCTGTCGGGAAAGATTTTGGCCAGGGAGTGCGTGGTCCACCAGGTGATCGTCATGAGAAGGCTCTGGAAAAGGCTGTTGGCACAGGCTACAGGTGTAAGACCAGTGCAGCAAGCCATCGAGATGGAGCGACCAAGCCAGCCAATAGAGAATGCGATTGCAGACGATGGGGGAATTGACAATGGATTCAAAGCGGAACTTGCCGGCGCGCAAACCGATATTGAGCGAGAGCATGACGGGAAGATGCAACAGTTTAGTGTCTATTCTACGTCGGCGAGGTTGGTGAACAGTAGCACAGAAGATTGGCAGAAAGCACTAGGCGGGCACAACATCTGGGGAACCGGTACGGTTACCTATGACCCAGCCAAATGCACCTATACACTGAAAATCGCGGTGGACATGGAGGATTTCCACAACTTCAACAAGGGATAGGCTGATATAGCCACTGGCCTTCCGGATAATGAGAATGGCCGATTTGAGGTCTTTGGTTGGGCAAAGTCATTTTACTCGCGAGGGCAAGTAACACGCACTATCACATGGAAGAAGGGTGAGGCCGAAAAAATGACGCAGGTTGATGGCGACCCAAGGCGTAGTGGATCGGGGAGGCGTTAACTCCGGGGTTACTCAATGCATTCGACATTACATATTCGGCCTATGATCGGCGCTGCCTTGGCCATCATGCTTGGGGTATTGGTGATGAGCGTTTCTTCGTGCGGTCGAGCAACTTCTGCCGCCTCAACGACTAGAAGTACCTCTGTTGCAGACATGCTGAAGTTCTTGCCGAACCTTAATGCGATTGATGTGGTATCCGCCGACTACGCAGTCACAAAGGATTCCGCATCACGAGGCGTGCCATCCCCATCGGACATTCGAATGGAATTGCTGGGCACTGCTGATCTGTCGGAAGATGCAGCCAAGAAACTCCAGCATAGCTTTGAGTGGAAAGCTGCGAATCGCAAGGACATTCCGGCGAAGTTATTGTCAATTCTGCTTTCGGGCGATTGCCAAGTCAGCACCAAACTCAATGACAGCTTCTCGGGAAACCCGACGTATGCCCATGGTCGTGTCGTAGTGGTAGCTGATAACTGGGGCCGGCTCTATTTTCTGGCGTCGGATAGGGATCATCCAATCGAGTAAGGGTCCGCATCCGTTACGGCTCGATTTGTAATATGCAGCCTACGTCGCGACGATTACCCCTCGGTGCCAGGTGAACGCGAACGCTTGCACTCGCGCTACGCTCGGGTCTGGACGAGGAAGCATCATAACGCCGGAGGTCCTTCATTTGAGAGCGCATTTGAATCGTCGCTACGAGCGTCAGCATGTGCCGCTCGACTCCTATCGGCGGCGGAGCACGACCACTCTCGCGTCGACGTTGAGAACCTGGGTGCCGTTCGCCAAGGAAGCCACCGGCTTGTCCCAATGGGCGTGGCCGCGAACCATGAGGGTCGGTCGTGAAGCTTCCAGCGCACGACGGATTGATGCCCAGCCGCGAAGGTCAGTGTTCTCGATGTCGGGCCCGTCGTGCGCGATAAGCAGATCGGGACCGGCCAACGCCAAGTACCCCAGAGCGTCGGCAAATGCCTGCTCCTCGCGACGAAATGGCTTGCGCGGGTTGCCGACGATGCCTGACAGCCCGGCGATCTTTAGGCCATCGATCTCGACCATGACATCGTCCAAGAAATGCACCCCGGGCGTGCGCAGGAAGGCCTGGAAGTCGGGGATCGAAGGCCTTGGACCGAACACGTCGTGGTTTCCCGCCACGCCGACAATCCACCGGCACGCACCCGCCAGGGCCAGCCAAGCCGGCCGAACGTCGCCCGATCCGCCACGGCGATCCATGTCAGGGCGAGCAAACAGGTCCCCGGCTACGATGACAGCCGTTTTGTCTTTGGACGGGAGTTCCCCCCGTTCGCGCAAGACGCCGATCTCCGCAGCCAGCATCTCCCCGAGCAACTTGGTGGGCCGGCTATAGTTGTCGGCCATCTCCCGGCCTTGCAGGTCCGCTGCCACAATGATCGCATCCAGCGCCGCCGGCAAAGAATCCACCGTCGCGCGTAGAAACGGCAACTGCGCCGCCACGACCTGGCGGCTGCTCGACACGTTCGAGTAAGGCAACGTGTGGAAGGGCGCGGGTTGAAGCTCCACGATTCGCATTGCGTTTCTCGCCCATGGTCATGCCGGGTTAGGCTTCGTTGAGGACGGTGATGGCATTATCGAGCAAAGTTTGGAGCCCTCGACTGGTCGCATCGGTATCAAAATGTGGCTGCCACGGATCAGCGGCAACGTAGTCGCTGACTGTGAAAGCGGCAGCGATCTCTGCCTTCCGATACGTGCCTACCGCAAACAGGGCTGAAGCCTCCATCTCAACAGTCATTACACCATCACCCTGGTGCTGCTGGATTTCTTCGCGGGTTTCGCGGTAGGGCGCGTCTATGGTCCAACTCGCCCCCATGTGCGGACGCTGTCGGCACAGGCTACAGGTGTAAGACCAGTGCAGCAAGCCATCGTGCGACGCCTGCGGTCATGCTGGTGCCGACGACACGTTCGGCACTGGGCACGCAGCTCATCAAGCGTGTGGTGATTCGGGTGTTGCTACGAGATGCAGAACGAGCTCGGATCGGCAGCGAACACGCCTGCCCGACAGTATGGGCAACGGCGGCCTCCCAGGTCGCACACGTCAACAATGTCAGGCGACTTGCACTTTGGACATTTCTCCACGGGTGATCGGGAATCGACCATGAACTCCTTGCCACAGGCCAGGCAAACGTGCTCCGAGTCATTTCCGATGCACCGAGCCAGATTATCATGGTCCGGGTGGTAGGCGTACTGTTTAGCCCCGGACTTATCAATGTAATAGGGGTTGCCGTCATCCCAAGCGATAATGGCGTGCTTGCACCCTCCGCAGACGTATGTGATGCCCATTGCCATGTGGTCACCTCGTGCTGTCGTCAGTTTCATGAATAATGCCGAAGAGGGCAAAGAACACGTTCGCCAAGGCGGGGCGTGGTCTGGCCCGTCTCGCGTTGACGCTGCCGGAAGCGAGGCGCGGTTCATCCGCCCGCCAGCGTGACTATGCTATCCTTGCGCCCCTCACTTTTCTCGGTCAGCCGCTGTATTGCTCGGCAGTCTTCCTCGCCAGATCGCGCACCTGGTCGGCCAGTTCGCGTGCCCGCGCCATATGCTGGTCAACCAGGGCGTCGGAATGTTGTGTCTGCTTCGTTACCACCGTCGCGTGATCGACGGAGGTGCCGGCCGTCGGAAGGGGAAAGTTGTCAGGAGACGCAGGTTGTTACGCCGGTAGACATACGCCGGCATAGCGGACAGCATTTCGCTTCGATTACAATCGAAGTCCTGAATGCAGACGCCCTCGTACATCACCCAAGTTGTTGATCGATTCTGGCAATATCGCCAGAGCAGGTTCGGCTCGGACCCGGCGCTCTTCGACAGGCAGGCGCGTGAGGATGGCCGGCCGCCTGTGTTCGTGAAGCCGGCAGCCGTCCGTAACGTGCTCGTTGATCCTTCCCTCAACGCCTCCGAGGCCGATGCGGTGCGTTCGTTCCTCCCGCGGCAGGAACGACACCGATGGTTTCGCAGCATGAAGAGTTCTCAGGCCCTCGCACAGTCGCTCTTCGGTAACCTTAAGGCGATGCGACTCTGCCATCTTCTCAACCCCGTCATGACCGAGGAAGGGCTCCGGCCGTTTGAGGCTTTGGACCCGCAAGGGACGGCCATCTCTTTGGAGCGCAAGATTGAGGTGTTGCGGGAGCCGCGACAGACTTCGGTTGACGTGTTCGTCGAGGCGATTCCCCGCGTCGCCGTTGAATGCAAGTTCACAGAAACGGATGTGGGACGTTGCTCTCGTCCCCGTCTCAAGGCAGACGACCCGGAACGCTGCAACGGCAGCTATTCCTTTCAGTGTGCTCGCACTGAGCGATGCTCCCTGACCGCCATCGGCGTGCGGTATTGGGAGTTTGTCCCCGCGTTGTTCCAGTGGTCGGCCGACGCCGACCATCTCCGGTGCCCTCTGTTTGACACCTACCAACTGGTCCGCAATGTCCTGGCCGCTTCCCTCAGCGACCAAGGGGAGATCATGCGCGGTTACGCTGTGCTCCTGTACGACAAGCGAAATCCCGCCTTCTGCCCGCATGGCCGTGGGGAGGTCGCTTATACCACGGTCAAGCACGCATTGCGCGATCCCCATCGGCTGCAACGAATGACCTGGCAGTCGCTGTTGTCGGTCCTGCGGAACCATGCACGCCTCACGTGGTTAGCGGACGAAATCCAACTCAAGTATGGCCTTTAGGTCAGTGTGGCGCGGCCTCCAAGCCAATCCTCTGTTCCCACGTCGTCATGCGCCGCCCGCAATGCCGGCACTCGCGCCGGCGGATGAGTTTCCCCCCGGCGCCGCGGCCATCGTGAAGGGGATCTGTTCCTTTTTGCCGATCTCCTCACCCAGCGCCACCAAAGCCAGTACCTCGTCCAGTGCCAGGTCGATTGGCGGCATGAAGAAGTCCTGCCTGATGCGGTAGCAACGTCGCTCCTCATCGAAGAAGAACGGGATGTTGGCGCCTTGCAGCAAGATCAGGTCACGGTAGATGGTTCGCTCGGTAACGCCGCAGGCGCGGGCCAGAGATTTGGCGTTCCAGCCATCCTGCTGCTGAATCAGCTGGATGATCTGAAGGACGCGATGAAGACGGGCGTACTCAGCATCGAGGGGTTTTGAATGACTGTTGATCCTGCCGACTTGAGTGCCGTACTTATCTCTCACGTCAGTGCTCCGGCGATGCGATGTTCCTGTGGTGCGTCAGGTTACTTCAACCTGCTCGTGCATGCAGAGCTGCAAGGAAGCGGAGAGGAAGGAAGCAGAGATCAGCGGGTGATTGGGCCGCGGGTGCGGTTGAAATGGTTGCTGCATATCGCGGGTCTTTATCTGGAAAAGAAAAAGCCGTTCCGAGAGCTAACGGAACGGCCTTCAGTCCAGCTAAATCGGGGTGAGAGGATTTGAACCTCCGACCTCTTCGTCCCGAACGAAGCGCGCTACCAAACTGCGCTACACCCCGTCGTGCGGCATCCGACGAACCCGTAATCGTAGCAGGTCCACGGGCAGGTGACAAAAGATACGCACCTCATGCAGAGGTCGTTCCGCAGCTTCGATCACATGGTTCTCATTTGTCTGATCTGGAGCGGATAGCAGGCGGATGGTGAGTTCTGGTTCATGATGTTTCCGTGAGGGTGATTCTCTCCACGAGTTGCGCCACGCCGCCGCCGAGTTCACGGGCTGGCCGAGTCGCTGGGCGGTATCGTTGCCCGACTGAGCCTTCCCTCGCGGAACCGCATGTAGGGTTTTTTGAGGATAGGTGACGGCGGCGGGGGCAAAAAAACACAAATATGCCTTGGAATTAGCTTGACGCCGAGGATCGGCGCGGTATGTTCTAGTTCACTACGCGAAAGCTTTCGGGTCGCTATTTCAATAAATGAGGAGGGTTGAGATATGCGGATCGGTTATACCTACGGTCGGATGTCGCTGATCACGGCGGCAATGGCGGCGGTTCTATTTCCGGCGGCGGTGCGGGCGGCAATCATCCCCGTCACGGCTGACGCTGAGATTATGACCAGCAGCAGCAACATCTACAATTCTAATACCGCCAGCAACAACAACACGGGAGCCCAGGTCGATATGTATATCGGGTATGCGGGATACAACAAGCCTTTTAAGGGGCTGTTGCGGTTTGACCTCTCGTCCATCCCCGCAAATATGACGATCACCTCGGCGACGCTTCACATGAAACCCATCGGCAACTCCAATTCGCCGACCCTTGAGCTGCACCGTCTGCTGGTTTCCTGGGTTGAGGGCAACGGTTTGTATAACCAGTCCCCGTACGGCACATCGGGCGCGACCTACCTCAGCCGGGACAAGAGCGGCAGCAACACCTGGACGACGCCCGGAGCCGCCAGCGACGGCAACGACCGCGTCGCCGCAGCGTCGGTATCTTTCAATGGCAGTTTGTCCGACCCCGCGCTGAATGTCCTCAGCGACGTGAGCTACTGGTATGCGAACCCGTCGGCGAACTTTGGATGGGTGCTGGAAACGCCCGGTACATCTGGTTTCACACAATTTCGCACCAAAGAGAACCCCTCTTCTCCCACTACTTATCTGGACGTGACCTATGAGCTGATCCCTGAGCCGGCGTCGGCGGGTCTGCTCCTGCTGGGCGGTATGGTGCTGATGCGACGTAAGACTGCCTGAACCTGCGGGCCGACATAAGTAAGATTTGAGCAGCATTTCGACGGTTGGTGCGTCGAGGCGGCAGGAGCTTTCACGAAGGAAGCCTTGAGCGACGGCGCGCAACAGATCATGTCTCTGCGCTGAGCGTAAAAAACGCAAGATAAATTTGTCAACCGGCGAATCAGCCGGCTGCTGGATCGACAGCTTTTTCGGCTGGCTCATACGGCTCAAGGTGGGCGGTGGCGTTGCCCGGCATGAGGCGTTGCTCGATGCGGTACTCGATCCGGCTGGCCAGCTCGTGACCCTCGCGGACGCTCAGGTGGCCGTCCACCTGGAGATGCAGATCCACCCAGTGAAAAGCACCGGTGTGGCGATGGCGCACTTTGTGATAGCCGCGGATGCTGCCGCTTTTGACCTCGTCATCAAGGATTTCTTTGATCGCAGCTTCGTCTTGGGGATCGGTGCGATCCATCAGACCGTGGATGGAAACCCAGAGCAGATGCCAACTGGTAAAAAGGATGACCGCTGCGGTGATGAGGGCGACGAGCGGGTCGAGCCACTCCTTGCCGGTGTATTGGATGAGGATCAGGCCGAGGATTCCGCCAAGCGTCGAGGCGGCATCCGTGAGCAGATGTTTGCCGTCGGCGACGAGCGTCGCGTTCTGAAGCTTGCGGCCATTGAACCAGACGTAGATCGCCAGTGCTGCACTGAGCAGACCGATGACACCCAGTGTCCAGGTGCCCACCTGGAGATAGGCCAATTTAGGAGGGGTAATGAGTCGTCGGATGGCCTGATAGATGATGATGACCCCCGCGGTGAGGATCATCCACCCTTCCAGACCGACCGCCATGAACTCGATCTTGCCGTGTCCGTAGGGGTGCTCGCGGTCGGCGGGCCGGTTGGCGAGGTAGATGGAATACATCATCATCGCCGCCGCAGCGAGATTGATGATGGATTCCAGCGCGTCGCTGAGTACCGCCGCGGAATTGGTGACGAAATAGACGCCGAACTTCAACACCATGATGGCGATCCCCGCCAGCAGGGCGTTGAGTGCCACCTTGCGCACCACATCAGCACGAGGATCGGGTTGCGGGTCGGGCATTACCGGAATGATAAGCGGTACGGCGGCTGCTCTGCCTCTGCGCGAGGTGAGCAGGAGAAAATCAGAGCGTCAGATCTTTACCCGTGAGAATGCGATAGGCATCCAGATATTTGCCCAGCGTGCCCTGCACGACGTCGTCAGGCAGGGTCGGGCCGGGCGGCGACTTATGCCACTTGCCCTGGTCAACCAGCTCTTGCAGGTAATTGCGGACGAACTGCTTGTCGAAGGATACCTGATCGCGCCCCGGCTGATACTGGTCGGCCGGCCAGAAACGCGAGCTGTCGGGCGTGAGGACTTCGTCGATGAGGATCGGCTTGTGTGATGATGGTTGATTCGAGGAGCGATCCGACGTCTGCTCCACCGGGATGCCGAACTCAAACTTGGTATCCGCGATGATGATTCCGCGTGATGCGGCAAAGTCGCGTGCCATGGAGTAGATCGCCAGCGAGAAATCGCGCAGGGTGTTTCCCAGCTCGCGGCCGATGATTTCGCAGCAGCGCTCGTGTGAGATGTTTTCGTCGTGGCCGGTCGCCTCTTTGGTGGCGGGGGTGAAGATCGGTTCGGGCAGTTTGTCGCACTGACGGAGACCGGGGGGCAGCTTGTGTCCGCAGACGGTTCCGCGGGTGCGATATTCCGCCCAGCCGGAGCCTGCCAGGTAGCCGCGCACGACACACTCGATCGGTATCACTTTGGTTCTGCGTCCGATCATGATGCGTCCGCGAAGTCGGCGTCGCTCTTCATCGCTGATGCCGGCAATGTCAGCCGAGTCGGTGCTGATGAGGTGATGCTGGAGTTTGCCGCCGAGCCTGCTGCCGATCATGTCAAACCAGAATCGACTGATCTGCGTGAGCACGACGCCTTTGCCCGGCACGCCGTTGGGCATGACGACATCAAAGGCACTCAGCCGATCGGTTGCGACGATCACCAGCGCGGGTGAGCCGTCGGAGGTGGTGGCGTCGTACACGTCGCGCACCTTGCCCTGACGGCGGTTGGGCAGCGGGAGGTTGGTCGAAAGCAGGGCTTGAGCCATGGCGATAAGGTACAGGTTTCCCGTGGATTTGCCCTCGCAGCCCGATCGACATTCACGACCGTTGCGCGGAGGGCGAGCGTCGCGGCGACGGCGGCTTTCGACAGCGCTTAGAACTGCCGCAGGAACCGGATGTCATTCTCAAAGAGCCAGCGGATGTCGGTGATGCCGTATTTCCGCATCGCCAGCCGTTCGATACCCAGCCCGAAGGCAAACCCGGTCCACTCTTCGGGGTCGTAGCCGACAGCCTGGAACACGTGCGGATCGACCATGCCGCAGCCGCCCAGCTCGACCCATTTGACCGTTCCGCGCACGTTCATCTTCACATCCATCTCGGCGGACGGCTCGGTGAAGGGGAAGAAGCTCGGCCGCAGCCGGATTTCCGCTTCCGGGCCGAAGTAGGCGTGGGCGAACTGGAGCAGCGTGGTCTTGAGGTCAGTCATGCTGGCCTTGCGATCCACGTATAGCCCCTCGACCTGATGAAACATGGAGTAGTGGGTCGCATCGTGCTCATCAGGTCGGTAAACACGTCCCATGGCGACCACGCGCACGGGTGGTCTGGTCTTTTCCATGACCCGGATCTGGATGGTGGACGTCTGCGAGCGCAGCATCTGGCCTGACGATTCCGGCGCGCCGCCGAAGATCGCCGGCTTATCGATGTAAAAATTGTCCAGCGGATCGCGGGCCGGGTGCGATTCGGGGATGTTGAGCGCGTTGAAGTTGTGGAACTCGTCCTCAACCTCCGGCCCGGTGGCGACATCGAAACCCATCCGACCAAAGACATCGATCAACTCGTCAATCGTCTGAGTGATGACGTGCGTCCTGCCCAGACGCGGCGGCAGCCCCGGTTCGGTGATGTCGAGCAGGGGGCCGGCGGCGGGCTTGCTTGAAGCAGCCCCCAGCGTAGCCTTGAGCTTGTCGAGTGTTTCACTGCCCCAGGTGCGCAGCTCGTTGGCGCGCTGCCCGAACTCCCGCTTGCGGTCGGCGGGAATCTCCTTGAGCTTTTCCATCACCGCCTTGACGCCGCGGTTAAACACGCTGCGAGCCTGCTCCAGGTCGCGGCTGTTCTTGATGGCATCGAACTGCTTTTGCAGATCGACGCGAAGTTGGTCGAGAGATTCAAACATGGCGGGAACAGAATAGCGTAATCGCACGCTCCGCGCGACATGATGTCACGACAATCCCGCCTTTCCCCCTTCTCAAAGCGTCCGTCGGCAGCAGCCGAGGGGCAGACGGCTTACTTCATGACACGCGAGCCGATATCGCGCCGATAGTGCGCTCCCTCAAAATGGATTTTCGCGCAGGCTTGGTTTGCCCGCTGCTGGGCTTCCTTCAAATCCTTGCCCAGGGCGCAGACGTTGAGCACACGTCCGCCGGCAGTCACCAGCGTTTTATCCTTAAGGGCGGTGCCTGCGTGGAAGACGGTGACGCCTTCGACTTTCCGAGCGTCTTCAATGCCGGTGATCGGCAGCCCTTTCCGGTAGTCTCCCGGATATCCGCCGCTGGCCATGACGACACAGCAGCAGCAGCGCCGATTCCAGCTCAGGTCCACTTCATCGAGCCTGCCCTGCGCGGTCGCCAGCAGGATGTCGAGCAGATCGCCCTCAAGCCTCATCATCAGCGACTGCACTTCGGGATCACCGAAACGGCAGTTGAACTCGATGACCTTAGGCCCGCCTGCGGTGAGCATCAGCCCCGCATAAAGCACGCCCTGATAGGTGATGCCTTCACGGCGCAGGACATCAACCGTCGGCACGAGAATCTGCCGCTCGATGTCCGCCATGAGTCGGTCGCTGATTAGCGGGGTTGGCGAGTAGGCACCCATGCCGCCGGTGTTCGGCCCGGTGTCGCCTTCGTTGACCTGCTTGTGATCCTGCGCGGGGTCGAGCACGAAAATATTTTTACCGTCCACCAGTGCCAGGACGGAAACCTCCTGACCGACGAGCCGTTCTTCGATGACGACCGTATTCCCCGCGTCGCCGAAGGCTTTCTGGTCCATAATCGTCCGCACGGCTTCACCGGCCTGTTGGGCATCGTCGCAGACGATGACTCCCTTGCCCTTGGCGAGTCCTGCAGCTTTGACGACCACCGGCGTCTCACGCGCCTGCACGTAGGTCATCGCAGCACTGAAGTCGGTGAAAGTCCTCGCCTCGGCGGTGGGAATGGCCGCGGAGCGCATGAGTTGTTTGGAATAGGCCTTATCAGCCTCGATCCGGGCGGCGTCTTTGGTGGGACCGAAAATGGTGCGGCCGGGTCGGGCGAGCCGGTCGGCGAGGCCCGCGGCGAGCTGGTCTTCGGGGCCGATGACGATCAGCTCGACCTTGTTTTGTCGAGCGAAATAGTCGATGGCATCGACGGTTTTGGTATCGACGACATCCACGGAAAGGGAGACGTTTTCGCCGACCTCCGCCGTGCCGCCGTTACCCGGTGCGAAGTAGATTTTGCCGCAGCGTTTCGACTGCCTGAGCTTCCAACCCAGCGCGTGCTCGCGCCCGCCGCTACCGATAATCAGGACGTTCATAGACAAGCGATGTTACACGTTCGGCGCGATCGTCGCGCGCTCGGAGTCGCCATGACGACCAACGGGAGATCGTGAAATGCGGTAAGGTAATGAACCCCGAAATGCTAAGGATCCCACCATGCCAACCAATCGTCTCATCTGGACCGCGTTGACGGCACTGCTGTTCATGACCATGCCTGCCTGGGCGGTCACACTCGTCAAAGACGGCAAGCCGGTCGCCACCATCATCATCAACCGCGAGGCGCTTGATGCGCAGGCCTGGGAGCCGGCGGTCGGCACTTCCGCCAAAACCGCCGCGGAGAAGATCAAACTGGCGGCGGAAGACTTCCAGCGGTACATCGAAAAAATCAGCGGCGCGAAACTTCCCATCGTCAGCGACGAACAGCCGGCACCCAAGGACGGCGCGGCTGTGTACATCGGCGCATCGAAGCTGGTTGAGCCGATGAAGCTCGACATTCCGTCGGGGCTGACGACAGATCGAAAGGAAGAGGGATTCATTATCCACGCGGAAGGTGACACGCTCGTGCTGGCGGGGAATGATGCCGGCCCGTACATGGGCACGTACTACGCGGTCGCCGATGCGCTGAACCGGCTGGGAGTGCGGTGGGTCATGCCCAGTGAGTTCGGCGAGGTGGTGCCGAAGATGACGACCGTTGAGTTCAAAAAGGCCAAGGTTCGACAGACCCCTGACTTTCTGGTGCGGAACTGGAACGGCAACCTCGCGCCGGAGCTTGCCGCTGATGATGCGCTCTTCCGTCTTCGCAACAAGGCGACGATTGACCAGAACGCCTTCATCGCCATTCCCGGCGACTCCTATCTGCGGAACTATATGCCGCCCAAGGAAATGATGAAGACCCACCCGGAGCTGTTCGCCAAGCGGCTCGACGGCACACTCGATGAGCACATGATCAGCCTGACCAGCCCCGATGCTCCCAAGTACGTCGCGGGCAAAGTCATCGAGGACATCAAAAAGAGGCGTGAGAAGAATCCGTCCTTTCACTCGCTGGGCTTTGCGCCCGATGACGGCATCCCGATGGATCTGTCGCCGGAAGCGTTGAAGCAGAACCTGGGGTTCACCGATCTGGTAGGCCGCGAGGGCGTGGTGACAGAGCTTTCCGTCAGCGAGGAGTGGTTCCGCTTCATCAACAAGGTGACGGAAGAGGTGACCAAGGCCTATCCCGATTTCATCATTACGACGAACGGCTACACCAACCGCACGATGCCGCCGGAAGGGGTAAAGCTGCACCCGAATGTCGGTGTGATGTTTGCGGCGATCTGGGCGGACCTGCTGCACTCGTATGACGATCCGAAAAGCTGGCAGCAGCAGGTTCAGGGCCAGATGCTTGAGCGTTGGGGCAAGATCTGTTCGCGGACGTTTGTTTACAACTACAACTTCCCGATGCTGGTGACCGGCCTGACGCCGATGCCGCTGACGCGGAAGATCGCGCGGAACACGCCGCTGATGAAGAAGTGGGGGATTATCGGCTTCGAGGATGAGCAGACATTCCCCTGGATGGCGCATGGCATCACGTCGTTTTACCTTCGCGCCCGCATGTATTGGGATGCGGACACCGACGCGAAGGCGTACCTGACCGACTACTTTGAGAAGTGGTACGGCCCGGCGGCCAAGTCATCGCAGGCGTACTGGGACGCGATCGAGGAAGCACTCGAAAGCACACCGCTGCTGGGGCATGAGGATCGCATCCTGCCTTACGTTTACACCGATCAACTGCTCGCGGAGCTGGAAAAGCAGCAGCAGGCGTCGGAAGCCGCAGCCAAAGAGGAACCCTTTGCGACACGGGTGCGTGTTGATCGGCACATCCTCAATCACCTCAAGGGCTACATGAAAATGAATCGAGCGGAGTTCGTCGGCGATTACGACGAAGCGATCCGACAGGCGGACCTGATGTTCGCCGAGCGCACCGCGCTGAACCACATCAGCCCCTATTTCTCGATCCCTGAATCGACTGATCCGCGTCGCAAATACTTCTCCGGTTCGTATTACTGGAACCTCACCCAGCGCAAGGCTCATTACGAGAAGGTGCGTGACATGCTCACCGGCAAAACCGGGGAACTGGTCGCCAAGGCCCCGCGAAAAGCGCGGTTTGCGATCGACGATCTGGACGTGGGGCGTTACGGTCGATGGCACGAGCCGGGCTACGACCGTTCCGGGTGGAAGCTCGTCGATACTGCGACGCCGTTCTATCTTCAGGACCCCGCGTGGCTGGATCACCGCGGTGCGCCGTATGTCGGCTATATCTGGTACATCTTCGAGCTTGACGTACCCAAGGACAAGATCGGTAAGCCGATCAGCGTCTATGCGCCGATCGTCGCATCCGAGGCGTGGGTGTGGGTCAACGGTGAGTTTGTCGGTCACCGGCCGTATCAGGAAGCCTACATCCGGCCGGCGGAGATGAAATTCGACGCCACACCACGGATCAAAGCGGGCAAAAACGTGATCGGCGTGCGCGTGAGCACGACGCTCAGCCGCGTCCAGGTTTCGGAAGGTTTTCAAGGGCCGTTGTTCCTCTATTCACCCAAAGTAAACTCGGACGAAAAATCATCCTCGCCTTGATAGGCAAAAGCACTCATCCGACTGCTCTCTTGAATGCGTAAGGGGTAGGGTTGAGCTGCCGTCCCTTCCGTGCCGTTATCATTGATCGTCAATGAAAGTCCGACTTGCCATCCTTGCGGCATTGGGAATCTACGTACTGGCGCTTGTCGGTGTGGCCCTGGCGCCACGGGCGGCGCAGGGGGAATCGACCCCGACGACTCAACCGTCCGCTGCGACCTCGCCCCCGGCGCAACTGATGCTGGGGTTTGCGCTGAATCTCCATCACACCGACAACATCGATGCCTATCTCCAGGCGGTCGATGAGATTTCAGCGTTGGGGTTCAACACCGTCGAGTTGCTCACGCCGATGTTCCAGGCCAACGGCGCCTCGGAATCCATGCGTATCGTGGTGGGGCCGGGCAAGAGTCCAGCGCGGAAGGACATCGTTAAGGTTCTCAAGTACGCGAGAGCGAAAGGACTCACCACGGTTTTGATGCCGATGGTTCTTTTTGAGAATCCTCGCGGCAACGAGTGGCGCGGCAAAATCCAGCCGGAGCATTGGGATCGCTGGTGGGCGGCCTATCAAAAAAACATCGACTACTTTCTCGACATCGCCAATGAGTCAGATGTCTCGGTTTTCAGCGTCGGCTCGGAACTGCTGAGCACGGAAAAGCAGCTCGACCGCTGGGAAACGCTGATCGCCCAGGCGCGTCATCGCTTCAAGGGCAGGTTGAGTTACTCGACCAACTGGGACCACTACCAGAAGCCGACTTTCTGGAAGCATCTCGACATGATCGGGATCAGTTGCTACTGGGACATGACCCGCGGTGCAAAGGAGAACCCGCCGAGCGATCAATCGCTGGCACTGCGATGGGAAGGCGTGCGCAAGGAAGTTCTCGCCTTCGCCGAGGCGCAGGGCAAGCCGGTATTTTTCACGGAGATCGGTTATCCGAGTCTGCCCTGGGGCTTGAAGGATCCCTGGAACTACGTCGCGTCCGACTCGGAAAAATCCGACGCAGCGGTGCAGGCACGCGGC
The DNA here is from genome assembly GCA_020851465.1 of Phycisphaeraceae bacterium. Lineage (NCBI taxonomy): Bacteria > Pseudomonadati > Planctomycetota > Phycisphaerae > Phycisphaerales > Phycisphaeraceae > Phycisphaeraceae bacterium. The sequence goes on along the minus strand of JADZCR010000010.1, from coordinate 51,684 downwards.
TATCAGGCATTTCTCGCTGCATGGGATGACCTGCTGCGAACCTCGCCCAACCCGCAGCGGTTCACCGGCGTCTGCTTTTACAAGTGGGATGTCTATATGAGCGGAGGGCCGACGGATACGGGTTACGGCATCCGGGGCAAGCCCGCTTACGATCTGGTGAAACGATGGCTCCAAACCCGTCTGGCGCAGGCTCCCGCCGTGCCGCACACACCTTGAGCGACCGGTAATCAGTAGGCGTCGGACGGCGGCAGCGCACCCGACCCGCCCATGAGAATCGACGCCATCGGCACCACCTTCTGCATCAGGAATTTCGTGGTGGCGGTCGGGATAAAAAACCGTCCCGCGATGCCGCTCTCCCGCACGCTCAGCGAAGCGCCGATCGGCAGCACGTCAGCGGGAATCTTGGTGGCCTCAGCACCCAGCTCAGCCTGCGCGCCGTTGATCGCGTTCATGATCCCCGCGATGTTGATGTACGCCTCAGCGGAAGGTTTGGGCGTGAGGTTGCTGCGGATACGGCTCAGCGACGTATCGAGGCCCATCCCCTTGTCATCTCTGACGGACGCCACCGCTTTGCGCAGGAGTTGATCGTTGCGCACGGAGGTGATGAGGACTTCTTTGCCGGTGTTGACCAGGTATCCGCTCTGCTGCGTACCGCCGAGGCCGGCAATCATCGGAGCCATCATTCCCATCTGGCTCATGGCTTCGGGTGAAAGCTCGTACTCGATGTGATATTCGTCAGCTTTGACGTTTTCGAGCTGGAGTGCGCCCTCGGTGTAGTTGGACCGGACGGAGACCAGATCACCTCCGCCGCCGGCAGCGGGAAGGTTGGCGAGCGTGTTGAGATAGTCGCGGTAGGTTTTGACATAGGCTGCCGGGTCTTTGGTCTGGACGACGGAGACGCCGTTGAAATAGTTTCCTTCCGCGATACCGCTGCCGGCGGCCGGCACGTAATACACCTGTGCGCAGGCTTGCGCGTCAGCGATCATGGCGATCGAATGCTTCATGATGTCCGCCATCCCGTTGGCTTGCTGGGCAGGGAGCTTGGCGACGGCGTCCTCGACGATTTTCTTGAGATTGATGCCGTCGGCATTGAAAGCAGAGGCGAACATATAAGGCAGCGCCGGCAGTTTGTTGAGCGTCGTGCCCGCGTCGTTACCGGTGGTAAACAGCCCCGCCAGATACGAACCCTGTTTGAACTGAAGCGAACTGGTGATGCCCAGGCCGGTGTCGTTGAGGTCGAACCCGATCACCATGCCGCTGGAATCGTCGATGAGCGTGTTGGCGAAATTGGTGGTGAGCGTGGAGGGCAGATCTGCCGCATGCCCCGTGCTGCTGTGCTGGGCTGCCTCTGCTGCGGTCGCCTTGATCTTTTCCTTGAGCAGCGGGGCGATCGTCTCGATGTTGATGTACGCCACAGCATCGCTGGTCGCCAGGTATTGCGCACCGAGCTTGCCCGCGGACGCCTGAATCTTCGCGCCGGCACGCGCGGGTTGATAATTTTCCAGCAGAGAGCGATCAGACGACATGAGGGCGAAGCCTTCGAGTTTCCGCGCAAAACCTTTGCGCGCGCCGGAAATGTTGACGGTGGTGATCGCTTCCTCGGCTTTACCCCCCATGCCCGTCACCAGGTCGGCATAACTGGTCGTGGGGACAAACAGGATCGCAGGCGGAACGTCCGTGTCTCCAGCGAGGATCTCGGTCATCACCAGCATCATCGAGCCGTCATCCTTGAGACCCTTGGTCGCGCCGAGCTGCTGCTTGAACATTCCCAGCAGGTCCACGAGATTCGGCATGCTCAGGGCTGCGCCATCGTTGAAAGTCGAGAGCTTCTGACTCAACTGGGTGAGGTTAGGCACATAGATGACGACCGGAGCCTGCGCCGGTGCCTGATCCAGCAACGCCAGGTCCGCACGGGCGGACATCCCCAGAACGAGCATGACCAGGCTGAGTGTGAACAGAGTGATGCGACCGTTGGTTTTCATGATGCGTGCTCCGCGATTCCAGGTTTGATCGATCCCCATCCAGACGCATAAGCCTACGCACCGGAGAGCTTCGTGCCAATCCTCGACGGCGTAGAATAAGGCACTCGTGAAACCGGGACAGGGAAAAAAAGTCGTCGTCGCCATGAGCGGCGGGGTGGACAGCTCCGTCGCCGCGGCGATCCTCAAGAACGAGGGCTATTCCGTCGTCGGCTGCTTCATGCGCCTGGGCAGCGAGCATGAAGACACACAGACCGCAGCCGGCGCGGATCAAGTGACCTCGACCGCCTGTGCGAATCCTCGCTCCCGTCCGTCGAAACAGGGATGCTGCTCGGTGGATGACGCCGCCGATGCGCGACTGGTGGCAGCGGTGCTCGACGTGCCGTTTTACGTACTGAACTTCCGCAAGGATTTTGACCGGATCATGGATTACTTCGTGGCCGAGTACAACGCCGGCCGCACGCCCAATCCCTGCGTTCGCTGCAACGACTGGTTGAAGTTCGGCAAACTCGCGGAATACGCCCGGTCCATCGACGCCGACTACATCGCCAGCGGACATTACGCGCGGGTGGACCATTCGGATAACGGATCATCAGCATCACCCCGCAAGAGTGACAGCCGTTCACGCTTGCTGCGCGGCATCGATCATCGAAAAGACCAGAGCTATGTGCTTTTCGGCATCAAGCGAGGGGATTTAGCGCACATGCTGCTTCCCATCGGCGGGATGGAAAAAAAAGATGTCCGTGCTCTGGCGGAAGAACTCAAGCTGCCGGTTTTCAACAAGCCCGACAGTCAGGAAATCTGCTTCGTACCCGACAATGACTATGCCGCTTTTGTCGCCCGACGCAGCCCTGAGCAGGTCCAGCCGGGCAAGGTACTCGACCGGCAGGGGCGAGTGATCGGCGAGCATCCGGGGCAGCAGCACTTCACGGTCGGCCAGCGCCGAGGTCTGGGCGTGACCGCTTCATTGCCGCTCTATGTCCTCAGTCGTGATGCCGGCCAAAACAGCATTACTGTCGGGGGTAAGGATGACCTGCTCACCACCAGCCTCGAAGCTGACCAGACCAACTGGCTCATGGATCCGCCGTCCGAACCGCTCCGCTGTCAGGTGAAGGTCCGCTACAACGGCGCAGCCCTTGCGGGCACCGTTTGCGCGACCGGGCGGGACTCGCTCCGCGTCGAGTTTGATGAGCCGGCTTCCGCCGTCACTCCGGGGCAGGCGGTGGTGTGTTACGTCGGTGATGAACTCATCGGCGGCGGGTGGATCAAATAGAAAAACGCAAAAGGGCTTGTGATTTTCGACCAATCGCCAGTCCATAGCCGATTGATTGTCATACGTTAAGTGTGACACAGCTTCCTGCGGACGGGATCAACGGATGGCTTCGACAATCGAAAATCAGGAATCAGGCATCGAAACTTTTCTCGAAGGTCTGAACATTCCCTTCCAGCGAAATGTCCCCCTCGCGCCGTGGACGTGGTATCGCGTAGGCGGGCCGGCCAGGGTTCTGGCGCAGCCGTCATCGGTAGAGCAGCTCGCCGCAATCGCAGCGCGAGCTAATGAGGCTGGCGTGCCGACCTATGTCCTCGGCGGCGGGGCGAACCTGCTCGTCAGCGACGCTGGCGTGGATGGCCTGGTTATCCAGCTCAGCGATCCCGCGTTTAAGCAGGTGAAAATCGAAGGTAACATCGCGACGCTCGGCGCGGGTTGCGATCTTTTCAAAGTCATCCCGGAAATTTCCAAGGCAGGTCTCGGCGGGCTTGAAGTGCTCGCGGGCATTCCAGGCACGATCGGGGGCGCGGTCCGCATGAATGCCGGCGGAATCTACGGCGACATCGGCAAGACCATCCGGCGGGTCAAAGTCATGGACTCCACCGGCCATGTTTACCACCGCGACCGCGATGACCTCATCTTCTCTTATCGCAAGTCGAACATTGCCGCCCGGTACATCATCGAAGTCGAGTTTGAGCTGATTCCCGACGATCCGAACGCACTCGTTCGGCGGTTTAAGGAAATCTTCCTGTATAAGAAAAACAGTCAACCCATGGGGGACAACTCCGCCGGCTGCGCATTCAAAAATCCAACTCCCGTCGAAGGCGGCGAAAAACTTTCCGCAGGCAAACTGATCGATCAGGCTGGTCTGAAGGGTTTTCGCATCGGCGGCGCGGAAATTTCATCTCAACACGCCAATTTCGTCATCGCCCATCCCGGTGCGACAGCCGCCGACCTGCTGGCGGTGATGGAACACGCCCAGAAGCGCGTCCTGGAAGTCCACGGCATCCGACTCGAACGCGAAGTCGTGGTCTGGCCATAACCTCTGCTGCCGCCATACCGACCACACTGCCGGATAGACGAATCACGGGAAGTCCAGCAGCGAATTCGCCCCGGTGTTTTCACGGAAATCAACAGGTTCTCCGCATCGCAAGCCCGCTTCTTGCCGGAGATACTTTGAACCGTTAACCTCATCCAATTCTCAAAGACGAGGGAACGGCCATGAAAGTCATCTGCGATCGGGGAGCCTTGGTGGAAATGCTCAACCTCGTGAGCGGGGTCATTGTCTCGCGCACACCCAAGCCGGTGCTTAGCTGCGTGAAGCTGACTGCCGCCGATTCGACTCTCACGGTCTCGGCGACCGATCTGGAAGTTTCCGTGCGTGTCAGCACCCCGCGTGTTGAAGTGCAGGAGGCCGGCGAAGCGTTGATCGTCGCCGACAAGCTGATCCAGATCGTCCGCGAGTCGGTTGATTCGACGTTGACCCTTACGAACAAAGACGAATCGACCGTGATCCGCGGGCAGGATTCGCGGTTTACGCTCAACGGCTACCGGACGACGGATTTTCCGCCGATCCCGGAATTTACCGGCGAACCGGACTTCCAGATTCCCGCCGGTGACATGCACAAAATCATCAGCCAGACGATATTCGCCACCGCGCGGGAGAACAGCCGTTACGCCATCAACGGCGTACTGATCGAACGCGAAGGGAACAAGATCGCCGTGATCGCCACTGATGGTCGGCGTATGGCGATGGCCAAGGGCAGTTGCAAAGCCAACAAAGGCGACAGCCGCTCAGCAATCGTGCCGACCAAAGCATTGAACCTTCTGCTTCGCATCTTCACCGATTCCGAAAAGCCGGTTCAGGTCCGTGTCGCGGATAACCAGGTGCTTTTCGCCACGGAAAACGCGGTGCTGGCGTCGAACCTCGTCGAAGGCAATTTCCCGCCCTACAAAGACGTCATTCCGCGCGACGGCGATAAGAAGGCGACCATCGGCACCGACGTGCTCGCCAGTGCCACTCGCCGTGCCGGTCTGCTGACCAACGATGAGTCAAAAGGCGTGCGTCTCTCGTTCAAGGCCGACGGCCTGACGCTTTCGAGTCGCGCTCCAGAGATGGGCGAAGCAGAAGTCAACGTCGGCCTCGCCAATTACCAGGGCGACCCGATCGAAATCGGGTTTAATCCGACGTTTATTCTCGATGCTCTCAAAGTCGTGGACGCGGAGCAGGTGACCTTTGAGTTCAAAGCACCCAACAAACCCGGCGTCATTCGCAGCGGTCCTGATTTTCTCTATGTCATCATGCCGGTGAACATCCAGTAGTATTCCGCTGCAGCGTAAAATGGTTCGTCGCACCAAAGCCTCAGAGTCGTGTGATCCGATGCCTCAGAAAATCCACTGGCTCGATGTCGATGAGATCGCGGAGCGTCTGCTCGAAAAGTATCCGGACCGCGATCCTCTGTCCGTGCGCTTCACCGAGCTGCGGCAGATGGTCGAATCTCTCCACGACTTTGAAGCCCAGCCTAAGCATCCGGTGAACGAAAAAATCCTCGAAACGATCCAGTCCCGGTGGTACGAGGAAAAACTCGATGCCGGCGACGGGGAAGACGAGGACGAGTAACTTTCACGCGAGCCATGCGGCGGTTTGCGGCATTGCGGGTCTGGCGCACTGTTGAAAAACTGGCGATAACGCCGCGCGGCTGCGCTATCTCGTACCATTCGTCACATCAGTCAAGAGCCGCGCCGCGGCTCTTTCGTCATCGTTAACAAACTGAAAAGCATCCCATGCCTTTCCATTCAGGCCGAGTGACATTTTGCCGGTTCCGCGTCGAGGGTGATGCACCCGCCGCCGTGGATGAAACCACGCTGGGAATACTGGCTGAGTTTTCCTTCCGTGAGCGCGAGGTCGGCGCATCGGACGAGATCGAGGCCGGCTGGACCACCGGCGAACATTTGCTCGATACCCAGTTCAGCTACGAAAAAAACGGCTACGGCGACGACGGTTCGCTGCTGCTCTTTGCCCTGCGGATCGACTCGCATCGCGTGCCCTCCGCCATCAAAAATGCCTATAAGCGGATGAACGAAGCAGCATTGGCGGCAGAGAATCCCAGCGGCATCGTTTCCCGTGCCCAGCGCCGCGAGGCCGCGGAAACTGCGAATCAGCAAATTCATGAAGAGCTTGCTGCAGGTAAGCATCGGCGGTCGAAATCGGTTCCGCTGATTTGGGATCTGGCCAGACGGGAGCTTTACTGCTCCGTGCCGTCAGGCAAGGTGATCGAGCTGCTTGCTTCGCAGTTTTATCAGAGCTTTAACTGCAAACTCTCCCTGCTCTCGGCTGGTGCGCTGGCGGGGGAATGGCTGCGTGCTTCGGGCAAGGGGCGGGATTACGAAGACTTCCATCCCTCGGAGTTCACTCCTGCTCCCGCCGAAGCCGTAATCGATCTTGAAAACGCCGACGGCCCGCGCGATCTCAAGTTCCCGCAGGTGCCCTGGTCACACACGTCCACCGATCTGAAGGACTTCCTCGGTAATGAGTTCCTCATCTGGCTCTGGTGGAAACTCGAAAACTCGGAAGGGTTGATCGAGCTGCCCGCTCATGAAAAGCGAGTTCGCTCGGAGCTTGCGGTGATGATCGACAAATCGCTCGACATGGATTGCGCATGGAACGTGCTAGGCAAACAGACGCTTCGCGCGACAGGGCCGACGAAACTGGCCGAGGCGGGCGATGCGCTGTTGACCGGCAAATGGCCGCGCAAGGCAGGTTTGCTGGTCGCCGACACGGGGGGCGATGGATTGCAGTGGGAGCTGTCGCTTCAGGCGGATAGGTGGATCATCTCCGGCGCAACGATACCGGAAAATCCCGATGCGACCACCCCGCGTGAAATCATCGAGCACCGGCTGGTGCTGATCCGTCGGTTGGCGGAGACGATGGACGGATTGTTCGGCGTATTCATCAAGTCGCGTGTAAGCAGTACCTGGCCGGGACAGAAAAAACAGATCCGTGACTGGATTCGCGTTCGCCGCTCCCCCGCCCGGCGCGCGGAGATGGCTGCGGCCGGTCCATCCTGATCTGCACAGCGGTCAGAGCAAGCGGTGATCGCGCAACAATTTTTCCAGGTCACGGCGATTCCCTTCGGACAATTCGCACATCGGCAGGCGCAGCTCGCCTGTGTCCTTCTTCATCATCGCCATCGCGGTCTTGATCGGGATCGGGTTGGTTTCGATGAACATACCCTTGAAAAGCGGGAAAAGTTCCAGATGCAGCCGGCGTGCTTCATCCCAGCGATTCGATAAAGCCGCGGCGGTCAATGCCTTCACACGACCGGGAATGATGTTGGACAGGACGCTGATGACGCCCTTGCCGCCGATGCTCATTAGCGGCAGAGTGAGCGAGTCATCACCGGAGAGAATCGTGATACCGCAGAGCGAGGCGATCTCGCTGGCGATGTCGAGTGAGCCGGTTGCTTCCTTGATGCCGACGATATTGCTGTGCTTGTTAAGCCGAGCGACCGTCTGCGGCGACATGGTGATACCCGTGCGGCCGGGGATGTTGTACAGCACGATCGGAATGCGGACCTGATCCGCGATCGTCGCAAAGTGGCGGTACAGCCCTTCCTGTGTCGGCTTGTTGTAGTAGGGGTTCACCATCAGCGCGCCGTCTGCGCCGACTTGCGCCGCGTGCGCGGTGAGTTCCAGAGCTTCCGCCGTTGAGTTTGAACCGGTACCGGCAATGACGGGAACTTTGCGATTGGCTTTTTTTGCTTCTCGAACGACGTGTTCGATGACCTGACGGTGTTCCTCGTGGCTGAGTGTCGGCGACTCGCCGGTCGTGCCCATTGGCACAAGGCCGTCGATCCCGCTTTCAATCTGAAACCGCACCTGGGTTGTCAGCAGGTCGTAATCGATCTGCCCGCCGCGGAAGGGCGTGGTCATCGCGGTCATGGCGCCGGTAAACATGGTGAAACCTCTGGTTCAGGGGTGCGAAGCCCCGTACTTTAAATGGGAGCGGGCCGATGGGCAAAACGCAGCCTTGCCCTCGAAGATGCGCGATGGTCGCCCTCCGCAGGATAGGGCGGCTACTGCGGCAGAGGAGATGTCGGGGGGGGTGCCGTTTTCTGTGCTGACTCACGCGCGACGCAGGGCGAGGATCAATTCCACCTTGCCGATTTGTTCATTGAGTCGCTTGGCGATCTCAATCGGTGCGTGGCCTGCGTCGAAAAGATCATAAACCGACCGGGCGAGCGGATCATCGGACATCGGCGATACGTTTGCATGAGAGGAAAACTTGAGCGGTGACGGCGCAGCGGGTGCGGCGGGTTCACCCTTGAGACGCTTCAGCTCAGCGATCTTTTCATCGGCCTCGGCGAGCAGCCGCTCAAGGCTCCGGCTTTTCTGGTCCAGCCGATCCCCCAGCCGTTTGGTCAGATCTTCGATTTCCTCCATGGCACGATCCAGATCGCCCCGCATGCCGTGCGACTGGCGGAGCCGCTCAATCTGCTCCTCTGGAAGCAGGTTGGTGTCCACGCGCGGCTTGCTATTGGCGCGGACGAGAAACCCGAAGGCGATCAACCCGAGGCCGATGATGAGGAGCACGTCCTTGTTGAGCGTGATTTCCGCGACTATCGGGGCAGCCTGTCCGATAGCGGTTGAGAGATGGCTGGACGATGGAGTCATTCCATGTCTTTCCGTGGCGAGCGAGATAAGCGTCTGGGAGAGGATCATCGTTGACCTCCCTGCGCGACGAGTCGGCCCCGTGCTGCAGCTTCAGCCGCATCTTGATGCGCCTGATGGAGATTGACGCCGACATGATCGGACATGGATTTCACCTCTACGCTCTCCGGCATGGCGGCAATACCCGCCTATAAAAGTTTATCGACCGTGCAGCCTCATAGCCCGCTGATTTATGATTCAACCATGGCCACTCTGTCGCGCATCGTCGAGCATCCCTTCGCCAAGGCGGTGGCACAGGCACTCAAATCCCGCTGCGGTGTCCGTGAGGGAGATCGCCTGCATCTGGCGGTCAGCGGCGGGGCGGACTCGGTGGCGATGCTGCGCGCGATCGCACCACTGGCGGGGCGGCGGACTTGGAAGCTGGGGCTGAGTGTCGGCCATGTGCAGCACCATCTGCGGGACGATCATCACGCGGAAAACGACGCCCGTCTGGTCGAAAAATGGGCAGGAGAACTCGGAGTACCCTTCTGTCGAACCGACCTGCCCAAGCCCAGCCGGAAGGAAAACGTCGAAGCCTGGGCACGGCGGGAACGCTACCGCGCGCTGATGGAATCCGCGCAGGCCTGTCGCTCCCACATGATCGTGACCGCCCATCATGCGGACGATCAACTGGAAACCATCCTGATGCGTCTGCTGCGCGGAGCGTCGATCAGAGGTTTGCAGGGCATGGCCTGGAGACGACCGGCTGGGAGCGGAGTCAACGAAAAGGGCATCGTCATCCTTCGACCGATGCTGGCTGTCGATCACGCCGCCGCGGAATCGTTCCTGAAACAGATCAAGCAACCCTGGTGCGAAGATCACACCAATCTGGATATTTCGCGGCTGCGCGCAAGACTGCGACACGAGGTGCTGCCGCAGTTGCGCGCGATCAGTCCGATTGCGGGGCGTCGAGCTGTGCGGTTCGGAGATCACCTGCGGGACGTGGGGCGCGTGGTGGACGCCGCCGCTGCACAGGCGTTAAACATCGTCACAGAGACGAATGCGACATGGATCGTGCCGCGCAATGAAGCGAGGCTTTGGCCTCGTGTGGTTCTTGCGGAAGTTCTGCGGCAGCTCCTTCAAAATGCGGGAGTGGGTGCGGATCAAATGGGCACCCGGCCTCTGGGGTCACTGGTGCGGGCGGTGCGGGACTGTCAGGGAGGTCAGCGGCGATTTGAGTTTGGGAATCGTGTGGTCTCAGTGATTACGCGGGAGGCTGTCGAGGTCCGCCGAAAATAGCGTCGCTGTCCGATGCAGCACACCTTTCCGGTTGCCTGTTATGTCATCACGGGTGATGGATCAGTCAGCCGCCGATCGTGTGACTCGCCGCCATTTCACTTTCGGAGCGTCACCCCAGAGCATTTCGAGATCGTAATGAGCCCGAGCTGCGGGGTCGAAGAGGTGAATCACTGTGTCCACGAAATCCACGACAATCCACGTCGCCGATCCGTCGGCATCACGTCCGTAGCGATCGATCTTCATTTCCCGGCTGAGCTCTTCAACCCGATCACCGAGCGAACGGATCTGGCGGTCGCTGGTGCCGGTGGCGATGAGGATGTAATCGGTCACGTCACTCATCTTGCGTACGTCAAAGAGCACTACGTCTTCCGCGTGCAGGTCAGACAGGAGACGCGCGGACTCGATGGCGAACTTGCGAAGTTTCGCATCACCGCTGCGTGCCGAGGTTGCCTGGCGAGGCGTCCGGGGCGCGGAACTTTTTTTCACGGACCGGGTGGTTCCCGACTTTTTCGCGGACTGTTTGCTCATGCGGGACATGATAAGTGTCGCGTCGATGTTGTGGGAGCAACAAAAAAAGAGAAGCGGCACGTGCCGCTTCTCTGGTATCAGCATAAAGTGAAAATCTCCCCCGACCGATTTCTGCGGTCACGCAGGGAGCGAGGCGGAATCAGCGGGGTTTGCCGCCCCGACCGCCACCCATCTGCCGACCGCCGCCCTGACGGCCTTGCGGGCGTCCACCCGGACGACCGCCGCGCTGCGCACCCATGGGAGGCTTGGCGCCCGGCGGGCCTTTCTTCAGCGGCACGCCCAGAGCGATCTGTTCAGCCCGCTTGATCGACTTACGGAGCGATCGCTGTTTGCGCTCGCTGGGTTTCTCGTAATACGCACGGCGCTTGATGTCCTTGGTCAGACCTTCCTTCTCGCACATTTTCTTGAACCGACGCATCATCTGCTCGGCTGACTCGCCCGCGCGTGCCTTGATCCTGATTGCCATAAGCTTTCCTCGGGGTTTTCGTTGAGCCGTGTATCTTCCTTCATCACGAGGTTTTTTGCAAATGCCTCAGCGGGTATGCCTCGTTAGTGCAAACCCATCGCCCGCAGGTTGTCGAGGCTGATTTTCAGCGATTCAAACGGGTCCAGATCGCCTGAATCCCGCTCGACGAGATACCACTCGACGCCAGCCTTGGTGCAGGCGTTGAGGATGCGCGTCCAGTTGAGATTTCCGCTGCCGACCTCGCACATTTTGTGCTCCTTCTGGTCGGGACTGATGAGCATATCCTTGAAATGGACACACGGAATGCGGTCAGCGCCGGAGGCCGTCACTCGTTCGATCCACGCAGCGGGATCGCCCCCGCCGAACGCGATCCAGTAGGTGTCAATCTCAAACCACACCGATCGTTCGCAGGTGTTGACGAGCAGTTCGAGCGGCATGGTGAGCGGGCTGTCTGCCACGCGGCAAAGCTCATGGGCGTGGTTGTGGTAGCCGACTCGAAGGCCCTTGGCGGCGAGCGTCCGGGCGATCAGGTTGTAATCTCGAACGAAGGTCTGCCACTCAGCGAGTGTCTTGCCGCCCCAGCCGAAACCACCGATCGCGGTGTAACGACACTTGAGGGTTGCGTGATAGTCAAGGATCGCATCGGTGTTTTTCATGTCATCCATCGACTTGTGCGTCGCGGCGCATGACAAGCCTTCACCGTCGAGAATTTTGGCCAGTTCTTTGACCTCAATAGGTCCCAGCGCGGAAACCTGAACAGCGTCGTAGCCTATTTTTTTGACTTGCGCGCAAGTCCTGGCGATATCGAGCGGAGTTTTGAGAAAATCGCGCAGCGTGTAGAGCTGGGCGCCGATGACCGATGGTGGCACGAGCAGTCTCCTGGTGTGAATCATCGAAATATAACGAATTATCCTGCGTCCGTCGCAAAGCTCGGCTAATGAGAGGATCATTCCGTGAGGGACAATCCGCGAGCTTGAGAGCTGCTGCCGTTTGCGGCGCGATCGTCACGCCCTACACTTCCACGGAAAGGAAAATTCTTTATGCGCGCGATGGCCACCACGGATCACGGTTCACCGGAAGTGCTCAAACTCCTCGATCTGCCTGAGCCGATCGTGGGTGATCTCGATTTGCTTATCGAGGTTTACGCGACGGCGATCAATCCCGTCGATTACAAAATCCGCAAGACGGTGAACTACGGCGGCGTTGTGCGCCAGATGCCGTTTATTCAAGGCTATGACGTCAGCGGCATCGTCAAGGCGCTTGGTCGTCATGTTCAGCATTTCAAGGTGGGAGATGCTGTATACGCCTCGCCGAGCCTTGCGCGCCCCGGCGCGAATGCGGAGCGGGTCGCGGTCGATCACCGTCTCGCGGCCCATAAGCCGGACTCACTCGATCATGTGCAGGCAGCGGCGTTGCCTCTGGTGACGCTGACAGCGTGGGATTGCATCCACAAGCGCGGTGCTGTTCAGGCGGGTGAAACGGTGCTCATCCATGCCGGCGCTGGCGGCGTGGGACACATCGCGGTGCAGTTGGCCAAAATCGCCGGCTGCCGAGTCATCACGACCGCGAGTCGGCCGGAGACCATCGACCTCTGCCGCAAAATCGGTGCGGACGTCATCATCAACCATGCGCAGGAAGATTTTATCACTCGCGTGCAGCAGGAGACGAAAAATCAAGGCTGCGCCGTGGTGGTAGATACCGTCGGCGGAGAGGTGTTCGACAAGTCGCTCGAATGCGTCGCCATCAACGGGCGCATGGTGACGATCGTCTATAACGAGTCAGCAAAGATCGGTCCGGCTCTCTTTCGTAAAAACGCAACACTGCATCTGGAGTTCATGGGTGTGCCGGCAATTCACGGGATTCACCCCGAATCACAGAGTGAGACCTTGCGTGCCGCCGCCGCGCTGGTGGACGCAGGCCGACTCAGACCTCACGTCGGCAAGGTAATTTCACTTGAAGAAATTCCGGAAGGGCACCGATTGCAGGAGTCGGGGCGTGCTATCGGTAAAACCGTGGTGAAGGTGCGATAATCGCACCACGGCCGGTACGAAGCAATCCTCATCCGTAATCCACAGCCAAAATCCGCGTGTGGTCAGTGACTACCGAGGGATGATTGGCAGCACCACATGCGAAGGGTGTTGCGCATCATGGTAGGTCGTCTGTTGCGCGATCTCCCAGCGGGTTTCCGTGGCAGGATCGCCGCCGGTGTTCGGGTTAGGCTCCCAAAGCGGAAAACTGCTGCTGGTGACATTGACACGGATCCGGTGGCCTTTCTTCCAGACATTCGCGGTCGGCTGAAGCTCGATGCGGAACTCGTAAATCGCGCCCGGCTCAAGCAGTCGCGGTGCATCCCACTTCCGTTCGTAGAAGCGTCCGCGCAGCACACCTTCGGTGATGTTGATCGACCTGCCGTCGGGATACACATCGCATAGCCGCGCGACAAAATCGGTGTCGCGTCCTGAAGTGCTAGCGAACAGATGAACCCAGACAGGCCCGGTGATTTCCGTGTCACTTTCGAGTACGGGTAAGGTGAAGCACAACACGTCGGGTCGCGTCTCGACCGGCCCCTGGTCGTAAGGTCCGGGCAGACAGATTTCATACAGGCCGGGGTTATAAGTACCCACGGAGTGATTTCCGCCGATGGTGGGACACGGGTCGTCAGGGTTGTAGGTGAACTTGTCGGATGACTCGTTTTGAGGCGGTGAAGTGGAGAGCGTGCCATCACCTGTGCAGGTGTTTGCGCTGCCTTGCGAGTGCAGGTAATACCTGGTGAATTGGGTCCGCGCCAGCGGCCACTCGTTTTCGTCACGCCATACGTTGTCACCCATGACAAACAGGCGGATCAGTGCTTTCTGATAGTCCTGCGGCGTACCGCCCTTGAGCATCGTTTCGAGCCAGCGGGAGGAATGGTCGTTTTCCTTTGTCGCTTCGGGGCCGAAGTCGAGTTGGCCGAGTTTCGATCTTCCGTGGATGCCGTGTGTCCATGGGCCGACGAGTACGCGATGCGATCGCTTGATTGCTTCCGGTGCATCGCCGGACAGAAGGTCCGCGTACATGCGGAAGGCTTCGTTGGGGTAGTAGTCATACCAGCCGCCGGTCAGGAGGCTCGGCACGCGGCAGGCGGGAAGAGTCTCGCGATAGGAAAGATCACGCCAGAATTGATTTCGCGCGTAGTTGGTGGCGAAGTCACGGTAATACTCCGACCGGTTACCGCTCTTAATGTCGAGATCGACGATCGGCCGCTCCCGGAGCAGCATGGGGATGTTGAAAAAAGGCATGAGGTTGGCTTCGCTGGTGCGCGAGCCGACCTCGAGGCAGAGCCAACTGAACGTCAATGCTTCGCTGAATGCGCCGTCGCAGTAATAGCCCTGCCGCCAGATATCCGCCGACATGAACCGCGGGTTAAGCGCGGTGAGCAGCGGGTGGTTGGTATGCGCCAGAGCGAGTTGCACGCTGGCGAGGTAGGAGTCGCCGTACATCCCGACTTTCCCATTGCACCACGGCTGGCGTGCAATCCAGTCCAGCGTGTCATAGCCGTCGTTGGTTTCGTGAATAAACGGATAGAACTTTCCATCGGAGGCATAGCGGCCGCGCGTATCCTGCGAGACTACAGCCAGACCGCGCTCGATTAGCTCGCCGCCGGTGATATGAGCACGGTTGTACGCCATGCGCACAAGGACGACGGGAAACTTCGTTCCTTCACGTGGCAGATACACGTTAGTCGCCAGTTCTACGCCGTCACGCATTGGCACACGGACATTACGCATGATCCGCACGTGCCTGAGATAGTCACCCATTCGTCGTACTCCGAAGTATTGGTCAGCATGCGACAGCCGCGACGTTGCTGAAGGATAATCGGTGGGGGAGCCGTCCGCTCGAAAATAAGCCGCCGCGGGCAGGGAATGGACGATCGTCTTACGCCACCAAACCCACTTGTTGGAATTCCCGACCGGGAAGCAGATTGGTGAGGTTCGGGTTGCCCAACTGCACCTTTACAGCTTCAGCCAGCACATCGCGGAAGTCGGTGGTGTGCAGCAGGTCACGATTTTGGTGGAGTTGATCCGGCGCGAGTCCAGGCCATCTCCCGATCACTTTTTTCTTGTGAACACCGGCAGCTTTTAAAACCGGACCGCCCAGGGCGAGTGTGCAGTTGCCCCAGCCGTGGTCGGTGCCGTTGGTCCCGTTTTCCGCAGCCGTTCGTCCAAAATCGCTGAGGGTGATGACCAGGACATCATTGAGCCGGTCACCGAGATCATGAGCAAAAGCCGCCAGCGCATCGGCGAGATTTCCCGCGAGATTGGCGAATGGCCCCTGCATGGTCTCACCCTGATAGAGATGGGTATCCCATCCGTCGTAGTCCACTTCCGCGACTTCCAGGCCGACATCAGACTTGATCAGCCGTGCGACCTGGCTGAGTCGTCGAGCGATCTCGGTTTTCGGATACTGGGCAGCAGGGGTGTATTTTTCTCGCGTGAGGCGGGACAGTTCTTTCATGCCGGCGAGTGTGACCTGACCGGTCTGATCGAGCAGCTCCCGTGCCTGTTCACGATGGGCAGCGGGATCGGCACGATAAGCATGTTCAAGCCCGGCGACGATCGACGCCTGATTACCCTTGCCTTTGGGTAACGTAAGGTCTTCCACGCCGCGAATCGCATAGGCGTTGGCTTTGCCGCGCAAGATTCGCGGCAGCGAGTCACCTACGGAAACCGCCCGCAGCGGACCCGGCCCGGACGAGGTTGCCAGATGGCGGTTAAGCCAGCCGTCCGAGTTGACGGTATTCCCGACGATGCCGGTCTCCCACACGTCCTGCTCCTCAAAGTGGGAGCGTGAGTTGCGGTCGTAGCCGACAGCATGGGCAGCGACCGCGACACCGGCGGTCATGAGCGGCTCCAGCGCACTCATGCGCGGATGCAGTGCAAAGAAGCCGTCAAGATCCAACGCCGCTGCGGAATTACCTTTGGCGGGTGCAGCGATTGCCAGGTTGTGTCGCAGGTTGTAGTAGGCAGCATCGCCATGCGGGATGATGAGGTTAAGTCCGTCGGCTCCGCCCCGCAGAAAGAGGGCGACGAGGGTTTTGTTTCGCTTTGCCTCCACAACGGGCTGGGTCGCCGGAGCGTTATTCCCCGTCTGGGCCAGGAGCAGTTGGGGAATCACACCGCAGTAGGCGGCGATGGCGCCGGTGGACTGGAGAAAAAATCGTCGGGTGATCTGCATCGGTTACTCCACGAAAAATAATTGCCGGACGTTGCGTTGAAGAAATAAACACGTCAGGTTGCGTGCCCCTATCTCATATTGGCCTCTGGCAACATGCCGACAAATACCGCGGTTTGCTGGGTTTTGGAACCTATGTCGCCGGTCGCTTCCGCGAGGACGCGCAGGGCTGCTGCATTGGACTCAGGTCCCAGCACTCGCCCGGTCAGTGCCACCGCCACCGCGTCCACGATATTCTGCGCACCGCTGACCGGATCGGACTTGGCGGACCATCGCCAGGTGCCGGGCACGAGGCTCGCCATCCGCCAATCCCATGTGCGTACCAGTTTCCAACGCTGAAGCACCGCGTTGGAGTCGGCATAGCGATCGTCCGCCTCGGGATAACCATTCGGTGTGATGCAATCAAAAAGCCCCATCCCGCTGCTTTGAAGGAAATTGTGAATCGTCCAGGAGTCATCCGCCCGTGTGACGCGGCTGAGACGGAGAGCGAAGTCAATCGGACGCGCCACCTTCATCGGCAGGTCCGCCCGTCGAAACTGCGGATGCTCCGCCATCGCCAGCAGGACCGACTTCATGTCGCCGCCAGTCTGGTGATACACACGGGTAAGGTCCGTGACCATCGCCTCTGGCGCGGGATCGCTGACGTAATGCTCCGCGAGCTTTCGGCATATGAACTCAGCGGTACTTGGATGCGCTGCGAGCGTCTCCAGCGCCAACCGTACTCGATCAAATCGTTGCGCGGGTAGGGCTGGCTCGTAGCTCATGCCCAGAATACGGCGGGGCAGTCCGTCGTTGAGCGTGCCGTCGTAGCGATAGACTGACTCAAGCGGATAGCCGCGACCGCCGGTGTCCGCCTCGTCCATCGCAGTCCAGCCGTTGAGCAGACCTGCGAGGCTGGTCACATCCGCCTGCGTGTAGCCGCCGTGTACTCCCAGCGTGTGCAGCTCCATGATTTCCCGCGAATAGTTTTCGTTGAGCTTGGTTGCGAAACTCCGCTGCTGGTCGAGATACACGAGCATGGCGGGACTGGTGGCGGAGGTCACGAGCAGATCGACGAACGGAGCGACACCCGCCTTCATAAACGCTTCATGCTCCTGCCATTTCCGCCAGCCTTCAGTTTTGCGCAGCCAAGTCGAAAAATGATTTTCCGCCCACATGACAAATCGAGCGCGAACCGGATTAGGCGTTAGTTGAAGTTGGTGGATGGTGTTGACCGCGATGTCGTAGCCTCCGTCAGAGCCGGAGAAAACCGTGCGTGCTTTATTGGTCGCGGCCATTTCACCGGGATCACTGGCTCCGCGGCTTAAGCGGTCTTCAAGATAGGCCCGCTCACCCATGACGAGCACTGCGGCAAGCTCTTCAGGATCGGGACCAAGGCCGAATCGGTTGAGTAATCGGACTGCGCTTTCGTAAGGAGTCAGCTCGGAGGTATTGCCTTGAGTAGCGGCATTGACGATGAAGGTGATTTCTTCTGAATCGCCTTGATTTCCCGAACGGTCCTCGCCGCGCACTTTCACATGGTGTTCACCGGGCGGAAGATTACGACAGAGGAGCGGGAACACGATTCGTCCCAACGCCGGATCGAGGGGGGCATTCATGCCCAGCCGTCGTCCGTCCACAACCAAATCAATCCACGCAAACGCATCGTCATCACGTGCATCGACCACCACAGCATCGGCCAGACCGACGTGCTGACCATTATTTCTGGGATATACGATCTCCAGTGATGGCGGAGCACTGTCCGCGCCGGCAACTTCGCGCAGGCTCACCGCCCGGAGCCAGAGGTTTCGATCACCTACCTTTTCCTTGTACGCATCATTGATGAAAGAGACCACGAGCTGCTTGGGGCCTTTGGTCAACTCGACATTTCCCACTTTCCAATCGTTAAACCACTGGTTTGTCGTTTTCACCGCAATGGGCTTGTCCACACCGCCGGCCCGCAGCTTGGCGGCGATAATCGGGAAGCCTTCGTACTGATCGCCTCGCGCATCGAGATAAAGCTCGAATGTCCCCGCGAGGTCTTCGGGAAGAGTGAGTGTCGCTTCACTTTCGCCGGCGAACAGCGCGAGCATGTGGCCGTCCTGATGCTTAAGCGAGGTGAGCTTGTCTTTGAGCGAGGCACCCCAGGCCGGATCGGTCATGCCAAAGCGGTAATACGCGCGCGGTTTGTTGCCGGTGATTGATTCATTCACATCGATGTATTCGGTCGGTGATACCGCGCGCAGTCCGTTGTCCAGCTCGCCGATGAGTTGCAAGGCGTTCCGTCCCGGCTTGAAGTACCCGGTGCTGATTCGGAAGACCGGGTCCGCCGTTCGCTGCTCCATCAGGGGTGTGCCGTTAATGGCGATCCACATGCGCGGCGGGGTGACGGTCGCAGCCTGCCGCCACCACGCCAGACCGGTGAGCGTCAGATCACCCCGAAGCGACAAACCGTGAACCGGCCGCAGCAGTGCGACGCGGAAGTCGTCGCTCGCCTCGTAAGTGCCCGGTGCTTTTGCCATCGCCATGGCCATAGCGGGCACCATGGCCATGCCGCCCGCAGGCGGAGCAGGAGCATCTTTGGCCAGCGACTGCACCTTGACGATCTCAAAGCGATCGAGGTAGAGGTTGCGGTCATAGTTATCCGGTGCGTAGAAATCGTTGAGAAACTTCACACCCAGAAAAACCTTGCCGGTCTTGAGTTCAACGGGGTAGCCGATCGGAGTGCGCTGCCAGCGGTGGTCCACGAGGCGCGACGCGGTGACAGCGCGATCTGACTCGCCGAAAGTCACACCCAATGAGGGAAAGGCACCGGCTCCGAAGTCACCGCGAGCCGTCATCATCACCTGATAAAGGCCGCCTTCCTTCACCTCGAAGGGATAACTCCAAACCGGCTCCGTGCCGGGGCAGGCTACGAACCGCTTGCCGGATGCCGATGGATCGGACCCGACGCGCAGGTTGTGCATTCCGGGCCGCAGCGGTCGTGCGGGCTCAAGATATTTTTCACACTCGTCGGAAATGACATCGTTAGCTGCTGGCTTGATGATGTTCAAAACAAGCGGCGTACTCTCCAGAACGGTGCCGTCGCGGGCGGTAATCCGGGCGACAAACTGACCGGCACCGGCAGGGAGATCATCCGTATTCACACGAAAAACAGCGCGACGAAGCGGAGGTGAACCGACGCTCGGATCGCGCGATTCGGTCAGCGTCTTGCCTGCTGGAAGGACGAGGGTAACGGGTGACGGGGCAGCCTGATCGGACGGGTCATCGAAGACTTCAACGCCGATGTCGATCGTTCCCCATACTGCCGCACCGCGAGCCGGGCTGACGATGGCCGGCCTGGGGTCGAAGCCGGCGGTATCAACGGTGGACTTACGAACATCCACGACGAGTTTTGCTGCACCGAGCGTCAGTGTGGTCGAACCACTTTTCCGCGCGCGGACTCGCAGATATCCGATCGTCTCACCCTTGAGGATCGCCGGTGGGCGAATGATTTCAACGATATCGCTGCTGCTGGAAATCGCAGTGAACGTGCGATCCTCAGAAGCGGGGGAGTCAAGGCGAAACGGGATGACCTGGGTGCGCCCCAGCCATGCAATGGTTTGGGTGGTATAGAAAGCAGGCGTACCTTTCAGGGCAGCGGGTGTCTCCGCGGACGCCTGCGCCAGCCAAAGGGTGGTTATCAGCAGGAACAAACCGCACCATCTGCGCAAAATCCGGCACTGCTGCATGGGACAATCCTGAATTGAATGAGCTGATGTTTATTGTATGCGTGAAGCAGAAAGCCGGAAGAGGAATCGACCGTCTTGACGTTTCCCGCTCTGTAGCGGCAAATGATTGGGTCTGGAATCGAATATGACCAATGCCGTCAACAAGGTGGGAGTGGACGATCTGGCAGCGGACCTGCAACGCCTCGGCGTCCGCGCGGGTGACACGCTGTTTGTCCATTCGTCGTTCCGTTCCATCGGGCCGGTCGAAGGCGGAGCGGGTGCGGTAATCGCAGCGATGGAACGTGTGATCGGTCCGAACGGCCTGCTGCTGATGCCCTCGTTTAACCTCGTCGATGGTGATCGGGCCGGCACATGGGATCTGGCTCACTCGCCCGCGACGACGGGATATCTCTGCGAATATTTCCGCACCATGCCGGGGACTTATCGCTCGGACCACTATTCTCACTCCGTGGCTGCGCGGGGCAAGGGAGCGGCAGAGTTCGTCGCTGGTCACCGTGATCGGGAGGGCATGATCTCGCCTTGGGATCTGGAACCTTGGGGGAGGACTTACGGTACACATTCGCCGCTGATCCGTGCTTATGCCGCCAACGGGAAAATACTCATGCTCGGCGTTGACTATCACAGCTCAACTTATCTGCACGTCGTTGAAGTGATGTGGTGGAACCGTCGGCTTGCGCAGAATCCATCAGCCAAATACAACTATGTCCACCGTGAAGCACTTGGTGCGAAGTGGGATGAAATCGGCTGGATATCACGCGACAAGATCGGCGCAGCGGATAGCCGGCTTTTTTCCATCCGTGAGTTTGTGGACACAATGCTAGCCTTCGCCTCGGCCAATCCGCGACAGGCCTGTAAATGGTGGGAAGAGTAGCGGAAGCTGAAGGACTAAGACCAATCGGAATAAGCAGGAAGTCGATCGAGCATCCACATTAAACTCAGTTGCTTCCGCTGCGAGGCTTGCCGAGGCGCAAAAGTTTTCCTGCGAGTCCAAGAAAGGCCAGGCCCCACGCACCTACCGCCACGAAAACGAAAACATTCGGAACGGGAGAAAGGAACGGCAGGTTCAGGTGTTGAACCAACCGAAAGGTGGCCACGGTGTACATGCCCAGGGGGAAGACCACGCCCCAGTATTGCGGGTCGTAGCGCAACGGAAACTTTTGATACACATGCCGCCACAGACCGAGAATGACCAGCATCGGAATCCACCAGGTAGCCGTCGCCCAGAACAGCAGTGTGAATCCTTTGATGAAGGGCAAGAGATCCGCCAGCATGGGCGAATGTGATGCGTTGGCGACGAGCATTGTGCCCGCGAGGGTCGAGATGGCGACCGCGCCCATATTGATCCAGTACGGCGGACTCAGATCGGAAGGACTGAGACGAAAAAAAGTGTAGCGGTAGAAAATCAGCGAGATGATCCAGATGTAGAGCATCCCGCCTCCCAGCCAGACAGCGAGACAGAAAAAGAGGGCTGTGCCATGCGTCCATTTCAGAATCGCGGCGAGTTGTGCGCCGAGCACCGCGACGGATTGGGCCGCCACCACGATCAGGAGCCAGCCGCCGTTGATTCCATCCGGCAGGCTGGGTTTATTTTCCTTGATGGTCAGCGCGGTGACGATCGTGTAGTTGAGGATGACCCAGAGCGCGATACCGAAAACCCACAGACTCACCGCCACAGCCGGAGATTCCTCGACAATCAGACACTGACTTCCCAGTACGCAGGTCGCGGCAACGATGGTGAAAAAACCGACGCACTTTCCGTGGTTCAGGAGATCCGCCGCCATCCGTGAGGGATAGCGCACGAGCCGCGTCAGCAGCAATACCCAGAGAACGGCGAAACACAGGACGGTCACCCAGAACAGGACTTTGGCGAGGACTTCAAAGCCGGTCACATGACAAGCCAGCGATACGATGCCTGTCGCCATAGCCATCGCAAAATAATTCGGCGGAAGGTCCGCCAACCAGGATGTCGGAGAAGTGGGCGGGGCGGCAGTGGGTGCGGTCACGAACGCTCCATTCTGTAAAGGTAGCGCAGCAAGCCGACATTCAGGATCAGGCAGCCGGTACTGACCGCAGCGGCAGGCCAGATGACGGATTCATCACCGCCCAGAAAAGCATTCATGGTGGCAGTCAACAGCCATAGCTGGAGGACGACGATGGTCAGAACGATGCAGACCATTCCATAAACCACGATCAATCGCTGTGCGCGGGTGAATGGCCGTCTCATACGGTTCTCGCCTCCACGCCAGTAGCGTAAATATGATCGCCAAGAGTCTTGAGTGTAATGCGAGGCAGCGGTCTTCGCGGTGGGCCGGCCAGCGGACGACCAGTACTCAAATCGAAATATCCTTCGTGACAGGGGCAGTGGATGTCACCCTTTTCTGGTCGTGGCACCACGGCACAGGCCAGATGTGAACACTTCTGACTGTAGGCCAGAAGCGTATTTTCACCGGTGCGAATCAAAACGCAGTCGTCATGCGGACCGGGATATCTGAAAACGATGGTGCCGCCGACCGGAAGTTCAGACAGCGTTGCAATCTTTCTCGTTTCCGGGAGTCCACGTCGTCTGCGGAAATAATTTTGTACGCCGATCCAATACTGTCCGACGGTAAACGCCAAGCTGGTGAGTACCAGAAATTTCGTAAAGTCACGTCGAGCGACGTAGTGACTTTGCGGCCAGTCGATGGGAAAGTCGCGGCGCCAGGAGGGCTGTTGTTCAGGCGGGCGGCCGTCAGGGGCGATGGTGTATTGCTCGCGTTCAGGGCCGGGCTTGTACCCCGTCGCGGGACGAACTCCGGTCAGACCATCGGTTAATGACGGCAGTGGTCGTCCCGTCGTATTCACATCATGGGGATCGTCGGGTTTGGTCACGCTTGCACCTCGGCGAATGGGTCGTCGATTACTTTCAAAGCGACGTGGCGTGCCGCCGCTCGTTCCTCCATCGCAGCGGTGATGTCCACGTAGTTTTTCTGGACGTCTTTGGGAACCATCATGTGGACGCGGGTGGTGATCGTCTGGCGACCAAAATGAAATTCCCGGACAGGCCGTGAACGCGGGCGGAGCTGCTCTATCTGTTCGCGGGTTCCAAAAAAGAGTGCCTGGCTGGGACAGACGGTGGTACACATGGGCTTTTTGCCGACCGATGAGCGGTCGTAGCACATATCGCATTTCTGCATGAGCTGCTGGTCGATCTTGACCTCGGGTACACCGAAGGGGCATCCGAGGACACAGTTGCCGCAGGCGATGCATCGTGGTTTCAGTGCCGACTGGACGACCCCATCATCGGTGCGTTTGATTGCATCGGCGGGGCAGACCTCCGCACACGTCGGCTGGTCACAGTGCATGCAGACCACTGGCACCGTCTGTACCGACTCGCCGCGATTGACGTACTCGAGATGGATCATCGAGTCGCCTTTGTGCGTATCGCATTCCGCGCAAGCCTGCACACAGGCCTGGCAACCGATGCAGCGGTTGGGATCGATGTAAAAATGTAAATGATCAGGTACAGACATTGCTTGTAATTTAGCCATCAAAGTCATTGGTTGAAAGCACCAATGACTTGTGCTGTAAAATTCAGTCAACTACAGTGCACATGTCTCATGATATCCCTGATACCAGCCGCGACGCTGGTTATTGGAGAAAAAAGTGACACATCGCGAACGTCTCCTGAGCGTGCTCCATGGCCGCGTCCCCGATCGCGTGCCGGTGCTGGCGGATATCTCCTGGTGGCACGCGGCGCACGGCGGCGGCAAATTCGTCCCGTTGACCACCGGCAATGATGAGCGCGTCGATGCGCTCCTGGCCTTGCATCGACGGTTGGATATAGCGATCCACCTTAACCTTGGCTGCTTCTACCGCGAGATCCATGCGCCCGAGGTCATCGCGGAATCACATACGGATGGCGATGTATTCACCTCGCGGCTCCGTACGCCGGTCGGCGAAGTGTGCGAGGTGCGGCGCTGGCTTCCCGAAGGCTGGTGCTGGGGAATTGAACAGCACATGGTCAATGCCGCCGAAGACTTGAAAGTGATCCGTTACGCTTTTGAGCGGGTCCGTTACGAACCGTTGTGGGATCTGTTCCGGGCGATCGACGCAAAGTTGGGTGATATAGGCGTTCCATTTGTCGGTACGCCTTATACGGGAATGGGATTTCTCATCAGTCGCTATGCCGGCATCGAGCGGACGATCGAGTTGGCGATGGATGAACCTGACGAAGTGGAGCAGACAGTTCAAACGATCAACGTGGCTCATCTTCAGGTCTTCCGAATGCTGGCGGAGGGACCATCGCAGGTGATGTTTCTTTCTGACAATCTTTCATCCGACGTGCAGAGCCCTTCGTGGTTCGGGCGATACAGTGCTCCGCATTACCGCAAGATTGCCGCGATTGCTCGTGAAGCAGGCAAGCCGTTGAGCGTTCACATCGACGGGCGTCTGCGCGGGCTGCTCAAGACCCTGGCGGATTGCGGGATCAATGCTGCCGATGCCGTCACGCCAGCTCCGTGGGGTGATCTGACTCCTGGGCAATGCCGCGATGAAGCTGGATCGTCACTAGTGTTATCCGGCGGTGTTCCCCCGGACAGCTTTGCCCCGAATGTGCCGCTGCAATTGTTCGATGCGCAGGCGGAAGCCTGGCTTGAATTGCGCCATCGCAGCCCTGCGCTGGTGATAGCGCCGGGAGATCAGCTTCCTCCCAGCGGAACACTGGAACGACTCGAACGGCTCGTTTCGATTGCCGGCTCTGCGCGGTATTGAACACAAATCGACAAAACGATCTCGACCGGTCGCCTGCCATTGGGTGAAGTTGTCGGGTTTGTGAAGAACTACTGTTGTGGTTCGCGTTCGTAAGAGTAAGCAGGTGGTGCATCGGCTTTTCTGATGCGCACCGCGCACACCTTGTACTCAGGAATCTTCGAGATCGGATCCTGCGCGGAGATGGTTAACTGATTCACGCTCTTAGGCCCTCCCCAGTGATACGGAATAAACACGGTATCAGGCCGGATCGTGGTCACGACTTGCGCCCGGAGCGTGCAACTGCCGCGGCGTGAATCGATTGTCGTCCAGTCGCCATCGACGATGCCGTATTTGTCCGCCAGTCGCGGGTGTAATTCGAGTCGGGGTTCGGGGTACTGCTTTACCAGCGGGCCGATGCGACGGGTTTGCGTGCCGGACAGAAACTGGCTAACCACGCGGCCGGTTGTCAACATCAGCGGATATTCCGCGTCCGTTTCTTCTGTCGGCGGCGTGTACGGTGCGACGATGAAACGTGCCTTACCGTCAGGAAAATAAAAAGGCCCCGCACCTTTGGCGACAGGGTTCCATGTTCCCGGTTCGAACAGTCGCGGCGTGCCGGGATGGTCGATCTTGTTACCGTTGGGGTCTTCGCTCGGACAGGGCCAGAAGACACCGAATTGCTTTTCGATTTTCTCGTAAGTGATACCCGAATAATCGATGACGCTGCCCTTGGAGGCCATGCGCAGCTCGTCGAATATCTCGCGGGGACTGCGAAACTGCATTCCGTGTGTTCGGCCGAGTTTCGCGGCAATGTCCTGGATGATCTTCCAGTCCTGCCTCGCATCACCAGGCGGATCTACGGCTTTGTTGATTTTGATGACACGCCCCTCGACCTGGGCGACAACGCCCTCGTCTTCCTCCTGGAGTGAGCCGGGCAGCACGATATCCGCATGGCGTGCAGTGTCGTTGAGGAAGAAATCAATCGCAGCGTAGAAATCCAGCTTTTCCAGTGCCCTGGTGATGAAGTTGTTGTCAGGCAGCGAGACTTTAGGGTTGAAACAGATCGACAACAGCCCCTTGATCTCACCCTTGTCGATCTTGCGGAATAACTCATAGACATCGACGCCGACGTGGGGGAGATCCGGTTCGTTGATGCCCCAGAATTTCGCAATGTATTCACGGTGGGCGGGATTTTCGATATCGCGTCCGCCGGGTAACTGGTCGGCTTTTTGCCCGTGCTCACGACCGCCTTGACCATTCGCCTGGCCGGTGATGGTGGAGTAACCGCAACCCTCACGACCGATGCGCCCTGACGCCAGCACGATATTGATCGAACCGAGACAGTTGACGACACCGTGGCTGTGATGCTCGATTCCCCGCGCGTGCATCAGAAAGCTGGTGCTGGCGGTGCCCCACCATTCCGCAGCTTGTCGGATCGACCGCTCTGGTATGCCGGTCACTTCCGCTGTTTTAGCGGGTGTCCATTCGCGGACACTCGCCGCCACTGCGTCAAAACCTACGGTGTACCGCTCGATGAATGCGTGGTCGAGCCAGTCATTTTCGATCATCAGGTGCAGCACGCCGTTAAAGAGCGCAATGTCGCGTCCGGGCTTAATCGGCAGGAAAAGATCGCAGGTTCGAGCGATGGGTGTGATGCGAGGGTCAACGACAATGATTTTTCCGCCGTTCTCCCGTGCCTGCCAGACGTAATCAGTCGTGATCGGGGCGCACTCGGCGACGTTGGCTCCGCTGATCCACACCACTTTTGCTTTGAGAATATCTGACCATGGATTGGCAGCCCGATCGACCCCGAACGCTTTTTTATTCGCCGCCGCCGCACTGACCATGCACAGTCGACCGTTGTAGTCGATGTGCCGGGTTTTGAGACAAACGCGGGCGAACTTTCCCATCAGGTAGGTTTTTTCACTGGTGAGGCTCGCGCCGGTGATAACGCCGAATGCGTCATTGCCATGCTGACGCTGAAGTCGCTCGATCTCCCCCGCGACGCGGGTGACCGCCTCGTCGTAGCCCATCGCGCTGAACCCCGCCGGTGCGGAAGGATCACGCTTCAGGGCCGTCACCAGTCGATCGGGATGTGAGCCTTGGAGGTAACGCTTTACCCCTTTGGGGCAGAGCATCCCACGATTAAAGGGAAACTCCTCCCAAGGGTCGAAACCGATCACCGTGTTGTCTTTGACTTTTAACTGAATGCCGCACTGCTGACCGCAGAAGCAACAGTGCGTCTTGACCACAGCGTCGGGTTCGACGGCTGTTGACAACCGGTCTCCCGACATGAATGCAGTATGAGGGCCGAATCCCTCAATGATCTTCAACTGATTGACCGGTTGAGTCGCCACATCGGCTCCACTATTGCGAATTCTTCGAGGATTCCAGGCATACCGTCAGCAACATCCGGGTGTGCTCTTGAGCGTAAACATCGTGGCGCACGCCTGGAGCCATGACGAGAAGTTGACCGGCTGTGATCGTCTGTGATTTCCCTTCGACCACCATTTTCAGGCATCCTTCAAGCACATGGACCGTCACGACGCCTTCAGCCACATGCTGGGGCATTTGTGCGCCGCGTTCAAAGAGAAACAGCGCCACTGTCGCCGCCCCGTGACGGTAGAGCGTTTCCTGACGGTGATTGCGTGACGCGGGCAGCGGCTCGGCACGCAGCTTCGCTTCGACCTCTTTGAGATCGATGTGGTGCTGCGGCGACTGGAATCGTTCGGTCGGGTGTTGACGCAGCCGATCTTCCTGTTCACTCATCGTCAAGCCTCGCTCTCGTGTTGTGTCGCCCATAACGTGCCTTGCGCCAAGCCAAACAAAGCTCGGCGGCACCTGGGACAAATCTGCTGGTAATGCTCCGCATGACCGGAGTCCATTTCATAGGTGAACCCCAGTTGCTTTTCTACTGTCATCAAGTCACGAACCATCATTTTTGATGCAAAAGCCTGACCGCACCGACGGCAGGCGGCCTGTTCACTCTTGCGCCCCACATCTTTGTAGAAGCTCACACCCAGTTGCGCGGGACGTTGGAAGATGTGAAACAGCTTTCCAAACGGAAGCCACAGCAGCGTAAAAATGACGGTGATGGCGTGGAGGATCGCCAGAAAGTCGTATGCGTAACCCTTCATCCATCGGTAGCTGGCGGTGAGCATCAGGCCCGTGACGCTGATGGCAAACAGCAGAATCAGCGGCAGGAAGTCTTCTCCGAACTGCTGCACCGCTGCGGCACCGTGGTCGATCATTCGGCGACGCATCGCGAGCATCACGCCGATCGTTACCAGAATCGACGCCCACACCAGACCGTGGAAAACCAGCACTCCGAACAAGGAGTGGATCGGAAACGAAAAGGTCGGAAAACCGAATACAAACGCGCGGTAACCGTCCAGATCGCCGGGCAGAGTTTCAAAGTGAATCCAGCCGAAAACCAGCGGGAATGTGATGGCTGCGGCGAGGAGACATCCCCACATAATCAGCCAGTGGGCACTCCATCTTGTCTTGCCTCGACGCCAGATGAACCGGGTGGCGACAAACTCGACCGCAAAGCGGCGTGCCAGCTCGGTGAGGTTACTCAGCAGAAAGCGCGGATGGAAGAAAAACACCTGCCATCCGCGCCGCCAGTACATCCGCGTCGGCGGACGCCGCAGCCACATCGTGTAGCGATACACGATGCCAAAGGTCGCAAACACGGTGGCGAAGGTGTAACCGACCAGTGCCGCATCAAAGTGCGCCAGATTCCGTGATCCCAGCAGGATCAGTGCAGCAAGAATCAGCGTCGCCAGCGTGCCCGTCGCCGCAGCAAATAATTTGTCACGTCCCATCATTGCCCCTTGCGTCCGACGGCAGGCCTCACCGCGCGCTGCCGTGACTCGCTTGAGCCTTGGCCACTCCTGTATGGTATAGCCGGTCAGCTCGTCAGGGGAAATTTTTATGTGGAAGATTGTTCGCGCTGTGCAGCCTTGGGAAACAGAATGTTGTTTTCCTTGTGAACGTGCAGGTGCATGTCGGATTCAATCCGTTCCACCCCATCAAGCATCGCGATGAACGTATTGCACGCGCCCGGCGGCGGCTGATAGCCCTTGCTCAGTTCGCGCATCTGCTCCAGCGAGCGTCCCGCGTTGTCGTGCTCGTGTTCCATCATGCGGATGGGATTGGTGATCGAGCTGCCGCAGCTTCCGCCTTCGCATCGATCAGCTTTTTCCAGACTGCGAATCCAGGGGAACAGCACCCGCTCCTCTTTGTACATATGCGAGTCAAGCTCCGCGGCAAAATCCGCGAAGATGGCTGCCAGCTCGATCGTCCACGGATGGGTCGCCCCATGCACCGCGGCGACTTTCTTAGCCATTGCTCCCACACGAGGCAGCTCGGAATGCAGATAAGCATGATGCGTCCGTTCAATGTGGTCGCATAGCTGTGAAAGCGTCATGCTGGAGGCCTGATTGTCGCCCGGCTCGGATACCGCCTCATCCGCCGCCAGTGCCTGCACAACCTGGCTGGTGTCTAATCCCTTGTCACGGCAGACATCGGTCAGCTTTTTCTTGCCGCCACAGCAGAAGTCGATTCCCAGCTTCTGAAACACGCGGGAACGAGAGGGGCGATCCACCACTAGCTGGCCGACAGTCGATTCTGCGTCGATAACTGGCATGATTGGTCTCCTGCGGCTCTAGCCGCGTATGCAAACCCGTCCACTACCTTTTAAATCGGTATCCAACATACCGATTAAAATAAGTATACTACATGCCGGTTATCCGAGTCAAGGGCTCTTCATGCAACTGACCATGCACACGGATTACGCCTTGCGTCTCCTGATTTTTCTGGCAGTACGTCAGGGCCAGTCAGCGACTGTTCAGGAGGTGGCGGAGGCTTATCACGCCTCTACCAATCACATGGCCAAGGTGGCGCAGCGATTGACACAGTTGGGTTATGTTCACAGTACGCGCGGGCGGGGCGGCGGTCTGCGGCTGGGTGTTGCACCCGAATCGATCAATCTCGGCGATTTGGTTCGTCAAACAGAAAACACGCTCACCCTGGTGGAGTGTTTCGAGGCAAACAGCGGCTGCCCCATTGAGCCAGAGTGCGGCCTGAAGCGCGTTTTGAAGCAGGCGCAGGATGCATTCTTCGCGGAACTATCCCGGCTCACGCTGGCGGACCTCGTCACCAGACCTCAGCGGTTCACGGCTCTCCAGATTAAATCCAGCGTATTGCGCTGACTCCGCCTGGCTGGTCGATCAGCACAGAAGCTGCGAGCGTCATGCGTGGGCACAAGCAACAGACATCATTCAAATTTGAATGGAATGTTCGAGATGTACATGTATGTCGGAGTGGGGAATGACCAGCGGTGGCCGTCGGCGAAAATCATATTGGTGCTGTGGTAGCTGTTGTGACGGATCGGCGGTCCATAGCCGCCCCACGCATAGTTGTACTGGGTGATGCAGTCCGCGTACTGCGAGTAGCCGCCAGACGTCCACATGAAATCTTCCATGAGGTACGCCACCTTGCTCGGAGCGCTCTTCCATTCTCTGCGAGGATAGACGCCTTGGTTGGGCGGATATGTGCCGGAAAGGTGATAGTTAACCCCGCTACCCGCCAGATTGTTGACGTAATAGCCGTTGAACATGTGGTACTCGATGGTTGTGTTTCCCTCGAGGCGGTACCCCACGTCGTACCAGAAAGCAGCACTGCGCCGCTCGATGTCATCAGTAATTAAAACGCTGGGGAGGGCTTTTTTTCGTGTATCGTAATAGCCGCTGCGATGGTCCATCCACATGCTCGGACAGGCGAAAAGGCGATTTCCGGTGATCGCGTTTTTCTTGAGTGCGGGGAACGATGTGGGGCGAGGAAGCCGCTCCGACTCGACGGCATATCCCATGTTGATCAGCATGTGCCCGTAAAAACACGCGCTCCCGCGATCATCCGGCGGGTCCGACATGTCAAACCCTCGAGGGTAGCGCGGAAAATACTGGTTGGGCATTATCGCGGCATAGTCGCTCTGGAACAGTGTCGAGAGGACATAAACCTGCCTCATGTTCGAGGCGCACTTGATGTCACGGCCGGCATCGCGCGCACGCTCCAAAACCGGCAGCAGGAGCGCAACCAATAACGCAATGATGGAGACAACAACCAGTAACTCCACCAACGTGAATCCCCGAGAACCCCTGAAAGCGCCGAAACCGTCGGCGATTGGTAATCGCAGATCAATTTCGGAGACGACAGACGGTTGGCTTTCTGTGCGATCACGAGCCATGAGGGCATTACTCCGCGTGTGCAACAATCCCTTTCCCTCACCCTCGAACGATCGGTTCACGGTGTGCTTCAAGCCGGCGTGGTGGATGACCGATTCCGCCGCCGCGTGACGATCGTCCCCAGCCCCGCCAGCAACAGCACACCGCTGGCCGGCGATGGGATGAACTGGACGCCGACATACGTGTAGCCGCCATCCTCGAAGATGCTCGCCCCCGGCAGGCTTTGCGCGATCAGTGCCGAGTCATCCCATTGGAGCAGGCCGTTCGTGTAGAGCGTCTGGAGATCGCTCGAGTGCGATCCCGCCCAGCGCAAGCCCCAATAAATCGTGGGGCCTGGGCCGATAGAGTTGAAGGTGATGTCAATCAAACCCTGTGCGCTGACCGTCAGTGTCGCGGAGGCTCCAAGGTCCAGCCCGGACGATTCGCCGTTGAGAGTGGACTTAACCTGTCCCTGGTAGCCGCTGGTCCCTTTCAGAGAAACGTTCCCGCTGACCGCGAAGATCGAGTTGTCCAGTTCCAGCGTGCCCTGCGTCTGGGTCGTCGTGTCGCCGACGTAGAGGTTCTGCGCTGATGCTTGTGTCTCGTGCAGCTTCACGAGGCCTTTGATCCTGCCGTAGTTGACACCCAGGTTATAGCCGATGCCCACATCGCCGGAGACGTCAAGCACGCCGCTGCTGATCTGGCTCAGGTCCAGTGTGCCCGGCAGCGTGCTGGTACTCGCGTTGCTTCGAGTGTTTCGGCCGACGGTCAAGCTCGTCAGATAGGCGGTGAAGGTCCCGGTGCCGGCGGTGAGCGTTCCTTCCGTGGGGCTGGTCCCCGTGAGGATCGACAAGGTTCCGCGGTTCGAAGATGTGCCGATGACCATGTCCATCCCGTCCCCCAGATAGACCCGGCCTGTGGCGCTGGTACCAGCGGAATTAGTGCCCTGTGCGATGATGACATTGCCGGAAACATCAAGCACGCCCGTCGAGTCGGTCAGGTCGAGCGTGGCGCTCACGAGTCCCTGCCCTACCGTGAGATTCGACACATAAGCGTTGAAGGTGTTTGACCCGGCGATGAGTTCGCTGGCTATCGACGAGACCGTGTCATGGGTCGTGCCGATGTTCAGGATATTTCGCGAGCTTGTCGAGCCGATCTGCGTGCTGATGTTGTCGCCCAGCAACAGCTTTCCGGTCGAGCCGCGGCCGTCCCCAATTCGCACCGGACCTGCCACGTCCAGTGTTCCCCCAGTGGCGTTTTGCAGATCGACAGTGCCTTCGTCAGAGGGAGATGTATTGGTGCGGGTTTCGTAGCCGATGTAGAGGCTCGAAAGATAGGCGTTGAATGTGCCGTCACCCATGAGGAGGCTGCCGGTTTCGGCGACATAGCCCGAGCCGACGCTGAGGCTGCCGCGGCTGGAAGTGTTCACCCCCAGCAGCACATCCATGCCTGAGCCGAGGGACAGGCTGCCGCTGCTGCCGAAGTTGTAGCCGATCTGGGTCGCCCCCGAGACGTTCAGATAGCCGCCGGTAAGCCCGCTCAAATCCAGCGAGCCTGTGGTCGTATTTGTGGTCGTGGGGCCTCCACTCTGCGCATTGACGCCGACGCTCAGGCTGGAAAGGTCCGCCTGGAACAAGCCGGTCGAGCCGATGACCGTCAGGCTGCCGCTGGCACTTTTGCCCGACGCGGTGGTAACGATATTGGCCGCTCCGCTGAGGTTGAGCGTGTTGGTGCCTAAGTCGATCGTATGCGCGATCGGCGTCGGGGCCGTCGGGGGCGTGGATATCGGGGCCGCCAGCGTCAGCCCGCTGAGGCTCAGGCCGTTGAGATCCATCGTGGATGTGGTGCCCGAACCAGTGGCGCCGAAGGTGACGCTATCACCATTGACAGGCACCTGAACGGGAGTCCAGTGACTCGAGTCGTTCCAGATGCCGTTGGAGGCGTAGTTCCACGTCAGCGGGGTTGCCGATGCTCCGGTACACATAGCTGCGATGGACAAGGCGGCAATCCATGGCGCGCGACGCTGGATGAACGGGTGGGGGTGTTTGTTTTTCATGGCTCTTTTTCCTTCTCCTGGATGATTCAGTCAGAACACGGTCCTCGCGATCTAAACCAGAGATCCTCTTGCCGGTAAACCTACTCCAACTCATTCCCAACATGAACTTCTTCTTCAAAGACGGGCGGAATCAGCGTGGTCTTAGGTGCCGGCCGTCCCCGGCGTTGTTCGTCAATCAGATTCATGGCAGTTGTCAGTACGTCGCGAATATCAAAGCCCAGCCATTTGACCTTCACGCTGCTGGTCGGCGGGAATGGGAAGTTGGCGTAGGCGACGACGCTCACGTCTTCAGGCACGAGCACCCCCGCGTTGAGCAGCCCCTGACTGCCTTGTTCGACCAGGTGGTCGTCGGAGATGATCAGGCTGTCTGGCCGCTCATTCTGCCCCGGATTCATCAGCAGATGCACGGTGTTGCGGATCGCCGGTGCGCTGGCGAAGAACGGCCCCTGCGACCAGTATGGCCGGGTCGTCATTCCCCGTGCGGCAACCTCGGCGGCGAAGACCTGGTAGAACGTAGAGGTCAATCCCGCGCTGACCATCGCCACGCGACTGCGTCCCTGAGACTTCAGATAGTCCAAGGCCTTGCGGACAAACGCTGCCTGATCCGGCAACACACTGCTCACCTGCGGCGCTTCGACCGTGTTCAAACAAAGCTGCGGCAAGTTTGTGGTTCCGGACAACTCTGTCTGCGTGATCTCCGAGTCGAGCGTGACATAAATAATGCCCGCAAGTCGGTGATTTTTTATGTCTGCGACCAGTCGCTGGTAATCTTCGACGTCAGCGTGCGGCTGAATGTCGTAGTAAAGCTTGATCCGCCGCTTTCGGCCAGACTTTCCCGCTGCATCACCTTTACGAAGTTCGCTCGATCGGCCTTCCGCGATGGCAGCCCCTAACAACGCGGAGTTGAAACGACTCCACGGCTTTCCGCCTGACTGCGGATGATCTTCGAACACCAAAGCGTAGTCACACAAGTGAGGCGGATCGTTGGCAACGAAAGTCCCTCGCCGCCCATACGCTCGTACAAACCCATCCCGCGAGAGCCGATCCAACGCCTTCTGAATGGTTGCTGGGCTGGCTTGGAATGTCTCCTCGAGTTGAATGCGATTAGCAATCTGATCACCAGGCAATAAGGCACCGCTGACGATTCGATGACGAAGATCGTTCACGATCAAATCGTTTTTGGTTAGCCCGCCGTGATTGATTCGTTGAGTCATCAGATTGCCATAGTATTCGACCGTATTAAACTATAGTAAAGATACCGAATATACGAGAAAATGCAAGACGAAACGCAAAATAATATTTTACTATTAACTATTGAATAATAAAGTCTTAAGAAATATTTTTAAGGTTGATCAATGTTCATCGTCTGTGGGAGCCTTAGAAATCGACCTCTGAATAGGTGGTGTTGCTGACAAGTCAAAGCCGGAATAAGGATCACGGGTGGCTCATCAGATCCAGCCATTCGCGCGGAAATCTCGGACATTAGATATAGATGTGTGACGTAACAGGCATGGATGCCTGAATTGTTATGCGCCATTTTTAGTAGAAACAGCGTCGCATTGAGGACAGGTGGTTGGTGGAAGCGGGCTTACTTGCTGCGCTTCAGCAATTCTTTGAGCACTACTGCCTCGTTGTGAACTTGATCTCTTGCTCCATAGACCAGCGTGATGTCGTCTGCAAGAGCCATCGTTTTGAGTGTGGCCAGTGCGGGATTTTTTTTCAGCTCAGCTTGATATCGTTTTCGGAACTCCGGCCACTTTTTCGGATCGTGTCCAAACCATTGCCGTAGCTCCGTTGATGGTGCGACTTCCTTCAGCCACAGATCGAGTTTCGCATTGACTTTGGAAATCCCTCGTGGCCAGAGCCGGTCCACGAGGATTCGCCGGCCATCGCTCTTGGCCGGCTTCTCATAAGCCCGCTTCAATTTGATGTTCATTGCAATCTCCCGGTGACATCCAATCTTAGGCTTGGATCGACAGGGAGTCTGACGAGAGGTTCACCAAGCTTCACCCTGCGGAAGCTGAGTGCGATCATTGCTGTGAATGGTGAATGACACACAGAACGCGAATCACGGCACAAAAAGCGGCGCAAAATCCGACGCAGCAACCGCACGCGGACGGCCGCAAGGCATCGCACGACGAAGACCGGAAAACGAAAAGCCGCCGGCAATGGCGACGATGAGAAAAGAAGCAAGTACTGCGCGGGGGAGAGCAGTTACGCGCCGCTTTGGAAAAAAGACGCTGAGTACGAGAAGTACTACTAGGTCGAGGACCATCGTGATCCACGGGCTGACCGACCATCGTCCGACGCGGACGGCGCGGTGAGCGACTGGTCCGACGACGCCAACAACACCAGCGACTACGACAACCGGGTCCTCTACGCCGGCTACCGCCTCGACAGCGAGACCGGGCTGTACCACGTCCGGTTCCGCGACTACCACCCCGGCATCGGCAGGTGGCTCCAGCGTGATCCCCTCGGATACATCGATGGGATGGGGCTGCAGGAGTATGTGGGATCAAGTCCCACACAGTTCCTAGATGGCTATGGGCTAGCGACCGTTAAAAACTTCGACGGCGATAACTGGCGAACACCAGCGGTGGTAGATATAGATCACGCTCCTGGCGGTTATGCAGACTTTAGAACGAAGAACCCCTCCTTGCCTGAGCATCCGGGGCCACACATGCACAATCAATCCGGCAATCGGAAGTATTTCCCCGACAGCAATGTATTTTTAGACACAAAAACAAACACTTGGTCGTCCGGAAGCACCAAGCAGGCTAAGGAATTTGAGAAAAAGGGAGGAGCATATCGCAACTGGCGACAAGCCAACAATGCAAGAGTTGAAGAGGCAAGAGAGCAGGCGCGGCGAAGAGGTGCCGGAGGCGCCGCCATTATCGCGGGTGGGCTAATCCTAGCGGGAATTGTGTGTGATGAAGCCACTGGTGAGAATCAGCGGATGGTCGACGAAATATCCGTAGATCTAAAGCTGTGGCGGAAAAATGTGGCGGAGGGTAAAGGCGATTTGGTTGGGCCAGCAGCTCATATTGCAGACAATCTAAATAAGCTTATGAAAAATGACAAAGCGGGCCAGGCGGTTCTCCCTCATCTACTTGAACCATCCGCCGAAGCTATGCAGGAAATTCGGGATGCGGCCAGGGAAGACGAAGAATTTCCCAACCTTCCAACCCCACGCGAATCTGATGAAGATGAGTATTATTACGAGGGCAATATATTCGATCCAAATCCATTAATGATGATGGAATATTACTATGGAGGCTAATGGCGAGAACAATACAAATCATAACAAATGGTTTTATGAATGTATGTTTTGTGGATATGGTGTTGACGATGACGATGATAATGAATTTATACAATTTAGTCTGAAACCAGACTTAGCTATCTGCCGAACGTGCTATGCCCATGGAAAACACGAGGGGTTGCCTCGGGAATTACAAGCAGCTATCAGTTTGGAGCTTGCTTTAGAGATGGGTCCGAAGAATAGGGGGCGATATCTCGATTTATTAATTCATTCGGTTTCTTTGCACCCGACATCCAAAGCCCTATCTGAACTTGCAAAATATGTGGATGATCCGCAGCGTGCAACGGCGGCAATGCTACAAGCGCATAAGTTGGACCCATCCAATCCTCTTGCAATCATTATGCTTCCCGAAGTGCTTGCTGCGGCTAATCGATTTGATGAAGCATTTCAATTCAATGAATTGAACCCAATCCCAGGCGAAATGAAAATAGAGCAGGTGTTTATACGTGCTCAATTGCTCTATTGTATGGGGAAAGCATCCGAGGCGGTGGTCGATCTTGCGAAAAGTCTAAACGATTCCGACGAGTTGATGAAAGCCAGTCGGCGGGATCGGTGGGAACAGATGGTAAATCAATATGGCGCCGGGGAAAATCCGTTTGCGGTGAAGTTTTATGAACGACTTAAGCACTTGGAGCCTGGAAGTAACATTTAAGTATCTACGAGAACAAAACGGGCGAAGACAAAGAAGACAAGCGGGGCATCACTGATAATTAGAGTACGAGGTTGAGAATAGACCTCATGGACATCAGCGATTTGCCGTAAGGTATACGTGATATATTGACACGTAGCTGACGGCTCTTGATCTTTAGCAAGTAATTAAGCCACGTGCCGCTATAGCGTCCCGTGTGTGGGTTCGTTTAGGCTCGGCAAGGACGAGCTGTACGGCCACGACAACCTGGACCGGTTGGTCAGCGCCGCCAAGGGCGATCTGAACGGCACGCAGACGGCGTTGACGACCACGAACCAGCGGCAGAGCTGGACGCTCTCCTCGACGGGCAACTGGGACACGTACCAGGTCGACAGCGACGCGAGCAACCCTTGGGACACCACCGTTCGCGCTGGAAAATACCCCCTACAGCATAGGGACACCTTGATATGGCGGTTTTGGTGTCAGTTTTGTCAGGGTTTTGGGCCGACAAAAACAGCCAACATTTTAATTATTAAGCAGTTACGCGTGTCAGGGTCGTTTGACCCTGACATGGCCAAAAACGGCCCGCCTTTGGCTCCGAAAGGGCTGTGGCGACCTTGTCGAATGTCCGGCCGGCTTTGGTGGCTCGGGCCAGGCTGGCGGCGTTTCCCAAGCAAGAAGGGCCTGGACCGCGCCAGCGCTATGCAAATATCCTGTCACCTCCCGAGTCGGCCTTGGTGGAGGTGAACGGAACATGTCGAAACGCCGTTGGTTCAACCCGGTGCTCTTCCTGATGGCGCGGTCGGATCTGGACGATTTGGCGCAGCAGATCCAGTTTTTGAAGGCGGAGAACCAGATCCTCCGCGCCAAGTTACCCAAGAGGGTCCACGTCACGCCAGCGGAGAAGACGAAGCTTTTGAAGTTCGCAAGGCCGGTAGGCAGGGCGGTGCAGGCCCTGGTGAGCATCGTCAGCCCGCGCACGATTGCGCGGTGGATGATCGCGGGGAAGTCCATCGCATTACGAGTAGCTCCGCGGAAGCGGGGTCGGCCGAGG
Source organism: Phycisphaeraceae bacterium (assembly GCA_020851465.1). NCBI lineage: Bacteria > Pseudomonadati > Planctomycetota > Phycisphaerae > Phycisphaerales > Phycisphaeraceae > Phycisphaeraceae bacterium. Next base: position 13,560 of record JADZCR010000010.1, on the reverse strand, counting down.
ACCAAGGAGGAGATCCGTGAGCTAGTCCTGAAGATCGCACGGGAGACCGGTTGGGGGTATACCCGGATCGTGGGCGAACTTAAGAAGTTAGGGATTCAATTGGCGCCCAATACGGTGCGGACAATCCTGAAGGAGGAGGGGTACGTTCCCAGCCCCGGGCAGGGTGAGAAGAACTGGCAGCAGTTCGTGAGGATGCACACCCAGTCGCTCTGGGCCTGCGACTTCTTCGTCAAGAAGGTCTGGAGCGGGTTCCGGCTTCGGACCTGTTATGTCCTCTTCTTCATCCATCTGGGAACGAGGCGGGTGCATTTGGCAGGGGCATCAATACACCCCGACGCGGGTTGGATGGTCGATCAGGCCGAGCGCTTTAGCCAGGAGGTCGCCACCCAGACGGCTCCAGAATCAGTGATGCTCTTCCGTGACCGGGACTCCAAGTTCACGCGAGAGTTCGACACCAAGCTCGAAGAGCGGGGGATCAAAGTCGCGAAACTGACGCCGCAATCGCCCAACCTCAACCCCTACGCCGAGGTGTGGATTCGTTCGATCAAGCGTGAGTGCCTGGACGACTTCATTTGCTTTGGGCAGGAACACCTTGCGTACGTGGTAAACGAGTATGTGCAGTTCTACAACACGGTGCGGCCGCACCAGGGCATCGGCAATGTGACGATTGGGAAGGCACCACCTCAACAATCCAGCATGACGGGGTACTTAACAGCGGTTGTATGCCAATCACGATTAGGCGGCCTGCTGCGCCACTACACAAGAACGGCGGCGTAGACGAATCCCGATCCCCCTGCGGATGCGGCGGCAATTTTTGAATAGAACGGTTGGGGCGTTCACCCAGGAAGTTCGCGCGAGGCCGGATCAACTGGCCCCTTGCAGCGAGGCGGCCGCCCGTTTCTCAATAATCCCGGCGATGCGGTCTGTGGCCGCAGGATCGTTCGAGGCGCTCCGCAAGCCGGCGTCCTGGAGGGCGGTGAGGGTCCGCTGCGACAGGTCGGCGATCCGCTCGCGCAGCATGGGCCAGCCCACACCAATCTCGGTAGCCATCTTCTGCCAGTGAGCGGCCTTGATCGTTTTCAGGGAGTCGCTCCGGCCGATCTTCATCGCCGGCACCTTGGACAGTTCCGGCCACGCCAACGTGCAAACCAAGTCGTACAACGGCGCCAGTCGCCGCTGGCCCTGCCGGTAGAGGATGGAGTAGTTCTTGGCGTGGGCGTCGGCGTTGCCGATCACCATGTTGAAGATCAGGCCGTCCAGGAAATCGCGGATATCGACCGCGGGAACGCTGGACCAGTCGCGCAGCAGACCGATGCAGTCCCGGACCAGTGGCCCGCCCTCCTGCTGGTACTTCTTCTCCGGGGGGAACCCCAGCGCCTGGCAGAAGTCTTCCTGGTGAACGCGCAGGACCGTGCCGTCGGGGGCGACCGCGCGATCATACCGCTCCACGACGATGCAGGGCTTACCGCCCACGGCGCGATGGGCCACCGCCGGGACATTCAGCTCCAGCCGCCGGGCCAGTGTCATGCAGAGCATCTCGTTGGCCACCAGCCCAGGAAACCGCTCCGGCTCGGGTTTGATGATGTGCGTGCTGGGCGTATTGCCCAGCGGCAGGCCGATGGCGGAATAGTGGAGGACCACCGGCAGCTTGGACTGCGCTCCGGCCAGGGAAAGTCGGACGCCGCTCTCCCCGGCCAGCAATGGTCTCCGGGGCAGTTCTGCGATGACCCGTTCCAGTTCCTTCTCGCTGAGCTTGCGGGTTCGCTTCTCGCCCGGCCGCGGACGCGGGCCATCCTCCGGCAGCAGGCTGACCGCTCCGGCACACTCGCCCCCGATCCGTTCCAGCATGGCGAAGTCGTTCCGCTCGCTGATGCCGAGAATGGCGGCGATCTGCTGCCGCGGCCCTTCATCGGGCAGAATGCCGGCGAAGAACGGGCGTGCCTGCTTGCCCTTGAACGGCTCGGTCTGCAGCGGGAGGGACCGTGACAACGGCGTCGCGTCGGGCTTGTTCAGCCACGCGGCGTCGTATTGGAACCAGAGCAGCCCGCTGTCGTCCTGGTCCAGAGTCCCGACCGCATCGCTGCTGAGGTACACGGTGAGTCGCTTCATGGCCTGCCACCTCCTATCGCGGGCGGGCCGAGCGACACGCTCAATCCCAGCGACCGCAGCACATGCAGCGTCTTGCCCAACTGACACGTGGGCTTACCCTTCTCCAGATCGACGATGAACCGCAGGCCGGTGCCGCAGGTCATCGCCAGTTCTTTCTGGGTGATCTTCATGGCCTTGCGGCGGGCGCGAATAGCGGCCCCGAGTTGTTCTGGAGTCTTGGCTTCCATAGTTTACCGTTCGGTAATATTACGCGACAACTGCATCCGGATCAAACAGATTTTACCGAACGGTAACTGTATCGGCGATTGTGACCCTTCGGAGACAGAATATTCCCGAACGGGCATTTCCCGCAGTCGCAGCATTACTACCGGCGCCATTGGGCGCTGACCCAGGACACGGGGTGACGCCGCGCGAAACGGCGCCGCCCACTGTCAACGTATAGTCATCGCCCGCTCGCATAACACCGCTCGTCTCATGGCGTTCCCTCGCGTTCGCCTGTAAAATCACGCCGTTCTCCCGTGTGCCCGAAGGACCAACGCCAAGCCCTATGACTTGACGCACAGGCGAGTTGCCGTCTGCTACCGTGGGCTTCGCAACGGCCGCGGCCGTGGGAGCGAAGGAACGCGAGCACGATGGCACTGACCAGCTTCCAGGACAAGGTCAACTTCATCTTCGGCATCGCCGACGCGCTGCGCGGCCCGTACAAGCCCAACCAGTACGGCAAGGTCGTCCTCCCACTCACCGTGCTCCGCCGCATGGACTGCGTGCTGGCACCCACCAAAGCCAAGGTGCTGGCCGCCTTCGACAAGCACAAGGACAAGACCGACGCCGCCCGCGAGAGCATCCTCAACCGCGTCGCCGGCCAGCAGTTCCACAACACCAGCAAACTCGACTTCGCCACCCTCAAGGGCGACGCCAACCAGATCGCCAAGAACCTCACTCACTACATCAAGAGCTTTTCCGGCCGGGCACGCGACATTTTCGAAAAGTTCGGCTTCGCCGAGCACATCGAGAAACTCGACGGCGCCAACCGGCTCTACCTGGTGGTGTCCAAGTTTGCCGAGGTGGACCTGCACCCCGACAGCGTCTCCGCCCAGGAGATGGGGTACATCTTCGAAGAGCTGATCCGCAAGTACAACGAAGACGCCAATGAGACGGCCGGCGACCACTTCACTCCGCGCGAGGTCATCCGGCTCATGGTCAACATCATCTTCGCCCCGGACGGCCACGTCCTGACGAAGAAGGGCATCGCCCCGACCATCTACGATCCGACCTGCGGCACCGGCGGCATGATCGCCACCGCCGAAGAGTACATCGCCGAGCTGAACCCTGACGCCCGCCCGGAAATCTTCGGCCAGGACTACAACCCGGAGTCCTACGCCATCTGCGGCTCGGACATGCTCATCAAGGGCCACAGCATTGAGCACATCGTCTTCGGCGACGTACTCGGCGACGGCAAGACCCGCGACGGCTTCCCCTCCCACAAGTTCGACTACATGCTGGCCAACCCGCCCTTCGGCGTGAAGTGGGAGGCCGAGGCCGACGAAGTCACCAAGGAACATGAGAACCAGGGCTTCGCCGGCCGCTTCGGCGCCGGCCTGCCACGCATCAACGATGGCTCGTTCCTCTTCCTCCAGCACATGATCTCGAAGATGAAAGCCCCGGCCGACGGCGGCACCCGCCTGGGCATCGTCTTCAACGGCTCGCCCCTCTTCACCGGCGACGCCGGCTCCGGCGAGAGCGAAATCCGCCGCTGGATCATCGAAAACGACTGGCTGGACACCATCGTCGCGCTGCCCGACCAGCTCTTCTACAACACCGGCATCTTCACCTACATCTGGATCGTCACCAACCGTAAGCCCGCCGAGCGCCGCGGCAAGGTCCAACTCATCGACGCCACGCAGTTCTTCACCAAGATGCGCAAGAGCCTGGGCAACAAGCGCAACGAGATCGGCGACGGCAAAGATGGCAAGCCCGACCATATCGCCGAACTCACCCGCATCTACGGCGAGTTCCGCCACGACGACACCCGCACCATCCAATCCAACGGCGACACTCGCACACTGGTCGCCGGTAAAGTCTTCGACAACGCCGACTTCGGCTACCGCAAGATCACGGTCGAGCGTCCGCTCCGCCTGCGCTTTGCCGTCACCGCCGACGGCCTTGACGCCCTCCGCGCCGCCTCCGCCTTCTTGGGGCTGGCCAAGAGCAAGAAGAAGCACGGCAGCAAAGCCGCCCTCGAAGAAGAAGAGGCCGGGCGCCAGCACCAGCAGGCCATCATCAAGCTGCTGGAATCCATGCCCGCCGGCAAGGTCTGGATGGACCGCGCCGCATTCCTGCCCGATCTGGAATCCTTCGCCGACGTCGCCGGCGTGAAGCTGCCGGCCCCGATCCGCAAAGCCATCGTGACCGCCCTGGGCACGCGCGATGAGCAGGCCGCCATCTGCACCGACGCCGACGGCAACCCCGAACCCGATCCGGAACTGCGGGACTACGAATACGTCCCCCTCAAGCAGGACATCCGCGACTACTTCACCCGCGAGGTCAAACCCTACGTGCCCGATGCGTGGATCGACGAAAGCAAGGTCGATGAGAAGGACGGCCAGGTGGGCATCGTCGGCTATGAAATCCCCCTCAACCGCCACTTCTACATCTACCAGCCGCCCCGGCCGCTGGAGCACATTGAGGCAGACATCGCCAAGCTGGAAAAAGACATCGTGGCCGAATTGCGGGAGGTGGTCGGATGAAGACCGCGAACGCCACGCCCTTCGATGCCTCGGCGGAACTGCCGCAGACGCCCAAGCGGCGATTTCCGCCGTATCCCGCCTACGCCGGCAGCGGCATCGACTGGCTAGGTGACGTGCCCAGCGGTTGGGCCGTGCGGAAGCTCAAGTATGTAACTTCCCTCGTCACTGAAAAGAGCAACGGCGACAGGCTGAAAGTCGGCCTCGAAAATGTGGAAAGTTTCACCGGCCGTTTCCTCGACACGGAGGCCATTTTCGACGGCGAAGGCACAGCGTTCCGCCCTCACGATCTTCTCTACGGCAAACTCCGCCCGTATCTGGCCAAAGCCTTCATGGCCGATGCTGAAGGCGCGGCCGTTGGCGATTTCTTCGTCCTCCGCCCCGGTCGTGACGTTCTTCCCGCGTACATGCAGTATCGGCTTCTGGAACGCGCCTTCACGGAGCTTGCGGACGGCTCGACCTTCGGAGCCAAGATGCCTCGCGTCGATTGGAAGTTCCTCGGGGACTTGAAGTTCTCGCTCCCACCGCTGGCGGAGCAGCGGGCGATCGCGGCGTTTCTGGACCGCCAGACGGCGAAGATTGATTCGCTGGTGGCCAAGAAGCGGCGGCTGATCGAGCTGCTGCGGGAGAAGCGCACGGCCCTGATCTCCCACGCCGTCACCAAGGGCCTCAACCCCGCCGCCCCCATGAAACCCAGTGGCATCGACTGGCTTGGCGACGTGCCGGAGCATTGGATCGTTCGAGCCTTCCGGTATTCGGCGACTATACCGAATGGGCAGGTGGACCCGGAAGATGAACGCTATTGCGATCTGCCGCTCATTGCTCCGAACCATATCGAAAGTGGGACTGGGCGGTTGTTCGACTTTGATTCTGCGGCCGACCAAGCAGCCGAGAGTGGCAAGTACCTGTTCGAGCGGGGCATGGTGCTTTACAGCAAGATACGTCCGGCGCTCGCGAAGGTGTGCGTTGCACCCGTGAAGGGGCTGTGCAGCGCCGACATGTATCCGATTAGTCCTCGCAATGACTGCTTGGCCTCGCTCCTTATGTATTACATGGTGAGCAAGCCATTCACCACGGCAGTTGTTCTGTTGTCGTCTCGGGTAGCAATGCCCAAGATCAACCGCCGTGATCTCGGCGGGTTTCCGGTGCTCGTTCCGCCGATGCCTGAGCAGGCAGCAATCGTCGCAGCTATCCAAGCTGAGACGGATAAGATGGATAGGCTCGTAGCCACGGTGGATTCCGCGATTGTGCAGTTGAACGAGCACCGCTCCGCGCTGATCTCCGCCGCGGTCACCGGCAAACTCGACGTGCGAGGTGAGGTGGTTGCATGACCGGAGCTGAACAGGCCGATGATCTGACAAGAGTGCGTATGCCGTGATTGTAAGGCCCTCGGCAGGTTCGGAGCACTGACCTTGCCGGCGAGGATGAGTAGGATAAAGGTTTTGGAGGTTGAGCGACGGTGACGGCCGTGGAAGTACAGCCGAGTGTGATCGAATGGGCGCTGGTGCGCTCGGGGGCGCGCTCCGCACTGGAAGAGCGATTCCCTCGGCTCGTGGACTGGCTCAGGGGCGACGCCAACCCGTCGCTGCGGCAGCTTGAGGATTTCGCCAAGGCGTCGCGGGTGCCCATCGGGTATCTGCTGCTGCCGGAGCCGCCGGAAGAACAATTGCCGGTCAAGGACTTGCGCACATTTGCCGGGAAGGGTGTGCGGCGGGCCAGCCCGGACCTGCTGGACGTGATCTACCTGTGTCAGCGCCGGCAGGCGTGGTATCAGGAGTACGCCGAGAGCGTTGGCGAAGAGCCGCGGAAGTTTGTCGGTTCAGTCAACCTCCGAAGTTCGCCGGATGCGGTCGCCGAGGGAATCGCGGAGAAACTCGGCTTCAGCGTTAGCGCGCGGCGGGACTGTTCGACCTGGAGCGAGGCGCTGCGGCTGTTCATCGAACAGGCCGAGGCCGTCGGCGTGCTGGTCATGGTCAGCGGTGTGGTGGGCAGCAACAACCGTCGCACGCTGGACCCGCAGGAGTTTCGCGGCTTCGCGCTCGCCGATACGCTGGCTCCGCTGGTATTCATCAATGGGGCCGATACGAAAGCCGCACAGATGTTCACGCTGGCCCACGAACTGGCGCATATCTGGCTGGGTGAATCCGCTGTGACCAATGCCGGTATGGCGGCGGCGCCGGGGCAAGATGTGGAAGTGTGGTGCAACCGCGTGGCGGCCGAAGTGCTGGTGCCCTTGGCGGAGTTGCGAAAACAACTGCCGCGGGGAGACGCGCTGGAGTCGGTCAATGCCATGTCGCGGGCGTTCAAGGTCAGTACGCTGGTGATACTGCGTCGGCTCTTGGATGCGGGTCGTATCAGCCGACAGCGGTTCCAACAGGCGTATGATGCGGAAATCGAACGGCTGGCCAGCCTGCCCCGCAGCAGCGGCGGCGGAGACTTCTACTTAGCACAAGTCAGGCGCCTCAGCCGTCGATTCGCCCGCGCGGTGATTACCAGCACGGCCGAGGGGCAGACGCTCTACCGGGATGCGTTCCAGATGCTGGGTGTGAAGAAGGAACAGACATTCCGGGAACTGGGGCGCATGCTGGAGGTATTGCCGTAATGGCTTACCTCCTCGACGCGAACATCTTCATTCAGGCCAAGAACCTGCACTATGGGATGGATTTCTGCCCGGCCTTCTGGGATTGGCTGGTTGCGGCCAACCGGGCCAAGAGCGTCTACAGCATTGAGAAGGTGGGCGACGAGTTGCTGGCCGGAGACGATGAGTTGGCCGAATGGGCCAAACAGCGGGCAGACGGTTTCTTCCTGCCTCCCGATGACGCGACTATGCCCGCGTTGACCCAGGTGGCTGTTTGGGTACGCAGGCAGAACTACCGCCCGGCTGCGGTCAACGCGTTCTTGCAGGACGCGGATTATTACCTCGTTGCGTTCGCGCTGGCGCACGGGCATACGGTGGTGACTCATGAGATCGCCAGCGATGGGGTGAAGCGGGTGAAGATTCCCACCGTTTGCATTGGGATGAAGGTCAAGTGCTTCAACCCCTATGAAATGCTGAGACGGGAGCGGGTGCGGTTCGTCCTGGCCCCGCCGCCGTAGCCAGGAGGAAGCCCCGTGCCGGCTGAATACAAAGAAAAGGCGTTCGAGGTCGCCATCGAGGAGCACCTGCTCACGAATGGCGGCTTCGTCAAGGCGGACCCACAGAACTTCGACCGCGAGCGCGCCCTCGACCCGACGGTGCTGATCCCGTTCATCCAGGAGACGCAAGGCGAGAAGTGGAAGACGTTGGAGGGGCTACACGGCGCGAACACCGCGACGGTCGTGCTGGACGATCTTTGTAAGGCGATGGAGAGCCGGGGCAGTCTCGATGTGGTGCGGCACGGCTTCAAGACGTTCGGCAAACAACTGGAGGTCGCGTTCTTCCGGCCGGCCCACGGCATGAATCCGGACACGCTGAAGCTCTATCAGGCAAACCGGCTGACAGTGACGCGGCAACTGCGGTACAGCACGAAAAGCGAAAACAGCATCGACCTGGTGTTGAGCCTCAACGGCATCCCGCTGGTGACGGCGGAACTCAAGAACCCGATGAGCGGGCAAAACGTCAACCACGCCCGAACGCAGTACATGCGGGACCGCGACCCGCGCGAGCTGATCTTTCAGACCTGGAAGCGGACGCTGGTTCATTTCGCCGTGGACCCCGACCTGGTGTACATGACCACGCGGCTGAACGGCAAGGACACGTTCTTCCTGCCGTTCAACCTAGGCGACGGGACCAGCGCCGGCAATCCGGAACACTCCGGTGGCCATCGCACGTTCTACCTTTGGGAACAGGTGTGGGAGCGGGACTCATTGCTGGACATCATCGCGCGGTTCATCCACCTGGAAGTGAAGGAGCGGCGGTTTCAGGGCAAGACGGTGCGCAAGGAGTCGATGATCTTCCCGCGGTATCACCAACTGGACTGCGTGCGGCGGCTGGAGGGCGACGCCCGCGCCAAGGGGCCGGGCCAGAACTACCTGGTGCAGCACTCGGCCGGCAGCGGCAAGAGCAACTCCATCGGCTGGCTGGCGCACCGGCTGGCGTTCCTGCACAACGCCCAAGACAAGAAAGTGTTCGATTCGGTGGTGGTCGTGACCGACCGCATCGTGCTCGACCAGCAGTTGCAGGACACGATCTACCAGTTCGAGCACAAGCACGGCGTCGTGCAGAAGATCGACGAAAACACGGCCCAACTGGCGCGGGCGCTGCGCGAAGGCGTGCCGATCATCATCACCACGCTACAGAAGTTTCCGTTCGTGACCGAGCAGATACGCAAGCAGGCGGAGGAAGAGGCCAAGGCCAATGGGCTGCCAGCGCCCACGGCCGATGACCTGACGCTGCCAGGCAAACAGTTTGCCGTCATCATTGACGAGGCCCACAGTTCCCATTCCGGCGAGACGGCCACGGAACTCAAGGCGGTGCTTGCGGGCGACCACATCAAGCAGAAGGCCAAGGAAGAGGCGGAGGCCCAGGGGCTGGACGATTACGAAGAGGAAGTCCTCCGCACGATGGCCAAGCGCGGGCGGCAGCCCAACATCAGCTTCTTCGCCTTCACCGCGACCCCCAAGCACAAGACGCTGGAAGTGTTTGGTACCCCCGGCAGCGACGGCAAGCCGCACCCATTCCACTTGTATTCCATGCGTCAGGCCATCGAGGAAGGCTTCATCCTCGACGTGCTTAAGAACTATACGACCTACAAGACCTACTTCGGCCTCATCAAGTCGGTGGAGGAAGACCCGAACGTCGAGAAACGGGCCGCAGCCAAGGCGCTGGCCCGGTTCATGACCCTGCACCCGCACAACATCGAGCAGAAGACAGAAGTGATGGTCGAGCACTTCCGCGCCTCCACGCGGCACAAGATCGGCGGCAAGGCCAAGGCGATGGTTGTCACCGGCTCGCGGCTCCACGCCGTGCGGTACAAGCAGGCGTTCGACAAGTACATCCTGGAGAAGGGCTACAAGGAAATCGCAACGCTGGTCGCGTTTTCGGGCACGGTCATCGACGACCTGGACCCCAACAAGACCTACACGGAAGGCGGGATGAACAAGGGTATCGGCGGCCGGGAAATCCCGGAGCGGTTCGGCACCGAGGAATATCAGGTGCTCATCGCGGCCGACAAGTTCCAGACCGGCTTCGACCAGCCGCTGTTGCACACGATGTACGTGGATAAACGGCTGGCCGGCATTCAGGCGGTCCAGACCCTGTCACGGCTCAACCGCACGCACCCCGGCAAGGACGACACCTTCGTCCTGGACTTCTACAACGACCGCGAGGAAATCCTCAAGGCGTTCCAGGACTACTACGAAGTGACGGCGGTTGGCGACCAGGCCAACCCGCAGCAACTCTACGCGCTGACATCCGAGTTGAATGGCGCCGGCGTGTACCACACAGACGAGGTAGAGCAGTTCGCGCAGGTGTTCTTTAAGCCGCGGGCGCAGAATACCCCCGCGGACCACGGGGCGATGAACGCGATCCTCGACAAGGCGGTCTCGCGCTTCGTGACGATGCGGGACGAACTGAAGACGCAGGTATCGGAGAAGGGATGGAAACAGGCTAAGGAAGAGGCACAGGAGGCGTTCCGTGGCAAGCTCCAGGCGTTCCGCAACCTGTATTCGTTCCTGTCGCAGGTAATCCCGTACCAGGATTCGGACCTGGAGAAGCTCTACATCTACGGGCGCTTCCTGCTCACGAAGCTGCCGCGGCCAGCCACCGGCCCGCAGTACGATTTCGATGACGATGTGGCCCTCAAGTTCTACCGCCTCCAGAAGATCAGCGAGGGAAGCATCGCGTTGCAGTCGGGAGTGGGCGGACAGCTTAAGGGGCCGACGGCGGTGGGCACGAGCCGCGGGAAGGATGAGGAGATCGAGCTTTCCCGCCTGATCGACCTTCTCAATGAGCGATTCGGGACGGACTTCAAGCCGGCCGACCAGCTCTTCCTTGATTCGGTGCGGGAGGACGCCGTGGCGAATGAAGACCTCCGGCAGGCGGCGATGGCCAACACCATCGACAATTTCAGTTACGTCTTCCGGCGGGCGCTGGAGGGGCTGTTCATCGACCGCATGGAGCAGAACGAGGACATCTTCAACCGCTTCATGAACGACGGGCGGTTCCAGCAGGTCGTCGAGGAAACGCTCCGCCGGCAGGTGTATGACCAGATTCGGGAGCAAGCGGCGGCGGAGAGCGCAGGAGTACAGCCATGAGCGTGAAGAAGGCCGCAGTCCAAGTCTTGCAGCAGGCAAATGGCCCGCTGACCGCCCATGAAATCGCCCGGCGCATGTTGGCCGGCGGGTTGTGGTAGACCAGCGGCAAGACCTCGCACGCCACGGTCGCCGCGGCGCTCTATACGGACATCAAGAGGCGTGGCGCCGGCTCGGCATTCACGCAGGTTACGCTTCATCCACAAGGCGGAACGCGGCAGGGATGGCAGCGGCGCTGGTGTCGCGCGCCATGTCTTGAGCCTTGAGATAGGGAGCCGCGCCGAGCTTGATGGTTGCCAACAGATCGAGTGGCTCAACACGTAGTCGCTTCGCTCCTGCGTCAAGCGTGTCCTGAAGGACCTTGTAGGCTGCGGCCTCGCGTTTCGGAGAGGGATCGTTCGAAGTTCCGGCCAGATCGTCGAGCACTGCGAGGTAATAGAGCGCCGCGTTCCGTTTGGCGGCGAATCGCCCCAACTCGACGAGGTAAAAGTCGTCAAACTCAACCGCGAGCGAGCTGATCAGCGACGTCCGCGGGTCCGACGCCTGAGCCAGGTGATCGCTCAGGATCTTAAGCGCCGAATCGGGAACCACATCGTGCGCGGCGAACGCGGCCATTTCGTTGCAGGCGAGGTTACGCAGCGACAGGCCGACGAGGTATTGAATCAAGAGAGCGTCCCTGCGCGAGATCATCTCGCCTGCCGACTCCAGGCCGGCGAGCTCCTGCGCGGCGTCGTCCCAGCGATTCTGGGCTGCGAGCGACCGGGCACGCAAGGCCTTGAGTTTCCCGAGGTCGCGGAGCGCAGTAAGACCGGGCAGCTCGGCGTCGGCGCCCCGTGCGCGGGGAAATTGCACCGCGCCGCGCTGGATGCCTTGGTCAAACAGCACAAGCGCCGCCTCGTGGCGCGTAAGGAGCTTAGCGTCGTCCTCGCCGACCCGAGCGCAGCGCGAGTGACAAATTTGAAGTTCGCGTGGAAACGCGGAGAGATCGTCGGCCCGTAGGATGCAGACCCTTACTCGATTGGATGATCCCTATCCGACGCCAGAAAATAGAGCCGGCCCCAGTTGCCAGCTATCACAACGACACGGCCATGGGCATACGTCGGATTTCCCGAGAAGCTGTCATTGAGCTTGGAACTGGCTAGGTAGTCTCCCGAAGGCAGAATCGTCAATATCTTGGCGGGCATTTTCTCGTGATGCACGGCTTTCCACTCAAAGCTCTGCTGGAGTTTCTTGGCCGCGTCTTCCGACAGATCAGCAGTGCCGAGCAATTCCATTCGAATGTCCGATGGAGACGGTACGCCTCGTGATGCGGAATTCTTTGTGATGGTGTAGTCGGCTGATGTCACATCAATGGCATTGAGGTTAGGTAAGAACTTCAGCAGGTCTGCAACAGAGGTGCTTCGGGTCCCAGAGGCAGCAGGAGCCGCTCGACCGCATGAGGAAACGCAAGCCACCATCACCCCGAGCATCATAGCTAAGGTAGTGCTCATTATACCTCGAAGGAATAGCGTCAAATACATGACCACACCTTTGCGCTAACGTCTCCGCGATCCACTGCGCCGTGGGTCGCCCTCGATCTGCGTCGTCTTATCGGCCTCTCCCTTCTTCCATGTGATAGTACGGGTTACCTGCCCGCGTGAGTAAAAGGACTTAGCCCATCCAAAGACCTCAAATCTACCGTTCTCATCATCTGGAAGGCCTGTCGCTAAATCAGCCTGTCCTTTGTTGAAATTGTAGAAATCCTCCATGTCCACCTTGATCTGCAGCGTATAGGTGCACTTGGCTGGGTCATAGGTGACCGTGCCGGTCCCCCATATGTTGTGCCCACCTAATGCTTTCTGCCAGTCTTCAGTGCTACTGTTCACCAACCTTGCCGACGTGGAATACACGCTGAACTGCTGCGTCTTTCCATCATGCTCTCGCTCGATGTCGGCCTGTGCTCCGGCCAGTTCCGCTTTGAAGCCATTGTCAATCCCTCCGTCGTCTGCAATGGCGTTCTCGTAGTTGACCCAGAGATCCTTGCCTGTCTTATCCCGGTAGTGTCGATATGCTCTGGTGCCATTTGGCAGATGGCCCAATGCCTGTGCACCGCCTAACAATGCGCCGTATTTGTTCCAGGCGTACAGATCACCCCACGTCCAATCAGCGTTTGGATCGTATGCATATCCGTTATCCCATTTGATGTCCGGCTTTGGCCCTGTTCCGATCTTGTAGTCTTTCAGGCCCCAGGCGTCGGATCGGGCAATCGGATTCGAACTTGCGTACTGATACAGGTTCATCCCTCCTGCATAAGCATCGCGCTGGACGAACTGCCCGCCAGCCCCCATTCCCCCCGATCCCACGCGCGCTGGCCCCGGATCGCGGCTGGTGAACCGCCCCAGACCAGGGTGGTAGTACGCCGAGGCCGTATTGGCGAAGGCGACGATGGCCATGAACCCCACGAGAACCGCGATGAGATGTGATCGCTTCATGTTCT
>JADZCR010000009.1 GCA_020851465.1 Phycisphaeraceae bacterium | reverse complement strand
GCGATGAGTGCGGCCGGAGCGAACCGACTCCCCCTTCGGTTACGTCACCCTACGGATGGGTATTCAGAATCAAGGAAGATACCATGTCAGTCGTCATTAATACCAATGCGGCCGCGACCATCGCGGCAAATAACCTCGCGTCTTCAAATGCGAGTCTGCAGAAGAGCCTGAACCGACTATCCAGTGGCTCCAAGATTGTCAGCCCGGCCGACGATGCCGGCGGATTGGCGGTCTCAATGAAGCTCAGCGCTGCTGCCCGGCGTTCGGGAGCCGCTGTGATTAACATCAGCAATACGATCTCATTTCTGCAAACGCAGGACGGAGTGCTCAAGGTGGCAGGCAAGGTGCTGGACCGCCTGGGTGAGCTGAAAACGCTTTACGCGGATCCGACAAAGAACGCCACGGATCTGGCAAACTATGACTCGGAATTCAATGCGCTCCAAGCCCAGCTAACGGCGCTTTCGTCGGAAACTTTCAACGGCCGGGCGGTGTTTGGTACCTCAACCCTCACGGTCATGGTCACCGAAGACGGCAATACCTCATCCTCGGTGACCCTCGCTGCGCGAGATCTCGGCAGTACGGCTACCGGAATCGGATCGCTTGTTGCCTCCAGTGTGACCAACCTCGGGCAGCTCAATCTCACGGACGTGACTGCGGCCCTTCAGAATGTGGCTACGTTTCGTGCGCAGAATGGTGCTGAGCAGAGTCGTCTCACGTTCGCGACCGAGCTCCTTGTGGTCAACAAGACCAATATCGAGGCAGCGAACAGCCGCATCATCGACGTCGATGTCGCCCAGGAATCCACCCAGCTCGCGCGCTGGAACACGCTTGTCCAGGCAGGTACGGCAATGCTGGCGCAGGCGAACCAGAGCACGCAGGCCGCGTTGCGGCTGCTGCAGTGATCCTGATCCAGTAGGGGGAGAATTCACAGCGCGTATTGTTCGTTTCGGATCACGATTGATGGAGCCCCTTACGGGATAAGCCTCGGGTTGATGGCAATCCGTCCCAAATCCTTCGTTCTTTGAAAGGGTGTTGATAACGCTCATGCGGGGGCGCGTGAGCAGGATCTCCCTTGATGACCACATCAGCCGGTTTGCCCTCGCAGGGTGACATTTTGGAGCGCCTGCTCCGATCGGCGTGGCCTGCGCCGCCTTTTCAGGCCCGTGGCGACGACGGACGTCGCACTCATCAAGGAAAGATACTACCATGTCAGTTGTGATTAACACCAACTACTCCGCGACGATTGCCTCCAACAATCTCGCAGCCTCGAATAGCATGCTGCAGAAGAGCCTTAACCGGCTCTCGAGCGGCTCGAAGATCGTCTCCCCGGCTGACGACGCCGGTGGCCTCGCTGTGTCAATGAAGCTCAGTGCTGCCGCCAAGCGTTCCGGCGCGGTTGCGACGAATATCAGCAACTCAGTGTCATTTCTCCAGACGCAGGACGGCGCGCTCAAAGTCGCTGGCAAGGTTCTTGATCGCATCAGCGAACTCAAGACCCTCTATGCCGATCCGACCAAGAACGCGACCGACCTCGCGAACTATGACTCAGAGTTCACCGCGCTGAAGGCTCAGCTCTCGGCGATATCGAGCGAAAAGTTCAATGGAAACGCCATGTTTGGCACCAGCGCGACGTTTGCCGTGCAGGTGACCGAGGACGGCGGAACGAGCGTGACGATCGCGGCACGTGACCTCACCAGCTCGTCGTCCGGCGTGGGAGCGATTACCGCCAGCGGCGTCACTGACCTTGGCGATATCACGTTGTCTGACATCACCTCGGCGCTGCAGAACGTGGCGACATTCCGTGCAGTCAATGGTGCTGAACAGAGCCGCCTCGGCTTTGCAGCCGAGCTGATCACCGTCAACAAGGCGAACCTTGAAGCTGCAAACAGCCGCATCATCGACGTCGACGTTGCCCAAGAGTCCACCCAGCTCGCACGCTGGAACACCCTTGTGCAGGCCGGCACCGCAATGCTCGCACAGGCGAACGGTTCCTCGCAAACCGCACTCCGTCTGCTGAGCTAAACGAGAAAGTAGTTCGTACCGTCAATCGACGGCATCAACCCGCCAACCCCCGTCTGCCATGAGCAGACGGGGGTTGTGCATTTTTGAGGCAGCCATCCGCATAGCCTGAAGCGTCCGTAATGTAAATTCTGGGCAAATCTATGGGTTGCACTTGACGTGCGTTCGTGTAGGATGTCGGGGCACATGAAATCATCATTCCTCCTTACATCGCTTTGTTCCCTGGTCCTGATCGTGGGCTGTTCAAAGAAGGAAACCGCAGCACCTGCGGCTCCATCCTCAGCGGCGCCCGCCCCGGCAGCTGCTGCCGCTCAAGGTGCTCGCGTCATCAACATTGACGCATCGGATACCATGAAGTTTTCGGTGACCCGCATCGAGGCAACTCCGGGCGAGAGCCTGAAGGTCGCGTTGCACAATAAGGGCACCCTGCCCAAGGAGGCCATGGGCCACAATTGGGTGCTCCTCAAGGCAGGAACCGATCCGTTGGCTTTCTGCACGGCTGCCGTGGCTGCCAAGGCTACCGATTACATTCCAGCTGCTGAATCCAGCAAGGTGATCGTCCACACGAAGCTTCTCGGACCGAAACAGGTTGACGAGGTAAGTTTCAAGGCTCCCACCGAGCCAGGCGAGTATCCGTTTGTCTGCTCCTTCCCCGCGCACGCCATGTCGGGCATGAAGGGTGTCTTGGTGGTCAAATAAGAAGTCAGGACCAGCAAGATTTCCGCTTTTCTCAGACCGCGCTGCGAAGCGCGGTCTTTTTGTTGGTGCCCGCGGGCGCATCCCGCCGGGGCTCATTTTGTCTCCACTCCTCTGAGATTTCCCGATGATTCGGATCAGGAAGCTGCGGGCCACCAGCGGTACAGGAAGAAATAGACAAGAACTCCCGTAACGCTCACGTACAGCCAGATGGGAAACGTCCATCGGGCCCATCGGCGATGCCGGTCGATCTGGCCCGTCAAAGCCAGATAGAATGTTCGCGGCACAAGCAGGGCTATCGCCATTGCAAGCACGATGTGCGTCATCAGCATGATGAAGTAGATACCCCGGATCCATCCTTCTCCGCCAAAGGGTGTGTGCACGCCTCGGACGAGGATCTTGTGAGCGACGTATCCGACCAGAAAAAGTGCGGAGACAAATCCGGCTGACATCATGCAGGCACGGTGGGCCGCGATGCGTTTACTTCGGATGAAGACAAAACCTGCAGTCATCAGCACTGTCGCCGTTGCGTTGAGCGCCGCATTGAGCGCGGGAATTTCCTGTATCGTGAGCACGCGGTCAAAAAAAGATCATCCGGTCGGCGACAAGCGCCCCGAGTTGCAGAGGAAGCCAGAGGATGGAGGCGAGGAAAAGGCGTCTCGCAGCAGGTTCACGTCCGGTGGGTGACAGGAAAAGCAGCGCGCGACAGACAAACCATGCTCCGAGGAGCGTCGGTGCGGCCAGGTACCACACCGAAGCCAGGTCGAAAATCCAGGGAAGCGCAGAGCAGAGGACGACGAGGAATGTGTTTATGAGCGACCAGAGCGCAGTTGCACGACCGGTCGCATCGCGCACAGGCAACATTGGAAAGTTGACCGCCGCATAGTCGCGACGATGAATCCACGCGATCGCCATGAAATGG
>JADZCR010000008.1 GCA_020851465.1 Phycisphaeraceae bacterium | reverse complement strand
CAAAGAGGACGGTGCCTGCGGTGATGTCGGGGAAGGCGGCGTTGGTGAAGGCGAGGTTGTAGTTGTCACGGCTGGCGAAGGTGACGGTCCCGCCCTGCGTCCAGGTGTTGATGGAAGTTGCCGAGCGGGTGACGTTGGCGGTGGCGTTGACGGAGACGCCGACCTTGCCGCCTGCTGCGGTGATCTCCAGCACGCGGCCAGAGGCAAAGCCGGACACGTTGCCCGACAGCAGGGTGCCGCCGTTGACGGTGAAACCAGCGTTGCCCGTATCACCACGAACA
Source organism: Phycisphaeraceae bacterium (assembly GCA_020851465.1). Classification (NCBI taxonomy): domain Bacteria; kingdom Pseudomonadati; phylum Planctomycetota; class Phycisphaerae; order Phycisphaerales; family Phycisphaeraceae; species Phycisphaeraceae bacterium. The sequence goes on along the minus strand of JADZCR010000008.1, from coordinate 129,340 downwards.
TCCAGAACGCCTGAATCGACCTGGAAACGGTCGGTAGTTTCACCGGAGCCGGAGAGGGCGGTGGAGCTGTTGAGCACCCACGTGCCGCCGCCGGTTTTGGTGAGCGTCTGCGCGCCGGTTGTGCCGCCGTACAGGCGGTTTCCCGTGGTAAGGTTGGTCGTGAAGGTGATGCCGTTGTCAACCTCGACCGTCGGACTGCCCGTAAACGTGTTGCTGGCGACGTTGTTGAAGGTGTGATCGACAACGGCGATGTGCAGGGTTCGTCCGGGGTTGGTGTTGGCTGCTAACAGGTTCTGCAAGGCCAGGTTTCCGCTGGTGAGGTAAGCGGAGTTCTCGCTGGTCAGTGTCCCGTCCGTCAGCGCCCAGTAGTAGTTCGCGTTGAACGAGCCGGTGGTGAAGTCGATATTGCGCAGCACGACCTCCCCGGTGCCGGTCTTGCGGTAGATCGCGCCGTTGGTGGCGGGGGTGGTGATGTTCTGGCGGTCGTTCTCAAACCAGGCGGCGGTAGCCGTGGTGCCCAGCGTGAGCTTCGCGCCGCTCTGCGCCTGTACGACGAGGTTGCCGGCGGTGGAGTAGTCGGGCTTGGTCGGGTCGTCGGTGAGTGTGACGTGCCCGGTGTAAGTTACATCGCCCGACCAGGCGCCCAGGCCGGATGAAGGCACGTTGGCGGTCACGCCTGCGCCGACGATCATCGGGCGGGTGAAGGTCTGGCCGACGTTGGCGCGGTCATCGAAGAACAGCAGCCCGTATGTGTTGTTGATATTGGTGCCAACGTAGATATTGCTGGTGCCCAGAGCTGCGTCGCTGTCAGCGACGACGATGCCGCTCATGTTCGAGGTCTGGCCGCCGACGTTGAGTCGCGCGAAGCTGTTGGCGGAATTACTCAGGCGGATCTGCCCGCCGTAGGAGGGGCTGTTGTTGGTATTGTTGTAGGCCTCAATGGTCAGCGCGTATCCGCCGCCAGCGTCCGTGATGGGATCGGCGATCTCGTGGAGCGGGCCTTTGACTGTCAGGCCGGAGACGTAATTGAACAGACTGTCTCCGTAAGCACGAAAGGCGCGATCGGCGGTGAGGGTGAGGGTGTCGCTGCCAGTGGGCAGGTCGAGGGTGACGGATTGGTCAGCGTAGGAGGTGTCACCGTAGCCGAAACTGATGCCGGAGGCGTAGTCGGTGGTGTTGCCGCTGTTGATCGTGACGGGAGTTCCTCGGGCCGCGAAGCCGCCGGTGGCGATGGCGGTCCACTGATTCGAGCCGGTGCCCTTTGAGCGGCCGAAGGATGACCAGGAGAGGTTGTCGAGCACGACCACGGCCCGGTCGCCGATGGAGACGTACCCCGAAGGAAGCTGGTTGGCGGCTGAGATGCTCAGAATGGCGTGAGCCATGAGGACGTTGCCGGTGCCGGTGACCGACTCGCCTGCGCCGGGGCGGATCTCCAGCGGTCGGGCGGAACCTGTTCCGTTGTACAGATAGATGTTGTCGTCGTTGACCGTGAGCGAGCCGGTCAGTCGCGTGAGCACATAGGCAGAGAGGTAGTGCCGGCTGGCACTGGTGCCCGCCATCACGATGTCATTGGAGATGGTCTGGGGGTTGGTATTGAAGCGGATGAAACTGCCAGCGTTGCCGGCACCGCCCATCATCGTGATCGTGCCGGTGCCCAGTGCGCCGTCCACCTGGCTGATCAGGTCACTGCCCTTAGTCGCGGTACCCAGGTCGATGCCCCCGCCGAATGTGTTAGCTGACTGGAGTGTCACAATTGCGCCGGCGGCGTTGGCGTCGTTAGGCGAGGTGATGGTCATCTTGGTCGAGGCACCGCCGATGGCCCCGCCGGTAAAGTTGTAGTGGATGACGGGACTGGTGCCAGGCGCGCCGCCGATATTGATCGCGCCGGGCGTGACGCCCCCGGCATCAACGGTGATGGTGTAGGTGGCGGTTGCAGCTGCGGAGGTGTCGAACGTAACCGTGTCGCCGTTGGTGAAGGTATCGGGTGAGCCGCTGTTGTCCCAGTTCAGGCTGGTGGTGTCCCACGCACCGCTGCCAGCCACATCCCAGGTGATGTTGTCAGCCCGGGCGGAAGAAAATCCCGCAAGTGAGGCGGGCAGAATGACCGCAGTGGCGATCGTCCGCCACAGATGGCGCTTAGCATTGAGGGTACGGGTTCGCGCGAAAATGAAGTTATCCAAAACTGACCCCTTCTCCCCCGCAATACTTTCCCAACAAATCAAAACGCTCCATCTGCTGTTGAATCAAACCATCCGATTACGGCGACCAACCAAGGCAACGCCCGCGAGCGTCATCAACACAAGACTCGCCGGCTCGGGAACGAAGACGACGCCGGTGAAACTCACTGGCAGGTCGCCGATGGAAGCGGAAGTAGTGTGCGTAGTCCAGTCATCGGAACTGGCTCTGGAAGCAATTCGGCCAAGCCAGCCGGAGTCGCCTCCGACACCTGCGGGGTATGGAGCGTAAGCAATGTAAAGAGTGATTATGTCACTACTGCTGCTGCCGGCTGCATAGCTGGTGGTGAACAGGTAAGACTGCCCTTGAATCAGGTCAATCGGCGAGTCGAAGTTCCATGTCAAAGTGTTAGCCCCGGAAGGGATCGTATTGACCGGTACATCAACCTTGCCCAGTAGGGTGCCATCTAACTCACGCAGGGCCAGAGTAAATACTTGGCTGGGGTTGAGGGCTCCTCCCTTTGTGAGTCGTAGTGTCACGTCACTGATCCGGACAGTTGCTCCAACGGGAACCTCGCCATCGGTGATGGAAAACTCCGTACCTATGCGTGAACCTCCGCCTCCCTGCGTTATGATCGAAGTGCTTCCCATTGTGCCGTAAGGCTGGCTGATATCAGGGATGATATTGGTGTCCGAACCGTTGGCAAAAATGACATAGGGGTCGGATGACACTGAGATCCACGCGCCGCCATTAGTCTTAACATTTCGATGCTGTGCGGGGTCGAGAGCGCGATCGTAGGGGCGGTAGGCATTGCTCGACGATGAAGTGTAAATAAGCATGGACTCGCCGCCCCCGAGGGTTTCTGGCTGGGTGACGAGGTGATAGACATTTCCAGACGTGAGATTGACTGCGGTGAATGCAGTCATGGAAACGGGGTTACCGTCCACAGGATCAAATACCGTCGAACTGAGAAATGTGCCGTCGGGCGCACCGCTGCCGTTATCCGCCTGGATGCCGATGCGAAGCGTGGTTCCCGCATCGACGCCGACGTATCGCTGCATCGCACGGTCAATAGTGAAGTTACTTGTCGCAGTGAAGCTGACGGAATAGGCATCGTCGAGCGAATTGAGGGTCTGGCCGACGGAGTTATAGTTCCAGCTGTCGGTCATAGGCAGGCCGAATGTACCTGTCTGACCGGCCAGATAGCGCGGCGAAGCAACGGCTGCCGTAGTTATTGATGCCCACACAGCCGCAAACATCAGTGGGTGGAGTCGGCGTATTTTTGATATGGCCATCTCTCCTCCTCTTTCCTTTGATCTAGAGATGAAAACCGGGCGCATCTTCCGCAGATGCGATCCCATCAAAACAATTCAAATGCAATAGTCAGCCTACATCCCTAATCCACGCCTGACAACCCCGGAAATGAGAAAATATTCTCTGAGAAACATGATCTCCGAGGTATAGCGTTAAAATAGGCAAGGGTTTCAGCAAGCCGAGCAATAACTGAAGTAGCTAATGGCTCAGCCCTTATGAAACAAGGGAAGAATTGCTATTTCGGCCGCTCTCGAACCGCCGCGGCTCCGTATCGGGCGGCTGTTACGCGCTGAAGCTGCTGCCGCAGCCGCACGAACTAGTGGCGTTCGGGTTCTTGAAGACGAAACCGCGTCCCATGACCTCATCTTTGAAGTCGATCTCGACGCCGTTGAGATAGAGATAGCTCTTGGGATCGCAGACGATGGTGATCCCGTGCTTTTCGAATTTTTCGTCGGTCTCGCGTTCCTGCTCGGTCAGGTCAAGGACGTAGCTGAAGCCTGAGCATCCGCCGCCTTTGACACCGACGCGGAGACGAACCTTGGCAGCATCAAGCTCCTGCTTGTCTGACTGATCCTTGATGATGTTGCGAATTTCCTTTGCCGCAGATTCCGACAGTTCGATGGCCATGATGCGATACACTCCGTGTGTGGGTGGGGGTCCACCGGTTGATGCATTATAGGCGGGTTCCCCAGCCTCGCCTATTTATTCGAAATAACTCGGCAATCTCACGCGGTTGCCGGTTCAGTTCTCTTACCTGTTCCAGACGCCGCCGTTTCCGCAGCCTCCTGCTTTTTTTTGTAGTCCGCGATGGCACTCTTGATCGCGTCCTCTGCCAGCACCGAACAGTGGATCTTCACCGGCGGGAGGCTTAATTCCTGCACGATGTCGGTGTTCTTGATCTGCGAGGCCTCCTCGAGCGTCTTCCCCTTCATCCATTCGGTTGCCAGCGAGCTTGAAGCGATCGCGCTGCCGCAGCCGAAGGTCTTGAATTTTGCATCCACGATCTTGCCTGTGGCGTCATCCACCTGGATCTGGAGTTTCATGACGTCGCCGCATTCAGGGGCGCCGACGATCCCTGTCCCGACGTTACGGGATTTTTTGTCGAGGCTGCCCACGTTGCGCGGGTTGTCGTAATGGTCGAGGACTTTGTTGCTGTAAGCCATGTGTCAATCCTTTCACAAAGCGGGGCCGGCTGGCCGCGCGACAGACTGGAGAAAATACTGGTGCCCTGATTCGACTTCCGTGATCCGCGAATACATTCAGTGCTTACCCCATTCGACGCTGTGCGGGTCGATGCCTTCCAACGCCAACTCATAAAGCGGGCTCATTTCCCGAAGTTTGTTGACACCTTTGACCACTGCGTCGATTGTGTAGTCGATTTCATCCTCTGTGGTGAAGCGTCCCAGGCCGAATCGCAGCGAGCTGTGCGCCATGTCGTCGCCGATCCCCAGACTCTTGAGCACATAGCTCGGCTCCAAGCTTGCGCTGGTGCATGCTGAGCCGCTGCTGACAGCGATCTCCTTGATTGCCATCATCAGGCTCTCGCCCTCAACATAGGCGAAGCTGATGTTAAGCGTATGCGGCAGACGCCGCTCCGGGTGGCCGTTGACATTAACGTGATCGAGCTGGCTGGTGATGCCCTGTTCGAGCTTGTCACGCAGACCCGCCAGCCGTTGTGATTCGTCAGCCATCTCCTTCATGCAGATTTCAGCAGCGGCCCCCATACCAACGATACCTGGCACGTTGAGCGTCCCGCTGCGCATGCCGCGCTCATGTCCGCCGCCATCAAAGATCGGAGTGAGCCGGACGCGCGGTTTGCGACGGCGCACGTAAAGCAGGCCGACACCTTTTGGCCCGTACATTTTGTGGGCGCTGGCGCTGAGCAGATCGATGCCTGCTTTTTCGACATCGCAGGGCAGTTTGCCGACGTATTGCGTTGCGTCGGTGTGAAAGAGCGTGTCTTTTTCTTTGCAGATCCGGCCGATCTCGGGAATTTCGTTGATCGTTCCGATCTCATTATTGGCCCACATGAGCGACACCAAGATCGTGTCGGGTCGAATGTGTGCCGCAACCTGTTCCGCGTAGATCACGCCGTCTCGCCCCGGTTCGAGCCAAGTGACGTCGTAGCCTTCTTTCTGGAGACGCTTACACGGATCCAGCACCGCCTTGTGTTCGTGGACAGCGGTGATGATGTGCTTGCCCTTCTCCTTGTACATATCAGCCACGCCTTTGATGGCGAGGTTATTTGACTCGGTTGAGCCGGAGGTCCAGACGATTTCCTTGGAACTGGCACCAATCAGTGCTGCAACCTGTTCACGGGCTTTGTCCACCGCAGCCTCGGCGGTCCAGCCGAACTGATGGTTGCGGCTGGCTGCGTTACCGAAATGGACGGTGAAGTAGGGCAGCATCGCCTCAAGCACACGCGGATCGACCGGCGTGGTCGCGTTGTAGTCAAGATAGATGGGCAACTTCACAGACATCGCAAAACTCCTTCTCTTTCTCTCCCGCATCACGACAAACAACTCACAACATCACAAGCTCGCAGCCGCGTACCGCGTCAATAGATTCACCTTCACACCGCTCGACAGATGTTCCGCATCCGGGTCAGTCTCCATCAGGTCAAGCAGAGTCATGTTTTCGAGGAAGGACTGGATGCGATGATTCAGCCGCCGAATCGGCCCTCTGATCCCGCAGCCGCATACCTGACATTCCTGCCCCAGCACGGTCAGATCATCCGCACATGGCGTCAGACGGCTCGGTCCCTCCAGAGCAGTGATGACCTCCAGGATGGTGACATTCTCCGGGTCGTGGGCGAGGGTATATCCACCCGACTGACCACGAGTCGATGAAACGAGCTTGGCGTGGGCGAGGTCTTTGAGAATGTTCATCAGCAGAGGCAGCGGAAGATTGAACTGATCCGCTATTTTGCGGGCACTGACCGCCGGTTCGCACGCCACACGACGCTGGCCAAGATAGGCCAGCGCCACCAGTGCGTAATCAGATTTGCGGGTCAGGCTCAGCATGTTCGGAAGGAACCTTTTAATTGAGAATCTATCTCACCATCGTCATTCTAGGATCAAATCGGTCCTAATTCAAGTTACGCTTCTATAAAAAGTCCAAAATCACCACAAAATGACGTAAATGAGTAGGTGAAATCGCTAGTGCTGGCGCATTGTCGCAGCCAAACTGTAGTCGGGTACGGGTACAAAATTCTCAGTGATTATTCTAGTTATCAACGATATTTTAGGACCAGCGTAGCGGTTGAGGTTATGCGCAGCACGATTGGCTGTTTGAGCCATTGCGTCCGGGGCGGTAGGATTCTCCATGTTCTCAATCTGAGGGAGTTCGTCATTGGAATCGTTGCTCAATATCGCCATCTTTCTCGGCTTCGGTCTTGGGTTTGTTCTGCTGAATCTCCTCGTGGGGAGTCTGGTTCGGCCCTCGCTACCCAACGATGAGAAAAAAGCCATCTACGAATGCGGCGAGCCGACCGTCGGGTCGAGTTGGGTGCAGTTCGATCTGCGTTTCTACATCGTTGCGCTTTTTTATCTGGTATTCGATGTTGAAGTGGCGTTGATTTATCCCTGGGCAGTTGTCTTCCGTGATTTTCCCACGGAAGCTGTGGTGCTCGGCGCGCCGTTCCTTGCGGTCATCGTTATCGGATACGCCTATGAGTGGTACAGCGGCAGCCTCGATTGGGTCCGCAGCGCGGTAAACACGTCGATCCAGTCCGCGGGTCGAGGGTCGCTCGATATGGCGGCATTGGCGCGTCGTGATCCTGAGGCGCTGGAAGATGCCCGCAGTGCCGCAGCGGTTCGATAAGAAATTACCGACGCGAGATTGCCGATTACCGATTATTAAGATCGAGCGGTGATACGTTCATCCGCCACCGGACAATCTTCAACGGCGATCAATTCATGGCCAGTCGCTTCAAAACCGTACTACTCTTCGGCGCACCAGGCTCAGGTAAGGGCACGCAGGGCAAAATTCTGGGTATGGTCCCGGGGTTCCATCACTGCTCCTGCGGCGATGTCTTTCGCTCCATCGACATCACCAGCGAACTGGGAAAAATCTTTTACGAGTATTCCTCTCGCGGCGAGCTGGTGCCTGATGAGGTTACCGTCCGCATGTGGGCGGCGAATATTCACGCTCGCAGTGTGATCGGAGATTACAAGCCCGCGAAGGATCTGTTGATTCTCGACGGCATCCCGCGTACCACTGCGCAAGCCAAATTGATGGATCAGCACATTGATGTCCAGAAAATTATCCATCTGGTTTGTACGGACCAGAATGCGATGTTCGAACGTCTTCGCCGTCGCGCTCTGAAAGAAAACCGCTTCGATGATGCCGACGAAAAAGTGATCCGTAAGCGATGGGCGGTTTATGAAGAAGAAACCTATCCGCTGCTGGGACATTATCCGTCGGAGCTGATTGTCGAAGTTAATTCCATCGGATCGCCGGCCAAAGTTCTGGCGGGCGTGCTGAACGTTGTCGCACCCATTCAGGAAATGGTGTTCAAAGGCACGTTGCACGACTGATTAACGGGCAGCAACGTCCTTGCGGGCGCACAATCACCGCGACCGGAGCATAGGTCGGTGCTCACGCCGCAAAGTGCGAATGTTTCGTCGGGTTACGCTCTGACCGACGGCAGCACGCAGGACACAACCCCAAGCTTGAGTTGTTCCTTGCTCACATCTTTTCGTTCAAAGCGCAGGAATATTCCCCACGCATTGTTCTTGTTCGATGCCAAGGCGACGATTACTTCGTGTGAGCCGGGTTTTGCTTTGATCGGCGCTGTGCCGCGATCTTCCCATGCCGGGTTATTACCCTGTGGATCGTGAAAGACTTCCTCTCCGTCGATCCAGGCCTTGACCGGGCCGTCGTAACCCAGGCAGATATCGAGCTTCATCGGTTCGGGTACTTCGAGCGTACACTTGAAGTAGGCAATGAAGTCCTGTTTCTCCAGCACAGCCGTCTGGAGGTGGATGTCGCAGAAGCGGTTTTCAAAAACATTCAACTTCCAGGGGAAGTTGGCCTGATCCGCGGGGTACTTGAGACCGTTGAGTTTTGTATCTACGCCGGAGTCCGTGGGAATGGCGATCGGAAATGCGATATTGATTCGTTCGACCATCGGCGTCACCGCGCGAGGTTCGCCGGTGGCGACCGGTCCAAACACCGGAATCAATCGTCCAGCCTCATCTTGAACATTGCAATACGTGTCGATACCCCAGCCGTGATACACGGTCTTATCACCTAGACCGCTCATCGCAAAATTGGTGTGAAGAACGACTGTATGACCCCTGAGTTCTATGTCGTAAATGATAGGCACGGGCCGGTTGTCCACGAGACTGAAGCCTGTGGGTCGTATCCCGCCGGGTACGTGTAGCGATCCGACGACATTATCAAAGTCGATCAGGACATCGACCTGTCCCGAGACAGGATTAGGTTTAATGTTGACCTTTTTCAGTGTGATCGGAGGCTTGCCCGCCTTGCTGCCGCGACGGAGCACATCCATCGCGTAAGCGAGTCTCGCGCCGAGGATGGCCATGCCGCGTCCTCCGACGTGAATCGTATCGTCGAGTTGGAGGTCATATGCCGCGACTTGCGAGACAAAAGGAGCATCTTGTGCCAGCCGGCGCTGTTGATCCTGCACGCTGTTCCACGAAGGGACATCAAATCCTATGGAGAGCAGCCGACCTAATTGCACCTGGACGAATGGCAGCTTTGGATTTCGCGCATCCTTGCGGAAAGCGGCGATAAGCTCCTTCATTCGCGGGGTGAATTGCCGTGAGGCGTCGGAATTGCAATCGCTTTCACCTTGATACCAGATGACGCCGGCAATTTTCCCGCCGTTCTTTTCCAGCCTGCGCATGGACGCGCCGTAAAGCGATGCACCGCCTTTTGACTTGAGCTTGGGATCCCACTGCGACATCGAGGTGCCGCCGTGAGCGCAGGCGATGATGCCCTGCGGCACGCGGGTGCGTCGGTACATGTCCTGAGCGAAGTGGATCGCAGGGCCAACTCCTTTGGGATTGGGAGCAGTCGCCACGGTGCGTATCCCGCCGTTATGGACAGAGTCAACAGCAGTGTTGAGTTGGTGGATCGGATCGACCGCAGTCGCCCAGTGATCATCCATGTAGAACGCGCGAACCATCGGGTCGGGTTTGGCACGATATTGAGCATTGCCGCACCCCTGCATGTTTGACTGTCCTGCCGCGATCCACACATCGCCAACGAGAACACTTTTGATCCTCTGTTTGTCAGCGACCGAGGTCTGCGCCTTAGCACCATGACCTACGACGGCAACAACCACGTCATAAGGCCCGCCCGCCGGCAGCCCGGTAAGTCTTCCTGTGATTTTTCCATTCGATGCTTTGCCCACTACTTTGCCGTCAAAGCCCTTGACCTTTTTCCCGCCTTTGGTGACGCGCACGATGACATCGCCAGCAGCCTGAGTGTCACCGGAAAATTCGGCATCGGAGACGTTTCGATTGTTGCGCTGAAGCACGATGCGATCGAGCAGTCCTGCGGTGATATTCACGGGTTACCTCGGTATTGGATAGGAAAATGAGTTCGCCGATGGTAATGAGAGAAAGGCAAAGTGCAAGTAATTCAAAATCGAATCCCCATTGTCGATGACGATGGAGAGCGTGTAGATCTGTGGACACAGGGGAAATCGGCGTGCTGCGGGGCCGATGGGTTCCGGGAGCGGGCTAGTCGAAGGTTACGACCGTACCGCCAGTAATTGCAGAATCCGTTGCGTCCAAGACAACGGCGTGGTGTCAAGATGGCGGACGCGGCGCTCGGTCGCGCGGGCGGCGACACGATCACGGATGCGGAGCAGGCGGCTGCGCGGCACCTCAGCCTCGGGCACGACAACTTTCGTCGCCAGGCCGAACAATGCGAGGAAGCGGATCGTGAGGTAGGTCATGTCCAGCTCCCACCAGCGCAGGCCGTGCGCTGCGGAGCGCTGGTATGCGTGATGGTTGTTATGCCAGCCTTCTCCGAAGGAGAGTGCCGCAACCCACCAGTTGTTCCGAGATTGATCGGTCGTCTCAAAGTTGCGGTAGCCCCAGATGTGGCTGGCGGAGTTCACCAGCCATGTGCCGTGATAGACCACCACGGTGCGCACGCAGACGCCCCAGATCACAAACGAAAAACCCAACCCGAACGGTGCTCGGTCAATCGAGTATCCGATGCCGTAGAGTATCGCTACCAAGGCAAACTGCGGCAGGAAAAAGTAATCGTCGAGCCACTTGGTGACTTTATCGCGCATCAGGTCTTTGGCAGCTTCGCGGGGCTTGAAGTCGTTATGGTCTTTGTAAAGCATCCAACCGATGTGAGCCCAGTTGAAGCCATTGTTGGGTGAGTGCGGGTCGCCGGGCAGATCAGAATCACGGTGATGCAGGCGGTGAACGCCGACCCACTTGATCGGGCCGCCTTGCCAGTTGAGCGTACCGATGACAGTCAGCACATACTCAAACCATTTGGGTGTATGGAACGAACGATGAGTCAGCAGCCGGTGGTAGCAGAGCGTGATCCCGATTCCCGCGCATAACCAGATCAGCCCCAGCGCAAGGAAAAGGGAACTCCATGTAAAGGTGAACGGCGCAGCGAGGCAGCCGACATGCAGCGCGATGAACGCAATAATGACCGCCCAATCCGGACGGCGGTGGGTGGGATCGATCGACGGGTGGAATACACCCGATTTGAATAGTTGCAACTTAAGCACTCCGTGGGCCCCGTCCTGGGGCAGTGGGGGTTCCATTTTTTTGAGGCTGGCTGGCTGTATCAACGAATCAGAGGCAGTTCTGGTTTAGTGGGGTGGATGAACTATAGCAATCAAGTAATTATCGGCAACTTCTTCAGCCGTTGCTGTGAAATTAGTTTTTCAGGGCTGACGTTATCCCGACGCCATCCGTGAACGGGTTGCATGGTGCCGTCGTAATTCATCCTACGTCTGCTTTTGTCTGGCATTGAAGCGTATGATAATCGCCTGAACTTGAACTATACGATAACGCTTGGAGTCGCCGACATGCCGATTGCTCAAGACCTTCGCCCTCTGCAAACATCCAACGCCGACTTTGAAAATCCTGCGAAACTCCGCAAGCGAATGCAGGAGGATGGCTACCTGTTTTTTCAGGGTATGGGACCGAAGGAAAAGATTCTTGCCGTTCGTCGCGCCATGCTGACGATTTGCGCCGAGGCTGGCTGGGTGGAAACGCGCAAGCACGATTTGATGGAAGGTAAATGGTCCGGAGCCGGCCCGTTTGGGGAAGGCGATCAGGAGTACATGACGATCTACAAGCGGATTGTGAATCATCCCGCATTCAACGCGCTGCCTGAAGACCGTTTCTACTTTGACATCATTGGAAAAATCGTCGATGGCCCGGTGATGATGCACCGCATGCACATCGGACGAGTCAGTTTCCCGCAGAACGCGGCCCAGACCACACCCGCACATCAGGATTGGCAGTACATTCGCGGAACTCCCGACACTTACACCATCTGGTCGCCCATCGGTGATGTTCCCATCGAAGTTGGAGGCGTCAAGGTTTTACGTGGATCGCACAAACGCGGATTCCTTGAACACTCGCTCAACAAGGAACACAAGTTCGCGGGCATGGGGCTGCTCCCGTCCGACCTCGATAACACCGGGGGAGATGAGTGGCATGCCTCGGCCTACCGTCTGGGAGATTGCCTGATCTTCCATAGCCACACCGTTCACGCTGCGCTGCCTAATATCACCGCCGATACGTTGCGTTTGAGCATGGATAACCGATATCAGAAGCAGGGCGACGAATTTGGATCAGCCGCCACCCGGACACACCACGATCTATGAAATGGCATCATCCGAATGATGTAGTTGAGGTTGATGCGCCAGCGTACAGCGATCCAGAAGCGCCAGTCTTGTCTCGCGCCAAGTCGATCGTCCCCGACGCGGTGCGCAGTTTGTCCATACCTCTGTTTCTGACGCTGTGTATAGGGATGATCTGGTTCAGTCTAGGGGATCATCCGTTGAAGAGTCCTTCCGAGGCGCGGTATGCCGTCGTCAGTATGAACATGGCGTCCGGCTCCGGCTGGCTGGTTCCGGTTTATGAAAACCATCCGCATCTGACCAAGCCGCCGCTCACCTACTGGCTTGAAGCAGCATGTATCCGCGCCTTTGGGGTCAATGAACTTGCGGTGCGTCTGCCCTCAGCCCTGGCGGGTTCCCTCACGTTGCTGTTGGTGTTTGGATTCGCGCGAAGATTACGAGGAAACCGCTTTGCTTGTCTGGCCACCGGCGTGATGGCGTTGATGCCGATGCATCTGGCTCTTGCAAGGCTGACGCTCACCGATGCACTGCTCGGCTTGTTCTGGTGGATGACGCTCATGTTCGGTTTTCTTGCCGTGCGGGAACCTGCCGACAAACGCTGGCCGGTCTTTGCGTGGCTGGGTGTGGCCTTGGGGCTGCTTACCAAGGGGCCGGTTGCATGGGTGCCGCTGGCTCTGCTGCTGATCTGGCTCGGCTTGGCGGGACGGTGGCGCGATATGCGAGCTTTGCGGATCCCGCTGGGGTTTACGCTTTCTCTCATTCCACTCGTACTGTGGGCGGGGCTTGTGTGGCATCTCGATCCTGCTGCCATTCAGATCTGGCAGCACGAAATGGTCGATCGGGCGCGCGGTCGAGGTGATCACAACGAACCGATCTACTACTTCATCCCGATCCTCGCGGGAGGACTCTTCCCCGCCACCATGTTGATGAATCTTCCGGGAATCAATTTTCCCTGGTCGCGGGCGCGGGAGATGGCGCGCCGTGCGGAGCCATCCGTGCTCTGGGTACTGTCGGTGATCGTTCCTTTTGTGATGTTCTCGCTGATCCGCGGAAAGCTGCCGAGTTATCTGCTGCCGCTTTGCCCGCCTATGGCACTCTTGGCAGCGGGCACGCTTCAACGCTGGCTGGAACGCGAAGACGAAACACCTCATCCAAACATCCGTCTGCCCTGGGTCGTCGAGCCGTTCACCGTCATCGCAGCGATCGGATTCCTCGTCGGGATCATCATCATGAGTTGGCGTTTTGGTCCTCTGTTCGCCTTGCTGTTGTGGCCGCTGGGTTGCGTGGTTGCGGTTGGTATCTGGGCTTGGCGGAACGCCCGCCGTCGTCCGCAGACACGTGCCCCCGCGATGATCGCCATATTCATCGTGCTTGCCTGCTGCTGGATGTGGGGCTTTGAAATCGAAGACTCCATCACCGCATCGCACGAATACGATCGACTGGTCACCAGCCTGGAAAATCATCTGGGACAATCGCGTCCACTGGAGTTAGCTTTTGTACAGACCCGTGACGCTTCGCTGGAGTTTTACAACCGCGCATCGGTTCCGAGGTTGACAACTGATGAGTTTCCCGCATGGCTCGCAGCACACCCGCACGGGGTTGTTATTACGACCGCTTCGGGTTGGGAAACTCAGATGCAGAAATGGCCCCAAGCCGCTCAAAAGGTGGAACCGCTGTTACTCTGGAAACGCCAGCCGCTGCTCGAGGACTGGGTCGTGCTGTCCGGCAAATAAAACCTGCAGCTAGACCTCCAGTAACCGTGAAATCCAGATATTTCGCGGATCAGATATCACGTTTAAGCGGTGCTCTTTTCCAATCCTTGCCCCTGTTTGTCGTCGCATGAATAGCCCTGCGAATCCCGCCGATAATGTTGGAGGCGCGGTTCGGAGGCACCATCATGCTCATGCAACACCGAGACGTATTTATCTGGATTCCCGACCCGCAGGCAGAGTCAAGGGATCGCGTCCTGATTCAAGGACTGATCGTCGAGTGCGACAGCGAGTCATTTGTTGCGCAGTTTGACGAGCCGCTCGCAGTCGAAGTCGGTGCGAATGCTTTTGCCCACGCCCAGACGAATCGGCAGTTCCTTCAGCAGGCAGTCGTAGTGCAGGCGATTCTGCCCTGTCAGGAAGGTCAAAAACCGCTGGTTGCGTTCACCTGCACGGGTGAGCCGATCTCCGCAGAGAACCGCGAGTCGTTGCGCGTGTCTGTTGGGACAACAAAGATTCCAGCCCGCGTCGCAGGCGACGGCATGTGCCAATTAGTCGATGTCAGCGCAACAGGCTTTGGGGTTTTATCCGCGAGCGATTTTCATGTCGGCGATACGCTTGAGGTCGAGCTTGAATATCGAGAGATCGCCTGCGCCGGCAAGGCACGGGTTCAGAACATGATGGAAACCGGCAGCCGCATGAAACGCTATGGCTTTCATGCTGTCGAAGCTCCTCGCGGACATGGGCAGAATGGCTTACAGGCGGGGCTGGGATTGATCGCCGCCGCGATTCAGAAAGATCAACTCCGTCGGCTGGCCGGCGCATAAGCGGTGATGTGGCGGCGTTGGGCAACCTCTCAAGCAGTAATCGTGCTCACACTGGCGAGCTGCACGTATTTACTGCTCCAGATCCGCGGAATCTTTTGTAGTTACTGGAGTGTGTTACGCGGTCGGTCGGAGTGCTCTCATCCACGAGCAGACAGACGGCGCAAAGCACGCTGACGAACCGGATTGAATCCCAGCACGGCGAGCAGCTTCACCCAGGTAGGCTCGGTGGAGGATGCGAGGATGGCAAGGGTCTGCTTATGGCGGCGGGTCTGCGAGCGATCCGCGGTGATCACATCAATGCTGCGGTAGGAGGTCAGGTGAGTTGTGTTTGAGAGGGTGGTCATGGGTGTGAGTCCTGATGTGTCGTTAAGGTGAATCGATCTTTCTTTCTGATTCCCAGACGGGCGAGGTCAGGGGAGAGGTCTGACCCCGCCGGTTACCGAACTCGTTTCTCAGACACCGGTGGAGAGAACCGGTTCACTTTAAGTGCCGCTCGCGGTGGCGACCAGGAACGGCAGGTTTGTCCAACAAGGACAAAGGAGAGAGAGCAAAAGGAGAGAGTTAGCACTGCAAAGTCGTTATTCAGATGTCAGGTTTCGGGTCGTGATTCGTCAGTCTTATCGAGGTCGCTTGGAGCGAATCAGGCTGCAGCAAAGTGCTGTTGCTTGTATCGCTTTCGGTTAGGTCGTATGAGTGCCAGGGCGATGGTTGTTCCTGCCATGACCGCGAAGCTGGAGGGTTCAGGGACGATCAGCAGGTTGGCTCCGCCGATCCAGCCTTGGCCGGGACCGAGGATGAAGTCGTACTGGAAAGCGAAGGCCAGGTTCGCAGGCAGCCCGCCATTGGTCGTCATGTTGTCAGAGAGAGTCGTAGCGGAGCCGTTGTTCAAGCTCGACAGAATGTTGCCCGCACCGGCGTTCTTCGAGATGGAGAAGTGGTCCGGGTCGGTCAGAGTCGTGGTCTGTGAATCCGAGTCACGTCGTGCATACGACTCGTAGTTTCCGTTAGGGGGATCCAGAGCAGGGTTGAAGTCACCGTCGTTATCCCACTGCCTGACCGTTGAGCCGTCGGAGTTGAGGAATTGCCCCAGGTCGGGGTGGATGTTGTTTTCCTCAGCATTGTTGTAGGCATAACCGAGGGTCAGGTCCGAGTAGTCGAAAATGTGGAAGTTCAGGTTTGATCCCGTCAAGCTGATGACGGAGATCGTTCTGCTGACGCCGACGGTGTGTGAGTACTGCGGGCCGCCGATGAGATCGTACTGAATCATGATCTGGAATCGCGGGTTAGCCCCGTTTTCCTGGTAGGTAATTTCGAGCCGATCGTTGGCGGTATCAACGCTGGGGTTGGTGTCGTAGGCGAAGGTGGAGACGCGGGTCAGATTGGCGTCATTGACCTGACGTTCCGGGCCGTTGCCGACGCGATACCAGAACCACTGTTGATTCACGTCATGGAGCGGAGGCGAAACCGGCTGGCCGAGAATGTACTGCGAGCGCTGGAGGTCGTAGAGCCCGATGGGTGCGGCAACGCTGGGCTGGTAGTCACTCGGCGTCATCGCGGTGCCGTCGAGATTGAAGTAGGCCTTGGACGCCTTATCGCTGAGCACGATGGCCGCGGCGTTGGCTTTGTTATTGGTGCCGACCATCAGCGAGAGCATGAAAGCCATGAAGATCATGCCAGCCATACCCAGGCGGGAAATTCCCGTTTGCAGACGGGAGCTGCGACGGCTGGTTGCGGTCGAGCGTTCGGAATCGGTAATGCCAGGTTCGATGGCGGGCGTGGTGGCGAGGGAGTAGATCGCCTCCTCAAGACGGCTGACGTCAGCCGCGTGCGGCAAGTACATCGTGACGCCGGCACATCGGCTGACCTGCTCGATGATTTCGTGGTGGTGAGTCGCTGCCGCCACGATACGGATGCCCGGGCGGAGCACGCGGAGAGATTCGATGAGAGACATCGTCTGCTCAATCAGCGCATTGCTGAGTTGAACAACGACGACCTTCGGGCCGCGGGTCACGACCTCGCGCAGCAGCGTCTTGATCGCCGCGCCGCTGACCAGAGGCCAGCTATTACGCTCGGCCGCGTCAGTCAGCCCTTCGCTGATCATTTCGCCAGGAGCCACCATCATCACATCTGTTTGGGTCGCGATAGCCATGACAACTCTCCTAAGTTTGTCTCTCACCTCTCCGTGAGGACGCATGTGTAAAAGCATGGCCCGTGCCAGGCCGAAGGCGCGTCCGAAAAGAGATCGGTAAGTCATGGCCACAACTAGAGTTCAAAAATATTTCGAGAAATAAAAAATGTCTTACGACGCGACAAAAGACAGGCTTATTTCATAACCAACTGCGATTTTCATCGATATAAGAATTGAAATTACAAATATTTGCAAAAATATGGCTTATTCTGCGGGTGAGTGTTGTCGTAAACCCTATTTACACAATGTGTTACGATAAAACTTTCGTATCAAAATGCGACCAAATTCTAGTCGTATAATGCACCACTTATGCGTCATTCATCGCTTTTGGCCTCAATAACACGGGTCAGCCATTTCCGATAACTCGTCGGAATGCCGTACTCATTCGCGATGTCTCAAATGATTCGCATTGCAGCGCAGTCTGGATGCCTATCTGTCCGCAGCAGACGCGAGCTTTGCAGCTACCATCAAGAAACCATGGACCTCACTGACGCCCGACAGCTCGCGGTCGAACTGATGCGGCAGCATGGTCTGAGTGGATGGATGTTTTGCTTCGATCACGCCAGACGTCGCTTTGGTTCCTGCAAGCCGGGACGAAAACAGATCACGCTTTCACGGCATCTGACTTTCCTTAACTCTCCGGAGCAGGTCCGCGATACGCTCCTTCATGAGATCGCCCACGCCTTGACGCCAGGCGATGGTCACGGCAGCCGATGGAAAGCCAAGTGTCGTGAGATCGGTGCCAATCCCAAGCGGTGCTACGACGATACGGAAGTGGTTTCGCCCCCGCGACGTTTAGGGGCTTACGTCGTCAGTTGCACGACGTGCGGCTGGTCGGTGTCCCGTCACCGGGCTTCAGCGCGGAAACTGATTTGTCGAAAGTGCAGAAACCCGGTAAAGGTTCAAGCACGCATTCTTCAAAGATAGAAGATGCGTCATCTCACCGCAGCAATCCGTTTATTGTCGGGATTTAAGTATTTCCGCAATTTCTGAATGGCCATTGTGCTTAGCCCAATCCCCTGGTGTTCCTTGAAACTGGGAATCACGCAGCGATGGGTCCGCTCCGCGTGAGAGTAGTTCGTTTACCAACGAGCGGTGGCCGTACCAGGCAGCCTGGTGCAGTAATGTCGGAGCATAAGGATGTGGCAGCCTGGCGTTCACATCTAGCCCGCTGTCCAGAAGCAGATGGATGGCTACAACCTGTCCGTAAGTGGCTGCTGCCTGGGCTGCCGTGAGGCGAGCGGCCTCTGTGGGTTGTTGTGACAACAGGTGTTTAAGCTCGACAATCTGACCCAAAGCGGCGGCGGATAACAGGGTGAGCCTTGCTCCAAGCCGTAGTAGCACGTTTGCTGCGATTGTCTCGTGCTGACTGATGGCAGCGTCCATACCCTCATCAGGAATAGCACCGTTTTTGACAAGCAATTCAATGAGTGGAATTTGAAGCCCCTGTTCTCTGAGGATCGAACAGGACGCCATCAACGCCAGTGTTGAACTGCCTTGATTGTCCTCGGTGGTCGCTGAGACATCAGCTCCTGCGTTGATTATCGCTTGAGCAATATCACAGATATTCGACGGTACCTTTCTGGAACCTCGATGTGGGTTTTGTGCAATGAAGTGCAGGAGAGTGGGATGGCGAAAGTAGGGGCCAGCATACCAGCCCTCCTCTTCGGCACGCATACGCACCAATTCCGGCCGCTGGCGAAGAAGTACCTTCAGTCCGGTTTCATCGCCCGAATCGATAGCGTTTACTGCGGCTCGAAAATCGGGATCCAGAATCCTCACGTCACTGAGCAGCGTGATTATCGTGTCTTTGTCCTTGGCTGCCCCTTCACGTGCTCGGTCTATCGCGAGTTTGCCGTGTCCATCGGCGATCCAATTACGAGCACCATGACAGAGCAATAATTCCACGACTGCTACCGGTCCAGTTTCCGCAGCTCGGCAGAGAAGCGCATCTCCATCGGCTCCACGTTGATTGGGATCGGCACCAGCTTCGAGGAGCAAGGACACGACTTGCGGACGTGCTCGTTGCCATGATTCACGCTTCGGATCAGCGGAGATGACCCCATACTCCAATGGAGTAACCGGTTGGACGAGTCGTTCTCCATTTGACAGACGGAAGGTCGCAGCAATTTTTGTATCAATCTTCCGTCCGAGTCGTTTGATCAGATGTTGCAGCGTTGAATCATCATCCTGATTGGTCGCAATGAGATGAAATATGGGTGTTTGTCCGCCTATGCCATCGATCACTTCAGCCCGCGCATTAATGTCCGCGCCGCAGTCCAGCAGCAGGTCGAGGCATTCGATTTCATTGAACTCAATGGCACAGTGCAGCAGGGTGCCGCCAGCCAGCAGCATGTTCCCATAGGGCATGTCGTGGAAGGTCTGTTGCGTCAGAGAAGGGGCCGCGTCGATGAGTCTTCTTAACTCATTCGCGTCTCCACGATGGATCGCCAGTAATGCCGGTGTAATCTCGGAAGGTATGAAAGCTCCAGACTGCAGCAGCAGGTCGATCATCCGGTGTTTGGTGGTGTTGTTGCCGCGAGCATAGGTACCCAATACGTATGACAAGGCACACTGCTTGCCGTACTTGGTGTTGACAGGCGGAAATGACACATCGCAACCCGCTTCGATCAGCCAGGTCAAGCCTTCAAGTGAGAGGCACTCACCGCAGCCGAAAACGATGGGGCCGTAGTTACTGCCGTACTGACCGTCCGGGTCGGCACCGTATTCCAGGAGCAGATCGAAAATTTGTTTACGGACCTCCAGCACGCTTGGAGCGTCGCCGCCATACCAGGCTGCATGTGCGAGGCCTGCATCAAGATCATGCGGTGTAAATTCACCTGACTTCAGAATACGACGCACCGCATCGAGATCGCGTTGGCGTACCACGGTCGGCAATGGCTCAAATCGTGAGTTCCCATCGCCGATCAGTGTGGTTGCGTTACGACCCATATTCTCAACCATGTGCATCAGCTCGGCCCAATTTCGGCATCCGTACTCGGTGGCCAGCTTCTGTTGAGCTTCGCTGAGTTGTAAGCCTTCCGACTTACTGCGACGTTTGGCTTGTTTGCGAAGATGTTCAGCGGAAGGATTGACCGGAAGGCGTTTCCTCCCGTGCAGATGGCGGGAGGAATGCGGCGAATTGGAGTCGGCCATAGTGAACCCTTTCCCTGGTTCCCGGTGTCCGCAGATTCGGGTTGGAAAATGGTTCGGATGTTCAATCGCAATGCATACGGTGGGTTAAACCCTTCCCGCGGACGGGTCGCGCCCTGAGCACGATCCAATCAAACTAACTTACAAACAACAGAGGTCAAGCCATAACCGACTATCTCTGCGAGATCACGCAGCGGGGTTAGTCAGGGTACGGTTGGGCGGGATTAGTTTTTTTACGATCACGATGAAGATGCCGGTACAGACGAGGTTCAACGCCAGGCTCAGTACCGCGACGGTCAGCGACACTCCGCCGATGCCGTAGCCGATTGAAATGGCGAGTACGCCCGCGCCCACTTCGCCGCGGGGGAACATCGCCACGGATAGAGCCAACCGTTCGCGCAGCGATGCTTGCCTGCGATAACACAACGCGGGAAACATCTTGCCGATGTTTGAAATCAGTGTGACGGCCAGCACGTGAATCGCAACCATGCTCCAGCCGGGAAAGGGTTCATGCGCGGTAACGGTGTCCGGCACTGCCGCTGCAGCATGACTGTCTGTGGTTGCCGTGGTGATAGCGGGCATGGAGAGGCCGACGAACACCATGAAAAGCGCAGAGATAATCGTTGAAACTTGCTGTTCGCGTGCGGTTTCCGGGCCTTCTTCATGTCCTTCGAGCGCATCATCCTGATGCGGGTCAGCTCCGCGCGGTCGGGCCATCATGCAGCCGAGCGCAAAAGCGGGCAGCAATACTTCCATGTGGATCGTTACCTGTTTGTCGATTCGCTCACTGAGCAGCAGGACGCTTTCGCAGGCGAGTGTGATCGCTGCAGCGTAGCCAAAGACCCACGGCCAGGAGATAGGGATCATCCATGCGTGCAGGTAGCGCCAGGCCAGCCAGAGCAGAACCACGATAATCAGTACGACGATCCCAAGCTGCCAGCGGATGCCGACCATGAGCATCTGAAGGGGGATCATGAAGAGCACAGTGTCCAGATCGTCGAAGATCGCCAGCACGCGCGCCTTTTGGAAAACCCATGTGGCCGCCAGTCCTGCCGCCGCGAGCATGGAAAAGAGCACACCCGCCGAAGTGGGGGAGGCGAACCGTGCCTCCAGAAGCGATTCCTTCCACAACTCGCCGCTGTTCCATAGCTCCGCGGGCGCCAGGACGTAAATGAAATAGAGCGTGCAGAAGATCCACGGAAACGCCGCCGCAGTTGCCGCTACAAAGTAGTCCCATGCGTAGGGGCGGAGGTTTCGCTTGTCGATTTCAAACTCATAGCCGACATGAATCATGATGAATGCGAGGCAGAACATCGTGGCGAGCTTGATCGGCAGATTCGCGGCACTGTAGGCATCACCGAAAATTCCGGGCAGTAGCTGCGAGGCGATGAGACCCAGCACGAGCAGCGCGGAATAGAGCAAGACTTTTTTCATGCGGCCGAATGATAAGGCTTCGGATCATTCCTGTGGGGATGTGCCGAGATACCGATAACCAGAATGCAACGTGTTATCGGCTTATCGGGAATGAATCCAAATCGATAATGCCGATTCTTAATCGCATGTCTCAATACGTACACATCGACTCGAACGTCAATATTCTCCACGGCGAGGAAGCCCGTCAGCGGCTTGCCCAGGAAAATGACCGGGCTTATCTCACCAATGGCCGCGGCGTCACGCGCGTGGACCATACTCGCTGGAAAAAGGCGCAGCAGGCAGAGCACACACACTGGTTTCACCACAGCATCACCGCCGACAGCGATCGCAACGAAGGACATTTCGAGGGATTTAACGGCTATCGTGCGCTGCGTGGCCGGCAGTTTGAGAACGCCATCGAGCTGGGCTGCGGACCATTTACCAACATGCGACTGATTGCCGACGTTTGCCGTGTCAAGCAGACAACGCTGCTCGATCCGCTGATAGCCCGCTACCTGAGCCATCCGCACTGCGGTTATGACCAGAACGCCCTGCGTCTGCAATATTCCGCGTGGCTGCATGTGCCGCAGTTTCTGCGCAAGCCGATCGATTCTTTTCGCTGGTGGCGTCGCTATCCGAATTGGCACCGCCGGCTGACCAGCGGGCATACTTTGCCTATTAAGCGGATGATCGACTCCGCCATCGAAGCGATGCCGACGGACGATCGCTACGACCTGGTGGTGATTATCAACGTCATCGAGCATTGTTACGACATTGAAGCGGTTTTTGAAAGGATTCTCACCACGACCCAGGTTGGCGGATACCTGGTCTTTCAGGATCGCTTGTACACGCATGACGAGGTCGCCAGCAAGGTGGATCACCACTACGACGCAGCCCATCCGCTGCGGATCGATGGTGATTTACTGCGATATTTCCTGGCCGCAAACTTCGAACCGCAGTTTGAACGCGAACGCACCGAAGCGATTCTCCAGCGCGATGAGAATGGAAAATATCAGCAAGTCGGCAGCGAGGACGTGATTTACTTCATTGGGCGCCGCAAACCGCGAACCGTTCGGTTTGAGCCTAAACAGAACGCATGATGCCAGGGGCATTGCAGGCTGATGCGGGTAAGACGCGGAGCCGGCTACTCATTCGATGAGGCTCTCGATTCAGTAGCAGGTGCTGGCGCACTTCCGGTTTCCGGAACTTTGAGTGGATTAAGCCCTTCGTTGGATGAGGAGTCGTTCATCGTCTCGTTGGTTACGATGACCTCGACCCGCTGATTACGCCTCTGACCGCTGCGATCATAGACGAGCGGCTTGAGTCGCTCGTTGTCACCCGCAGCGATGAGACGCATCTGCTTCCAATCCAGCCCCGCCTCCGCTAATGCTTTGGCGACGGTCATCGTTCGTTCAAACGACAGAGACATCGCGCGATCCGGTGCCTGAAACGCCTCTGCTGCACTGACATGGCCGCGAATTTCGATCACCAGCCGCAATCCCCTCATGTGACTGGCGATGTCTGCCAGTGTTGCCTCGGCGGAGCTTGTCAGCGTGGTTGATCCATCCTCAAACGGCACCGCGCCGGAGAGCTGGTGGTAATCACCCGGACGGATGGATGAGAGGTCCGCATCATCACCGCGCGGGCCGGGCTCCTGAATTTCCGTTGCACCCTTGCGTTCGAGCAACCGCTGGATGAGCGGGAGATCGGAAGGGTTCATGGAGTTGAGATTGACGGGATTATTAAAAGCCTCGCGCACCGCGATGGAGAGGTCGATAGCATCGGGTTGGCCGGCTCCGCCGCCTGCCGCACCGCCTCCGCCGCCGGTCTCAGCGGGTTTCATGTTCATCGCCAGCATGATGACAAAGAAGCCCATCATCAGCGTCACGTTGTCAGCAAACGAGATCAGCCATTCGGGAGCGCCTTCGTGCTCCTCGTGACCGCCGCCGCCATGCCCGCCCCCGTGGCCGCCGCTGTGAGCGTGGCCGCCTTTTTTCTTGTCGTGATGTTCGTCGTGCTTTTCAGCCATGATTCGACGTTCAAGGTTTGGATTTCACCGGAACTGCGTCATCCTGCGTGAAAACAGGATGGCTCGATCTTCGCTCCTTACGCCGCAGCCTTGAGCTGTGAGCGGCCGGACATCGGGATAAACGCGGTCATCTTTTCGAGGGTCAGCCGGGGATTGTCACCCGCCTGGAGCGACATCACGCCCTGGAGCACCATCTCACGATTGAGGATTTCCTCGGCGGAGCGCATTCCGAGTTTGTCCCCAATGGGACCGCAGATGGCGTTAGCGACGACTGTGCCGTACATCGTCGCGCAAACGGCGATCGCCAGCGACTTACCCATCGAGCCGATCGAGCCGCCTTCGAGGTTGCCGAACATACCGATCTGACCGACGAGCGTTCCTACCAGCCCGTAGCCGGGGCCGTAGAGCTTGATGAGGTCGAAGAATTTTTTGCCTGCCTTGTGTCGCTCCTGCATGGCGAGGATTTCAATACGGAGGGTGGACTCGATTGCGGCGGGGTCCATGCCGTCGATCGCCATGCGCAGACCTTTGACGAGGAACGGGTCGGTGTCTTTGATTCTGGCAACGTCGGATTCGAGGGCGAGGATGCCGTCACGGCGTGCCTTTTCCGCCAGGTCGGTCATGATCTGCACGACCTCGACCGCACTGCGACCTTTCTGAAACAGGAACGACTTGAACCAGCCGCCGACGGACTTGAGCTTGCTCATCGGCATGGCCATGAAGCAGACGGAGACTGAACCTCCGCCGACCATGAGAAGTCCTTCGAGCGAATAGAACATCATGAAGTTGCCGTGGGACGACTCGTAAAAGACGATCCCAAGACACGTCAATCCAATAAAGAGCCCGATGGCACTGGCCTTGTCCATTTCCCGTCTCCTGGATCCGCCCGTCGCTCGGCGCGGAGCCTGCGCGAGGACACTTTCACTCCGTTTTCATCGGAGCGTTAGGCGGGACACTTAATGGCATAGGTG
Source organism: Phycisphaeraceae bacterium (assembly GCA_020851465.1). NCBI lineage: Bacteria > Pseudomonadati > Planctomycetota > Phycisphaerae > Phycisphaerales > Phycisphaeraceae > Phycisphaeraceae bacterium. The sequence goes on along the minus strand of JADZCR010000008.1, from coordinate 104,743 downwards.
GGGCGGACAAGCGGGAAACCGCCGCGAAACGGTTATCGTTGAAATGGTCGGATCAGAGTTTTTCCAGCTTCGTCAAGCAGTGGTCAATAATTCTCGATTTCAGGCATTATTTTCGCGTTTCATTCATCAAGTCGCTCAATGATTTACCCGATACTCGCACTGTGCGACCGCCAACGAATCCAGTGACGTTTATTGCCGACGCACCTAAGAAGCAGGACAACCGTATCCGTGGCCGGCTGCGGGTCGAACTACTCAAGTGCAAGCTCGGTGATGTACAGGACCTTTCCAGCACCGGCATGCGCGTGCGCCGCCGCGGCCGACTCATGGTTAAGAAGGGTGAAGTTCACGAGGTCACGCTCACCTCACTGGTCGGCAAACAGACTGTGCAGGCGCGTGTGATGTGGATCAAACGAGTCGGCTTCTTCAAACACGATCTCGGATTGAAGTTTGAGGGGCTGACCCCGGAGATCGAAAAAGGCATCACCGCAATTGCTCGGATTTCCGTGGACGCCCGTTTCATCTATGGCGATCATCGCGTCGGCGATCTCAATACCTGATCTCCGATTTCGCGCTCAAAGCCGTTTCACTCAAAGGAGCAGATGTACTCGGCGATGCCGCTCTCGACGGCAATCTCGAAGTACGACTTCCCCGGAACATGGAAGGATGTGCCCGCCGGATAGGTCGTCCAGTCTTTCTGCCCTGCGAGTTTCACCCGCGCCGAACCGGCTGTCATCTCCATCTTCTCCGGCGCGTCTGTGTTGAACTTGAACGTACCCGGATAGATCAGCCCCAGCGTCTTCTTTTTTCCACCGATGTGGACGGAGTGGCTGACAACCTTGCCGTCGAAATAAATATTGGCCTTGCATGTCACGGACACGTTATCGAGCTTTTGAGGGATGGCATCAGCCAAGGGAATGCTCCTGAGGTTTTGAGCAGCGCATTAAAACAACGATCTCTGCAGCGGGCAACCTTAGTCGCTCGCTGCTGTGTGCCTGTCGCTGCTGTGGAGGCCGATCAAAGCTCTGTTTCCACCGCGTAAAGCTGATGGACTTTCGAGCCGCCGATCTTGTCGGCATAGATGAGCCACCGGCCGTCCGCCGAGAAATTGCAATCGACGCCCTGGCCTCGGAACGGCACGTAATCCGTGTGGATCGTGGCGAGCGGGATCAGGTCGAGCTTTGTATTGCGCCAGTCAAAGGCAGCCGCATAGACGTAGCTGTGGTCATGAGTGCCTTCACCACTGACGAAGCGCCCGTCGGGTGACATGTACAGGTGCGAGTGGTAGCAGTTGATCGGATCGGACAGAAAAACCTCGCGTCCGCTCAGATCGGAAATTCCAAGTCGCGTCTGTGCCATCGCATACTCCGCCCAGTGGTGCGTGAGCACCGTTGGGTCCTGACGTCGATCCTGATACGTGTAACCGATGTAGTTAGGATCAGCCCACCAGAACTCATGGGTGACCATCTCGCCGCGTTCCTGTGGTCGAATGGCGTGCAGATCGCTGCCGTCGATGCGCACGGTCCAGATTCGCTGTCCTTGTGTTTCGATCATGTCGCGGCAAAAGCGGATCAGTCCCGGATCAGCCGGTGACGTGTCGATGTGCAGGGGGCAATGTCCTTCGCTCTCGAAAATCTTGTTCGCCTGTCCGGTTTCGACATGGAAGGACCAGATCGCGCCTTTCCGGGGACGGCTGAAATAATGGTTGATCGACTGGACGTCCTTGGTGGTCGGGATCGGGTATGCCTTCAAGTCCTGATGCGACTCGCGGAGTATCACGTGCTTGCCGTCGATCGTGATGTCTTCGACTTCGCCGGGAACATCATCAGGAATGGCGGCGACAAGCCGCGGCTCCGTCACGGCGGCACTCGTGAGATTGATCGACCAGAGTTCACGGCTGTATCGGCGGTCCGATCGGTTCTTGCTCGTGTCCGCTGCCGTGCGGATAAACCAGATGTGCCCGTCGATCTCCCGCACTTTCAGTGCATGAAAGGTATGAGGAATTCGGACAACCTCACCGCTCTCAGGATCGAGAATGATCACATTGCCCTGAGCGTGCTTGGCGTAGGCGAGCATCTTCCCGCCCGGAAGCTGCTTGAAGTACCGGAAGTAGCTCAGGTGCGCACCGTGCTCCATGTCGGTGAGCTGACGAATCTCACGGCCGGTGTTTTCGTCAGTGAAAGTTCGAATGGTGTTGGTGACAAGCATGTTGGTCGGAGGTTCCAATGTCAGAGCGGTCACAGCATGTTTCCTTTAGTTAATCGGCAAAACAGTCAAGAAAGTCCGTAATCTCAGCGATTTCGTCTTGTTTTTAAGTATTCGCCTGGGGGGGGTGAAAAGGGTTGTCATAGATCCACACCTACAGCACAAAGCTGAATCGTGCCGTCCTGTACCGTGTCGGAGTAGAGCAGCCACCTGCCGTCAGCCGAGAAGTCGCAGTTCACATGCTGGCCGGCGAAGGGTGTGTAAGGTGTGTGGATCGTCGCCAGCGGTACGTAGTTGATTTGGGGATTTTTCCAATCAAATCTCGCCGCGTAAACGAAGCTGCCGTGCTCTGTCCCTGATCCGCTCACGAGTTGACCGTTGAATGAGCAATACAGGTGCGTGTGGTAGTGGTTGACGGGGTCGGAGAGATAAACCTGCCTGCCGGTTAAGTCTGCAATACCCAGCCGTGTTTGTGAGTTTGAGTATTCCGCCCAGGGCAGGTCGCGCGCGGTCGGATCGTTACGCCGGTCCTGGTAGGTAAAGCCAATATGTTTTCCGCCGGACCACCAGAACTCGTGAGTCACCAGTTCACCGGAGCTTTGCGGACGGATTTTTCGCAGCTCGCTGCCATCAGTCCGCACGGACCAGATTCGCTGGTCATAAGCCTCGAAGCGATCAATGGCGAATCGCACGAGCGTCGGATCGATCGGGCTGGTATCAACGTGGAACGGACAATGATCGTCCGCTTTGTAAAGCTCGGTCGTTTTGCCGTTGTCCAGCGAGTAGGCGAGCATCCGACCGTGGCGCGGACGCTTGAAGTAATTCCAGAACACGGCGGGATCTTTGGTGTTCGGCAACGGATAAGACGCATTCTGATATTGATGCAGATCGAGCAGAATGACATTGCGGCCATCGCAAGTGATGTCGTGGACAGCTCCGGGTACCTCTGGTGGAACTTGCCCGATACACTCACACGCACCGTCGGGTAGCTTCGTGGAAAAAAGTTCCCGTGTCCGAGGGTCCAGCGTGAAAAGGACGCCATCCGAGACGCGGAGTTTAAGGTAATTGCCGTGGAGCTGGTTCAGCGGGTGCTGCTCGTTGGTGTCGGGGTGAATCAACGCAGCACTCGGAATGTAAGCAATCATCCATCCGCCGGGCAGGTGACGCGGAAGACGGAAATATCCCAGTCCCGCGTGGTCTGCCCCTGCGGTGAGCTGGCGCACGCTGCGGCCGGTTTTCTCGTCGGTCCAGGTACGGACCGCGTGGCGGTGGTGTGCGGTCGTCGAAATGGGGGTGGTGGTGGTCATGATGGTGATTGGCTCAACCTCATCTCCATCCGTCGCGCAACGGATGAGTGGTAACGCGGGGCGCGCGGTAACGCGCCCGTGAGGTTTGGCGTTTTAATCATGGTCGGGGGAGACGACTCGGGTAGGCGTGAGGCTGAGGTCTTTGGTGTTCGACCTCGTGACTCCGAAAACAGCCCGGCTTGGGCCATCTCTGGTTAATCAAAGCTAGAAGCCAACCGGGCGGGTGTCAAGATCGATTACCGCCAAATTGCTTCCGTATCTTTGCATGCCCATCGGTAGGTACTGCCAAATCCCATGAAAAACCGTGAGAGGAACCTCCAAACTCACCAGATTACCCAGGTGAATCTTTCCTTCCATGCCTCCAATGCGTCCCTGGTATTTCCACATCACGGAGTTGGTTCACAACTTCCGCCTGTCATCCTCTATCATTTCGCCCCATGGAACTTCTCGAAAAACTGATTAAGACCGCCGCGGTATCCGGCCGTGAGCATCGCATTCGCGAACTCATCATTCAGGAAACCAAAGGCCTCTTCGATGAAGTGCGCACCGATCCGCTGGGTTCACTGATCTGTGTTCGTCGGCCGCGACCTGCGAAAAATACCCGGAAGAAGGCGGACAACCCGCTCCGCGTGATGCTCGCAGCGCATATGGACCAGATCGGCTTTCTGGTGAAGCACATCGATGGAGCTGGCTTCCTGCGTCTCAATCCCGTCGGCGGATTTGACACACGAAATTTATTCGCGCGTCTCGTCACCGTCTGTCCCGATCCCCGCGATCCGTCGCGCGACCTGCCGGGCGTCATGAATCCGGGAGGCAAGCCGATCCACATTGCCGACGAAGCGGACAAGAACAAGGTGCCTCAGATCAGTGAGTTTGTCGTGGACCTGGGCTTGCCGGGTGACACCGTGAAAAAGCGTGTGAACGTCGGCGACATGGTGGTCATCCGCCCGACGTTTGACGTGGTGGGTAAAACCGCGGTCGGTCAGGCGATGGATAATCGTATCGCCAGTTGGGTTGCGATCCGTGCGCTCCATGAGCTGGAAAAATCTGGCTCCGGGCATCATTGCGAAATTCACTGCGTCTTTACCGTGCAGGAGGAAGTGGGCTGCCGCGGCGCGGGGACTTCGAGCTATACCATCGAGCCGGACGTTACCATCTCGCTGGATACGACATTGTGTGTAGATACGCCGGGTGTCTCGGAAGATCAGCGCGTCAGCAAGCAGGGCGACGGGGTGGGCTTACTGGTCATGGACTCGTCGATGATCAGCGATCTTGAACTGCTCGAAGAGCTTGAACGGATCGGCAAACGCCACAAGATCAAGACGCAGCGCACGATTTTGCCGCGTGGCGGGAATGACGGATATGCGATCCAGATGAAAAATGCAGGTCGCCGGGTGATGGCACTGGTTTGCCCGACGCGCTACATCCATACCGTCACCGAGATGGTGCACCTCGACGACCTCAATGGGATGAAAGATCTGCTGCGTGGATATCTCGCTCAGGCGTGAGATCATGAGTTTTCGGATATCCGCGCTGATGCACGACATTGCGTGAGCGATCGCGGCTATTCCAGACGCCATACCGCCATGGGCCATGTCACCGGCACACCGGGCAGCGTCACTTTCACTCGTCCGCGGCTGGTTTGCTCCGCTTTCATTTTCACCGGCTTCCACACACCCTTGGCGTTCAGAATGGCAGCGCGTCTGGGGGGCTTGGCTGCGCTCAAATCAAAGGAGACACGCTTCCACGGATCGTCCCGCAGGTTGGTCATTCCGATCAACCAGCTTGATCCGTTGCGTCTGACAATCGGATAAACGTCGGGATGGTCACACGCGATCGCAGGGACATTCCCCAGCCAGGTCAGCACCGCCTCAAGCTGCCGTTTGCGGCCAAGGGCGCGGAAGTAGGTCCACAGATCGGTTAGCAGTTGCCCTTCCAGCGCCACGACAGCGAGCCGACCCGCTGCTCCGCCGTCGTACACCACGGTGCCCGGCGTGACGCGCTTGCCGTAGTGATCGAGGAACCATGACACCGGCAGCCCTGTCGCCGGAGTACCGCCAGTCTCGATGGTGAAAAGTTTGGGCGTCTGCCGCAGCGAGATGGCGTCCCCCGCACGGCCGAAGGAGTCGTCCGTCACTTCCTCCATTGCTGCCACTGTCATACCGGTGACTCGCGGTTGGATCGGCAGGCCCTCCATCTGACTCATCGCCGACGCAAATGATCCGTCGCAATAGAGTCCCTCTCGCAGCAATTCCGTGATGCGTTTGGCTCCTAGAGCACGCGCCAGCCCTGCGCCGGTGGCGACGGAGACTGCTTTCCCGCGCGGGGCGAAGGAGACGGGGAATCCAAGGTTGGGTAACACGTAGTCCCACGGACGATGATGAGGCCATTGCCAGATCAAGTCGCCCGTCCAGTCCTGGTGATACGCGATCCTGCCGCTCATGAGCAGCCGCAGGCCGTCCTCCTGTGGATGGGCGGCGACGGCGGCATTCAGCGCACTCATCACCGGCTCGATGGCTTCGATCGCTTCGAAGATTGGATCAATCTCCCGGATCGGCGGGACCATCATCCCGGTAATGGAAAGCGTCACATCCCGACCCATGCCGAAAAACGACGCGACCATCAATTGCATCTGGATGCTGCGCGCCGAGCGGGAGAAGATTCCGCCCGGATAATTTTCGATCTCCGGCCAAAGCTCTGCGTTTTTCGGTACGAGCGCCTGCTGCTGACGCGGATGAGTCGTGCCGAAGAGATACGGCCTTGGATCGCCGCCTGCATAGAAACCAAAACCCGGTCGAATGCGGACGCGACCCTTGGGCCAGAGTCGCTTGATGAGGTCCGGCCAATCCCAACCGTCGAAAAAGCGATGCTCGATGGCGCCGGTCATCAGCGACAGATGCGTGCGCGGACTTTCCAGGGAGACACGTTTCTGAATCCCGCTGGCGATGTCAGCGAGCGACTCGTACTGCATGTTTAGCCACGCCGAACGAATTTTGCCTTCTTCCGCGTAAGGATCGCCGATCGCTTTGACCAGCGACTCGCGCGTGAATTGCCTGCCGGTGCGGCGGCGCATTTCCTCCAGATGAAGCGGACAGAAACAGACCAGCGGTGCGGGATTACGGCCGAAGTACCGGAAGTCATCATCGATCCACAGCGAGTCCGGCTTCTCCGCCGCGAGCATGCCGTACATCTCGACGAGATGTTCAAGAAAGCGCGGATCGAGCGGACATCCCCATTCTTCGGCAGGCGTGCCGTCGTGCCCGATCATGTGTTGATAGGGCACCGGTCGCCGTAACCCCGGCTGCGTGCGCGTAAAGCCGATGGTTTGCCAGACGTTGAGTCCCCAGGGGATGCGCTGTTTGCGAAAAAACTCAAAGAGAGGGCGTACCTCATCCAGCCAGCGGCGCTGCTCATCGAGTGTGATGAGTCCGGGGCCGCGTTCCTCGACCCCGCCGACAAAGACGAGCACGCCGTGGATGCGGCCTTGATCTCGCAGCGAGGTAATTTCCGCGATGGCGCGATCCGTGCCTTGCGGGGCGACACCATAGCGCAGCCAGAAGCGCGGATCATGCTTGTTGGTTCGATGAGTTTTTCGTGTCATGAGTGGGATACAAAAAAGAAGGAGGGTTCAAATACTGTCGCGGGTCGCTTTCCCGTCGATCAAGCGGAGGATACCGCGCGGGTTGGCGTTGCGCAGTTCCGCGGGCAGGAGGGCATCGGGTGTGTTCTGGTAAGCGACAGGCCGGACAAATCGGCGTATCGCGCTGGTGCCGACTGAGGTAAAGCCCGGCGTGGTGGTCGCAGGATAAGGTCCGCCGTGAACCATCGCGTGGCAGACTTCGACGCCGGTGGGATAGCCGTTGAATACGATCCGTCCGACTGTTTGCTCAAACACCCGCACGATTCGCCGCACCAGTTCGGTATCGTCCGCGGAGCCGGTGTGGATGGAGCCGGTCAGGTTGCCGCCGGCCAGTTCGATGGCATCGAGAAGCTGCCGTTCATTTTCACATCGCACCACAAGCGATGCGGGTCCGAATGCTTCGTCGCGGAGAGTCGCTTCACTGATCCATCGTGAAGCGGTAACCTCATAAAGCGATGCTGTCGCGCCTGCTGTCGCGGTACACGCCCCGGCTACGCGAACCTTCACTTGATCGACCTGCTGAAACTTTCCGGTCATCTCGTGAAATGATTTCTGGATGCCCGCGTTGAGCAGGGTGAATGCAGGGGCAGCGGAAATTTTTTCGGTGAGCTTCGCAACGAAGGCATCCGCATCCGGACCATCAAGGACGAAGACCAGGCCCGGCTTGGTGCAGAATTGTCCGCCGCCGAGCGTGATCGATCCGGCCAATCCCTCCGCAATGGTGTCGCGCCTCTCACGCAGCGCGCCGGGAAGGATCACGAACGGATTTAAGCTGCCCATTTCAGCGTAAACGGGAATAGGTCTGGGGCGTGCGGCCGCCAGGTCGAAAAGAGCACAGCCGCCGGATTTAGATCCCGTGAATCCCACCGCCATCGCCGCCGGATGTTTCACCATCGCGGCACCGACTTTAGTTCCTGAGCCTTGCAGCAGAGAGAACAACCCGGTCGGCAGGTTTGTCTGCCGCAGAGCTGCGAGAACAGCCGCGGCGAACAATTCGTTGGTTGCCGGGTGTCCGGTGTGTGCCTTGACGAGGACGGGATTTCCCGCCGCCAGAGCTGACGCGGTGTCACCGCCGCATGCTCCGAAAGCGAAGGGGAAATTGCTGGCTCCGAAGACAACCACAGGACCAAGCGATTGATTCATCCGCCGCACGTCCGGCTTGGGCAGCGGCTGACGATTCGGGTCAGCGCGGTCGATCACCGCGTCCACCCACGAGCCATCTCGGATCAGTGCGGCAAAAAGTTTGAGCTGGCCTGTCGTTCGGGCGCGCTCACCCGTCAGGCGTGCAGGAGGCAGCGCGGTTTCATTCTGGCCAGTTGTCAGGAGTTGATCGCCCAAGGCCATGATCTGATCGGCGATGGCGTCGAGCAGATCCGCCCAGCGTGTCGCGGGCAGGTCACGTGTGGCCGCGTATGCCGACATCGCTGCGGCGAAGGCCTGTTCGATTTCGTCCGCCGTCGCCGCGTGAAAACCAGGCTCCAGCACAGCTCCGGTGGCGGGATTAACAGCCCGTGTCGTCTTAGGATCGCTGCCGACCCACTGGCCGTCGATGAGATTTCGTCCTGTCAGTGTGTGAGTAGTCATGGAAAGGAATCATACGCGCGGTGAAACGAAAAAAGTACGTGCGGAGTTTCCGGAACCCGCTTACGAGCAGGCGGCGATGCGTTTCCTTACAACGGAGTGACGCGCAACAGCGGCACTTCACCGCGGATCAGGTGCAAAGGATTGCGCAGCGGCTTGCCGTAGCCTTTCCACTCCACGCTCATCACGTCGCCTTGCTGGAGCGTGATGCCGCCGCCGAAGCTGAAAGCATCAGCTCCCCAGAAATGGACATGCACATCGCCGGCCACACGGTGCTGGGCGTATTTGAAATGGTGATGTTCCAGATTCGCCAGACTGTGCGACATGTTGGCTTCGCCGCTGGCCAGATCACGCTGCCAGAGCACGTCCTTGCCTCGTTCGACGCGAGCCTGTCCCTTGATGTCATGGAAATCGAAATCGACCCATAGCTCAGGCCCCAGCGAGGCGGTTCGCAATTTACTCGGCGCGAGGTAGAGATAGTTTTTGCGTTCCATCTGATGGTCGGAAAACTCATTGCCTGCGCACATGCCGACGCGCCGCGGCTGGCCCTTTGCGTCGATGAGGTAGATTCCCGCCAGTTCAGCTTCATCGCCGCCGTCGTCGGCGAAGGCGGGCACCTCCAGCGGCTGGCCGTGAGCGCGCAGGATGTGGCCGTTACCCTTGTAAAACCATTCCGGCTGCACACCGGGACGGCTGAAGTCTGCGGGCTTTCCGCCTTCGATTCCCCATTGGAAAATCTTCATCGAGTCGGTCAGGGGAGCCTTTGCCGCCTGTTCCTTCGCGTGCATCGCATCGCGTTGCTTGGCACTGTTGATGTGCGTCAAACCCGTGCCGGTGACATGGCACCGCGCCGGGTCGGTCGGGTGGTCGAAAGGCACGAGCAGTTTCCAATCGCTACGGCCTTCATGGATTTCACGGTAAGGCAGGGATTCACCTCGCTTCTGCGACGAAGCGAAGCTCGCCAGCGATGTTCCTGCTGCCAGAGCAGCCTGTGCCAGGTCATAGGCGGAGCTGTAGCCGTCGAGGAGCACGAGTGATTCGCCTTCGACGACTGCGATGCGACGACCGAGGCGAAGATGTTTAAGTTGGGTCAGGTGCATGCCAGAAACATAAACGATCTGACAACGAGCCACAAAACGCGGCGATCTACATCGCCCCCATGGATCACTTCAGCGGAACGCGCCCCGTGCCCGGCCTGATGACGGTCAGACGGCTATTCTTGAGATCCCACTGGAACTCCTCAGCGGTGTATGGCGTCGGCTCGCCCGGTTCGATGACTTCCACCATGCGGCCGCCCTCACCCTTGAGCGACACGATCTGCGTATCCTCCGTGTAGAGCAGGTGGTCGGTACGGATCACTCGGCCGTTGGCGTGAACGACGACATCCTTGTCAGCACTGATGGCTTTGAGAGTCGGCTGCGTCTTCTGCGACACCCAGACTCCCAGTCCGCCGGTCGAGGCCAGGTCCGCGACGAAACGCTGGCAATCCATCTGCATGAACTCTTTGGAGTCAGGCTCGCGGTGGATCATCTGCACGCCTTCCATCACGGTCATGTCGTTGTGATTGGCGTTGAGAATCATTTTGCCCGTCCACTTCATGAGCGTGTCGCCGCGTCCGCTGAATCGCGTAACCAGGCCGCCTTCGGGCTGTGTAGTCGCATCCGCTTTTCTCGTGTCAGGCCGGTAATCCTGCATCTGCATCCAGCCTTTGCCGTCCACGGTCAGTTCCTCGGTCAGTTCCAGGAAGGTCAGAGTCGGCCCTTCGAGCGTGAGTCGTCGGAGAATGTTGCCGCCGGGATAATCGGCCCACGACTCCGCTTCAAATCGCGCATTGTCACTGGCGACAAGCGACTTGATCGCCTTGGTGCCGCCGGCCATCTGATCGAGCGACATGCCGCGCTTCGATGGAGCTTGCTTGTCGGCAGCTTGCGGGACGGTGACGAACTCAAGCTGCAGATCCCCGCAGCGGAGTTTGGTGGTGTCGAGATTTGAGCGTGACACGATCTCCACTTTGCCCTGGAATTGTGCCTTGCCTGTCGTGTTGTCGTAGAGCATCGCCTCGTTCCAGGTGACGTGGGCGAGGTTGTCCGGCGGGCCTTTGGTTTCGCCGGCCTTTTGTGCCGCGGCAGGCCGCGTGACCAGTTCCTTCTCTTTCCCCGGCGCGATGGCGGATTTAATGGGGAAGTCGAACACGCCCGGCCCCTGCACCCGCACCGTCTGGCTGCCCTGGTGCATCACGAGGTGATTGCCGGTCAGGAGAATCTCATTTCGACGGACACTGGCGGGCTTGCCTTTGACACCGAATAACTCGATCTGATCAGCGGTAGTGTCGGCGACGAGTCGATCCGCTGCGATATCCAGCGGATCCTCGGTGACGATGTGGACGCCGTCACGTGCAACCATCGTTTTCATGACCAGCCGAGCACCTCGCGTTCCCGGATCAAGAGTCATTGCTGCCGGTTTGCTCTGCGCATCAGCAGGCATGGTCGTCGGATCGACGAGGGCCAACCCGACATCGAGCAGTTGAGTCTCCAGCGTCCGACCGGGAAGCGCAGCTTTGACCTTGTTGCGGGCGAGCAGACGTGAGGGTTGCATCTTGCCTTTCGCGTCGGTCGCCAGCTCGATGTCCAGTTCGTCCGAGGTGATGGCTAACTTTTCTTCATCCTTCTGACTCTTGCTCTCGACATGGACGCTGCCTGCCGCGTGGATGGTGTCGAGCGTCTGCTTCCCTTTGATGGGGTCATCCAGTGCCAGCGAGATGGTATCGGCACGCATGCCGAATTCCGGGTGATCCGCCGTCACATCGCCGTGAAAGGCCGCCTGTTTGAGAGCCGTCAGCCGGATGAGTTGTTCGCTGTCCTCTCGCTTGCCTGCTGCGGCTTTTTCCTCGGCTGTTCTGAGGAAGAAAGTCATGTCGAGCCGGTCTTTCCAGCTGATTTTCAGACCCGGCGGCAGGCGATTGTCGGGTCGTGCAGCATCGGGGTTCAGGGCTGCGATCACATCAGGGTCGCTGCCCTCCAGCACACCGCCGCCATCAATACGGCCAAAACCCGTGCCCTGGTCGATGTCGAGTTTCGTACCGCGCAGCCGGCCGCCCATTGCGAGCGAGTCGAGCGTCATGGGAATCTTGTCGTTCCCCGTGAGTCGCACCCGACCGGACTTCGTGAAGTAGTCGAATCCCGCCGCCGAGATGCGCTCCTGGACCGGGCGATTGCCGTTCTTGTCGGGCTTAACGTTGCGCGGATAGGTGGTGACGCGCAGCGGTTTACCGACCAGTGAAAACATCGTGTCATCAGGTCCGTCGATTTCCGCCGGCGGATGGTCCTCCGGATCGACGGTCAGCGCACCGGACCATTGCACAATCAAATCAGTCGGGCTGACATCGGCGAGCACTTTTTCCTCCGGTAGCTTCCACGGATCGACCGGCTGCGTCTGAGCCAGAACATTCTGGGCGACAAGCAATGCCGACGCTGTACGGGGATCACCCGGCAGCAGGGGACGCATCCCGGACGACGACTCCGAAAGCGGCGAGTGCAGCGGAAGGGCGGCGGCGCGATGAGATGGCAAGGGCGGCTCGGATAAAGCTGCTTTTTTCTTTGATCCGCCGAGCAGTTCGCCTTCGCGTCCCGCGTTACGTCCCAGAGCGAAGATCGCCAGCAACTGGTCAGCATCCACATCCATCGTGTCGCTCTGGATACGGACGCGCCGTTCGAGCGTAGCCCGGTAAAACTGCGGAGCCTCGTCGGCCTTGTTCACATCAACCTTGTCATCGACTCCGGCTTTTTTGGTCGTGGCTCCGCCGTTGCGTTCGCTGATGCGGTCGTTGCCGCCCTGTGTCTTGATGCGAATGCTCTTGCCGTAGGGGACTTCGAGATGTTCAAGCCGCTTCTTGCGCGGGTTGAAGGTCATCTGGAGTCCCTTGCCGATAAAGTCGATCCGAGGCGTGGTCAGGTGGACGTTTCCCTCGCTCTCGATCTGACCCAGCTCGATGTCGAACTTCGCATCCTCCAGAAAGACGCGCATGGCGATGTCACCTGTTTCCCGATCGAGTCTTACCGGGCGCTCCTGCGGCCCGTCGAAAAGAGTCAGCACCACGCGGCCGCGAAACTCGCCGTTCCTCGGTTGACGGTCGGGTGCGACGAACGTGCCCTCGACCGCGCGGATTTCCAGCACGCGCGAAGGCGTCAGGTGCATCCGACAGATGGGATTCTTGGCGTCGAGCACGCCTTGCGGTTTGGGTTCCAGCTCGCGGACGAAAATCTGAATGACCTGGCCGTGATCGTTGACACGAGTGATGCGCGTGATGCCTACACCCAGCAGCGGTTGCTCGGTGAGGTCCTGTGCCATTTTCTGCGGATCGACCGGGTGCAGACCGCCGCTCTGCTGCGTGAGCGGTTTGTGCTCGGTCTTTTGCTTGGAAGGTTCGGCGAGCATGGTCAACAGGAGCACCACGCCCGCCAGTGCGAAGGCCGCCGCAATCATAAAGACACGCTTGAACATGGATTCAGTTTAACGGCAGAACGCCCGATGGATGGTGGGGAACGAAAAGAGACGTCATTTTGCCGGGTCGCGGGCAGATCCCGGACGGCTCGCTCCGCGTATTATGTTTTCCCCACTACCCAAGGACATCAGCATGCTCAGTCAGATTTTCAAGGCCTATGACGTTCGCGCAACCTATCCCGACAAGCTCAACGAATCCGCTGCGTGGAAGATCGGCGTGGCGACGGGGCGCTACCTCGGTGCTCATGCGGAGGATGTCGGCGCGCCGGCGGGGGCGATGGCGGACACCGTTCTGGTGAGCCGGGACATGCGGCCAAGCTCGCCGTCACTGGCTGCTGCGTTGATCGAGGGCATCCGTGCCTCAGGCATGAACGTCGTCGATCTGGGCATGTGTGATACGCCGTTCATCTATTTCGCGGTCAACTATCTCGGTGCCGCCGGCGGGGTTCAGGTCACGGCGAGCCACAATCCCGTCCAATACAACGGCTTCAAGATTTCCAAGACGCTGGCGCGGCCGGTCGGTGCGGAAACGGGTCTCAAGGAAATCCAGGCTGAAGCCGAAAAAGTCGGAGAGCGCGGCACGCTTCCCCTCAAGGGCAGTCTGCACGAGCGTGATCTCTGGGGCGAGTACCGTGAGCATGTGCTGAAGTTTCTCACCACACCCAGCCGTGCGATCAAGGTGTTCGTGGACAGCTCGAACGGCATGGGCGGCAAGTTCGTTCCCAGAATTTTCAGCGGACAGAACAACCTTCAGATCATCCCGCTGAATTTCGAGATCACCGGAAAGTTTGTCCACGAACCGAACCCGCTGGTGGCGGAAAACATGATCCCTACGCAGGAAGGAGTACGGAACAGCAAGGCTGATTTCGGAGTCTGCTTTGATGGTGATGCGGATCGCTGCATCCTCACGGATGAAAAGGGACAGATCATCGGCTGCGATCACCTGACAGCCCTGCTGGCGGATTATTTCCTCAGAAAATCGCCGGGCACGACGATTGTGTACGACCTGCGTTCGAGCAAGGTCGTGGAGGAGACCGTCCGGACACTGGGAGGCGTGCCTCACAAGAGCCGCGTCGGTCACGTGTTCATGAAAGCGGAATTGCGCAAGAGCAAGGGAGCCTTCGGCGGGGAACTGTCCGGGCACTTTTATTACCGGGATAATTTCTTCGCCGACTCAGGAGCCATCACCTTCGCTGCGGTGCTGTCGGTGCTCGGACAGTCGAACAAGCCGATCAGCGAGTTGATCGCACCCTACCGAAAATATCCGCAGAGCGGCGAGATCAACTTCCGCGCGGAGGATAAAGCAGGCGTGATGGCTGCGCTGCAAGCCAAATACGAAAAGTTCGCTGACATTGACCATCTCGACGGCGTGACGGTTGACGCCTGGTCGCGTGACGCAGCACGAGGTGGGTGGTGGTTCAACGTGCGGGCGAGCAACACCGAACCGCTGCTGCGCCTCAACGCCGAAGCAAAGACAGCCGCGAAACTCGAAGCAATACTGGCGGAGATCACCCCGATGCTTGGGCATCGTGACACGGGCGGGCATTGAGGTTGTCGCGACTCATCGGCCTCGTGATGGAAAAGATCACCAGAAGTATGATCGGGTAAAGCTGTAAAAAAAGCCGGGTGATCGAATTGGCGATGTGGTAGTACAAATCGTGCGGCGTGATGAGGTAGATCCCGTAAAAGCCGGCAAGTGTGATGCTCAGCGCCGCCAGCGTAGCGGTCATGGCCGGCCACCGTCCGCGCAGGCTGACACCTGCCGCCAAGACGTACACCGCCAGCACCCAGAGCACGAAATGTCCCGGCCAGCGCACGGAAGCGGTTCCGCCGTAGTGGTCCGCCGGCCAGAGCAGATGTTGCCAGACGCCTCTGAATATCTCCGCGTGTCGATCGAGGTCGAAAATCCTCTCCAGCGTGTTTGTCCGATTCTGTTCTTTGAGCACGTCGTTGGTCGCTGAGAGCGAGAGCTTCATCCAGAATACGACTGCGAGGAACGGCAGGGCACCGAGGCCGAATGCCAGCACGTGCCGTAAAACTTTCACACCCCGATTGATGCGAGTGACCGGGGGTGAGGATGCAGCATGATCGGATGCGGTGCCGTTGCTCCGAAACAATTCCGCAATGACGACGCCGACTCCCAGAGCCAGAGTCCAAAGCAGCCCTTCGTTTTTTGTCCACGCCGCAGCGCCTGCCATGACGCCTGACAAGGCGATCCATCGTCCAGCCGCAGGTGAAGCGGTCGCCATCCAGAGGGCGGTTACAGACCCCAGCATGAGAGCCGCGATGGGGACATCGGCATATTGAATGGTCCCGACACCGAGGAACAAAGGCAGCGCCAGCAGAGCCATAACCGCAGCGCAGGCTCGTGTTGTGCCGACTGTCTGGCGCACCGCGGCAAAAAGGATGGCGATGACCGCAGCCATCGACAGCAGCGCGATTCCCGTCGGCGCGAGCAGAGTTTCATGGCCAGCGTAACGCCATAGCCGTTCAATGGAGAGCGGCAGATTCAGCGGGTAATCGCTGTGAACCGAGGCGACAAAGCTATCGCGCCAGTTCATCCCCGCGCGGTACAGAAATCGGGCCCGCACGTTCCAGATGGAAACAGCATCGAAATCGCCAAAGGGTTGACTCCACAACTGCTGAGCTGATCTGCAAAAGAACAGCAGCAGCACCGCGGCCAGCGCGATGGTCGTGATGAAGGCCCATAATCCGCTTCCCCGCCGAGGTGCGAAGTCATATCGAGGCGGCCGCACGAGTTTGAGCAGAACGCCCGCCAGAGCCACCAGCAGCAGATCGACGGTCAGGGCGGTGCCGTATTCCTGAAACGACACGGGCAGCAGCATGAACACTGCGAATCGCGCCGCGGATGTGACCGCCAGCCCCAGCGGCAGCGCAACGGCGCAGCGCACCAGTCGCGTTCCGCTGCCTCGTCCCGCGAGGCTCGTGGCCAGCAGCAGACCGAGCATCCACGAGAGCGTGACGGCGATCAATAGGAAAATGGCACTCATTCGAACCGGAACTCCACGAGTGCCAGCCCGTTGCCTAGATCCACGGTGCGGGCGATGTCGTTCTGGTTCTGAAAGATCCAGGTTTCCAGGCTGCGCTGGTCGTGAAAGTTGGCGATCCAGAGCGATGGATGGTTTTCATAATCAACCACTCGCGGTGCCAGCGTAAATTGCGTCTTGAAATATCCGAGCATCCACTCGTAGGACCACGGCGCAAACTCAGACACGTAGCCGACGAAGGTGCCCGGCGGGAGCTGCATCCGCAGCGGGAGCATGCGGTCTTCGAGGATTTCGAATTCCTGTAACTGTGCCGCACGCGCTTCACGGGTTGGCCAGCGAGTCAGCGATACCCAGACCGCGCTGATGAAGATCACAGCAAAACACGCGAATACGAGCAGGCGACGCCACAGCGGCATAGGTCGATTCTACCGGAGAGGATTGTCACTGACGCGATGGTCGCCGTCAGGCGGCATCTTCAATGGATGAGGCGTCCGGTGGCGGCTCATCATGGGCTTCCGCGCCCTGTACCTGAGGCACGTAACCGTCCGCCACCTCGCGGCCGTCGAGAGTCGTGATCTTCGGCTGCGGATTCGCCCGCTCGTGATCGCTCAACGCCGCTTCGAGTTTCGCCTGCTTATCGGGATCGACCGCCGTCCACGCCAATCGTCCGCGACATTTCGGGAAGGTCGAGCACGACAGCCACGGTCCGCGCGCCGAGCGGCGCAGGTTCAGCGGATTGCCGCACTTGTTGCACGGCAGATCGGTCAGCAGCGGCGGAGTCTTGGGTGCGATGACCCCTCCCTTTTTCGGGTCGAGCCGCACGATGCCTTTGCACGTCGGATAGTTTTGGCAGCCCAGGAACGGACCAAACTTGCCGACCCGCCGCGTCATCGGACCCTTGCAGATCGGACAGGCGATGTCGGAAAGCTCCGGCGGCTGCGGCTTTCCCTCACGGTCGATCTGCACCGCGTACTTGCAATCGGGATAGCGACCGCAGGAGAGAAAACGCCCGCTTTTACCGAAGCGGTACACCATCGGCGCGTTGCATTCCGGGCAGGTGTACTCCGATTCTTCGGTCTCCGCCTTGGCGTGGACCATCGTGCCGTGCGCCGTCTCCAGATATTTCTTGAATGGTCCGTAGAAATTGTGGAGCATCTGCACCCAGTCGTGATGCTCCTCCTCGATCTTGTCGAGTTCCCCTTCCATCTCGCGGGTGTAGGCCACGTCCATGATCGTGGGAAACGCCTCGACGAGCTTATCGGTGACAACCTTACCCAGATCGGTCGCATAGAGCCGTCGGTCACGCTGGGAGAGCTGTGAAACGTAGCCGCGATCCTGAATGGTGGAGATGATTGCCGCGTAGGTACTGGGGCGACCGATGCCTTCTTCTTCGAGCTTTTTCTGAAGCGATGCCTCGTTGAACCGCGGCGGCGGGCTGGTGAAGTGCTGCGTCGGGTCGATGTGCAGCGGCGCGAGCGGTTGCGCTTCCTTCAGCGGCGGGAGCAACGCCTCGTCGCCAGCGTTGGGAATCCCCGACACTTTCAGGTAGCCGTCAAACACCAGCGAGCGGCCGGTGGACTTGAAAAGTGCCATCGGCGCAGCGCCTGCGTCATTTCGTCCCGATTCTCCGTTCTCCGCTGCGATCATCACCGTCGTCGAGTCCCACTCCGCATTGACCATCTGGCAGGCAACGAAACGCTCCCAGATCATGCGGTAAAGCTTGAACTGCTCCTCGTTGAGGTACGAGCGGATTTTGTCGGGCGTTAACGCGGCATCCGTAGGGCGGATGGCCTCGTGAGCCTCCTGCGCAGCCTTGTTGCTTGAAGCGAAAAAGTTCGGCTTCTCCGGCAGATATTTGGCGCCATAACTCCGATCGATGAAGCTCCGCGCCATGTTCAGCGCCTCGCCCGACAGATGCGTCGAGTCGGTACGCATGTAGGTGATCAGGCCGGTAGGGCCACCCATGCCCTTGAGATCGATGCCCTCGTAGAGTTGCTGCGCGACGCGCATGGTGCGCTGGAGCGGGAATCCCAGCCGCGTGGATGCGTTCTGCTGGAGTGTGCTGGTGATGAACGGGCCGGGCGGTCGTGAGCTGACCCGTTTGGTCTGGATCGAGTGGACGTTGTAGCGAGGGGGATTCTCGACGTGGCCGTGGAGCGTGGTGAGGAATTTCGCCGGGCCGCGGCCTTTTTCATCCTGCCGATCATCCGCCGAGTCGAGGGAGAAGCCCAGTTTCCGTGCCGTCGCCAGTGTTTCTTCGCGGTCAACCGCCTTGAATTCCTTGCCGCCGACCTCGACAAGCTCTGCACGCAGCGCGCCGCGCTGTCCGACCCATCCGATCCGCTCGCGGATCGTGCGCGGCTCAGCCTTGTCCGCCGCCGCCAGCCATTCACGCAGCTCACGCGAAAGCGCAGCGGCGTTTTTCAGGTCGGGGGTGAAGTAACCGGTGATCTTCCAAAATTCCTCAGGCACGAACGCTTCGATCAGCCGCTCCCGCTCGACGACCAGACGCACCGCGACCGACTGCACACGACCGGCACTCAAACCGCCCGCGACTTTTTTCCAGAGCAGCGGCGAAACCTGATAACCGACGATCCGGTCAAGGATGCGGCGGGCCTGCTGCGCGTTAACCTTGTTTTCATCAATCGAGCGCGGATGGTTGAAGGCGTTCTGAATTTCACCCTTGGTGATCGCGTTGAAGACCACACGCTTGGCAGTCTTTAATGGCACATCCAGAGCCTGCGCCAGATGCCAGGCGATCGCTTCGCCCTCACGGTCGAGGTCGGTCGCAAACCACACATCCGCTGCGCTCTTGGCGACCTTTTTCAGGTCGGTCACGGTCTGCCGCTTGGCGGGCATGATCTCGTAGGTGGGTTTGAAATCGTGTTCGAGATCGACCCCGGGGACCGGCGGACGCTTTTTGCCCTTCAGACCGGCCGAGCTGCTGGGCAGGTCGCGCACATGCCCGACGCTGGCCATCACGACATACTCGGATCCCAGGTACTTATTGATGGTCTTGGCTTTGGTCGGACTTTCGACGATGACCAGATGCTTGCCGTCGGCATTTCGGGGGCGTCCTCCCGCGGCGCGGCCGGCTTGTCGGGAACGAGGAGATTTCTTCGCAGCGGTAGCGGACGCTTGAGCGTCTGCTGAGGCGGAGTCGGGTTGGGAACGCTTCGTCTTGGCCATGTTATCCTTCAATGCCCGGCATCCGACCGGGCATGCCGGGACTGTGCGTCTATCGACGATTCAGCGTCCGGCTTCCGACGAAAATCGGAGGCTAACTTGAGCAAGCTAAGTGGCAGTTGTCAAGTAATACTTCTCAAGACCATGGAATTAAAGAACTTAAGAGGGCGGCCAATTCTGAGCCTAATACGAACTTTTTTTTCGACTCTCGGTTATACCCTCATCAATACGGTTATTGGACCGCCGCCAGAGCCTTTGCCGTCAATTCCTCCGCAGGCAGCTCATCGGCTGGCAGCCACGTTACCCCCTGATATCGCTTGAGCCAGGTTCGTTGCGACTTGGCAAAACGGCGGGTCAGAATCTTTGTCTTCTCGAATGCGTCATCAAGGCTGATGTCGGACGGCGAGGAGAGATGGTCAAGCACCTGCTTATATCCCAGCGCTTCGCTTGCCTGCGGCCCAAGCAGTCCGGCTTCCTTGAGCCGCCGCGTCTCGGCGGGCAGACTCTCGACGGCTGGATCAGTCGGGAAAAACATCTCCTTCACCCGCGCATTGATTCTGCGGTTGATGGCTTCCACCGGCCAGTCCAACCCCAGCAGAATCGGATCGTGTCGATATTGCGGCGTTTGATCGCGCCGCGACTGGAAAGATTCCCACTGAGTTTGCATCGAGCTTAATGGCTGGCCGGTCAGGTGATGAACTTCCAGCGCACGGACGAGTTTTTTCTGATCGTTGGGATGGATGCGTTCCGCGGAGCGAGGATCGACTTTCTGTAAACGCGCATGCAACTCGTGAGGCGTCAGGATTGACAGCGTGGCGCGGTATTCCGCGTCCTGATCCGGGCCTTCAAACATCCCTTCAAGGAGACCGCGCAGGTACAGGTTGGTCCCGCCGACGATGATCGGTCGCTGCTGCTGCGTCTGAAGCTGTGCGATCAGGGGTTCGGCGCGACTGATCCAGTCAGCGACGGTGAACCGTTCCGTCGGCTCAACGATGTCGATGAGATGATGAGGCACACGATCGCGCAGCAGGCGAGAAGGTTTGGCGGTGCCGGCCTCCATGTGGCGGTAAACCTGCATGGAGTCGGCGTTGATGATCTGCCCGCGCGGAGAGAGTCGCTCCGCCAGCGCCACAGCCAGCTCACTTTTACCGCCGGCGGTCGGGCCGACGAGGACGATGGGGCGAATATGGGACGACACGAAAATCCTGCCACGGGTTTCGACGCGATCCGACATCCCGCGCGACATCCGCGCCGTCGCTGTACCACGGACATCAACGAGGATCACCGCATCGGGAATCGCTTATTCTTCGGTGTCCTTCAATTTCGCCAGCACGGAAAAATCTTCAAGCGTGGTCGTATCACCCTTGACCTCGCCGCCGGCGGCGACTTCACGCAGCAGCCGCCGCATAATCTTGCCGCTGCGCGTCTTGGGTAATGACTCGGTAAAGCGAATCTGGTCCGGTCGGGCGATCGCACCGATCTCCTTGGTCACGTGCTTGCCCAGTTCCTCTTTGAGTTTTTCATCCGGCGTGCGGCCCATCTTGAGCGTGACGAACGCGGCAATGCCGGTGCCTTTGATCTCATGAGGCACGCCGACAACGGCAGCCTCGGCGACGAACGGGTGGCTCACCAGCGCGCTCTCGACTTCCATTGTTCCCAGGCGGTGGCCGGAGACGTTGATCACGTCGTCCACGCGACCCATGACCCAGAAGTTGCCCTCCGGGTCTTTACGCGCGCCGTCACCGGCGAAGTACACGCCCTGAATCTCGCCGAAGTAGGTCTTGACGAATCGCTCACGGTCGCCCCAGATGCCGCGCAACATGCTCGGCCAGGGCTTGCGAACCACGAGGAAGCCGCCCGTGTCGGCGGGCAGTTCCTTGCCGTTCTTATCCACGACGGCGATATCAATGCCGAAGAACGGCCGCGAGCACGAGCCGGGTGTCGTGGTCATCGCGCCCGGCAGAGGAGTGAGCATGTGCCCGCCGGTCTCTGTCTGCCACCAGGTGTCCACGATCGGGCAGCGTTTGCCGCCGATGTGCTCGTGATACCACATCCACGCTTCGGGGTTGATCGGCTCACCGACGCTACCGAGGATTTTGAGGCTCGACAGATCGTGCTTGGCCGGTTCCTGATCGCCCCATTTCATGAAGGCACGGATCGCCGTCGGCGCGGTGTAGAACTTCGTCACCTTATGCCGCGCGATGATGTCCCAGAAGCGGTCGTTGCCCGGAAAGTTCGGCGCGCCCTCGAACATCAGCGTCGGCACGCGGTTGGGCATCACGCCGTAGATGATGTAGCTGTGGCCGGTGACCCAGCCGATGTCCGCCGTACACCAGTGCATTTCGTTCGGATCGTCGCCGTGCAGGTCGAAGACGTATTTGTTGGTCAGGTAGGTAAAAACCATGTACCCGCCGGTTGTGTGCATGATGCCCTTGGGTTTGCCGGTTGACCCCGACGTGTAGAGGATGAACAGCAGGTCTTCGGAATCCATCGGTTCAGCGGGGCATTCGGCGCTGGCTTTGGCCATCAGCTCCGACCACTTGAAATCGCGGCCGGCAGTCATCTTGCACGAGTTCGCCTTCACCCGGTCGAACACGACCACCGTCTTGACGATGTCCGTGGTCTTGAGTGCTTCATCCACCGTGTCCTTGAGCGGTACCACTTTCCCGCGGCGATAGCCGCCGTCGGCGGTGATGATGATCCGGCTCTTGGCGTCATCGACGCGATCCTTGATTGCGCTGGCGGCAAAACCACCGAAGATGATCGAGTGCGGCGCGCCGATACGCGAGCAGGCGAGCATCGCGATCGCCAGCTCAGGGATCATCGGCATGTAGATCGTGACGATGTCACCCTTGCGGACCCCCAGATTCTTGAGCACGTTGGCGAAGCGGCTCACTTCGCTCAGCAGCTCGTTGTAGGTGTAGCGTTTGATCTCCGGGCGGCCGTTTTCCATCGGCTCGCCTTCCCACACCAGCGCGAGCTTGTCACCCAGCCCCGCCTTGACCTGCCGGTCGAGGCAGTTGTAGGCGACGTTGGTCTTGCCGCCGACGAACCATTTCGCGTCCGGCAGCTTCCAGTCGAGAACCTTGTTCCACCGGGTGAACCATTCGAGTTCGCTTGCCTTTTCACCCCAGAACTTTTCCGGGTTGTCGATGGATTCCTTATAGACCTTTTCGTAGTCAGCCATCGACTTGAACCAGGCGACTTTGGAGATGTTGGCTGGCGGAGGAAACTTTCGGTGCTCGTTGAGCAGCGAGTTGACGTTACCGCCGACGATGTTGTTGAGACTTACCGATTGGGTCATGTTGGTCTCCTGCGTTCGTGATACATCCCGCCGAAAAATGAGCGGGGAATTAGCTTAAGGGGATGATCGCGCAGGGGCAAGGTTAGGGGTGGCAGGCATCGAAACCCTGCGCCCTTATCGCCTCACTTTCCCGCGGCGATTTCTGCGGGGAGTGGCGCCGGCTTTTCCCGGCGGGAGGCGAAGCGCAGGTCGTCGAACAGCGAATAAGCCACCGGCGTGACGATCAGCGTCAGCAGCAGTGAGAGTGTCTGACCACCGATGACCACGACCGCTACGGCGCGGCGCTCCTCCGCGCCGGGTCCGGTGCCGATCCACAGAGGCAGCATTCCCGCGACCAGTGCGAGCGTGGTCATCAGAATGGGTCGCAGACGATCGCGGTTACCCCGGATGATCGCTTCGTAGCGAGGCATGCCGTCAGCGCGGAGTTTGTTCATGTGATCGATCTGAAGGATCGAGTTCTTTTTCACGACGCCGAAAAGCACCAGGATGCCCAGGGCCGAGTAGAGATTGAGCGTGCCGCCGGTCAGGTAGAGCGACAGCAGAGCGAAAGGCACCGACAGCGGCAGCGAGAGCAGGATCGTCAGCGGATGGATGAGGCTCTCATATTGTGCCGCCAGGATCATGTACATGAAGATGATCGAAAGGAGAAACGCCCAGAGAAATTCGGTGAAGGTCCGTTCCAGTTCGCGGCCGCGACCGACGACCACCGTGGTGTAACCCTGCGGCAGGCCCAGTTCGGTCGAAGCGTGGCGCAACGCCTCGAGACGATCCGCCAGTGCGTAGCCCGGCCCGATCGAGGCACGGAGATTGACGACGCGCTGACGGTCGAGGCGGTCGATGCGCGAAGCGCTTCCGGTGTCACGGATGGAGGCGACATTGGCAAGTTCGATCACGCCGCCGTCGTTTCGCGGCACGTACAACTGCGACAGGGACGACGCCTTGTTGCGGAAGTCCTCGCTGAGGCGCAGTTGCACGTCGTAATCTTCGTTGAGTGATTCATCACGGAAGCGTGAAATCTCCTCCGCACCGCCGACCATCAATCGCAGCGTGGCTCCCAGGTCGCGGGCGTTGATGTGCAGGTCAGCGGCCCGTTCGCGGTCGAGTTCCACGTGGAGTTCGGGCTTGTCGAGTTTGAGCGTGGTGTCGGCATCGACGATTCCGCCGAGGTCTTTGGATTTGATGCGCAGCTCTTCCGCCTTGGCCGCCAGCACGGACAATTCGGGTCCGCGGATGGCGAAGTCGATGTCGAAGTTTCCGCCGCCGATGTTGAAAGAGGGATAGTTCCGCACCGAGGTGCGCAGGTCGGAGTATTGTGCCAGCTTTTTACGGATCGCCAGCATCACATCGCGTTGCGAGTAATTCCCAGCAAAGGCCTGGCGTGGTCTGCCGTGGATCAGTTCCCGCCACAACCGACCGAGCGAGAAAATCCGTTGTTCATGCGGAGCGATGCGGATATACGCGCTGCCCTGATTGACCTGTCCGAGAAATCCGCCGCCGATGGTCGTGAGCATGACCTGCACGGGCTTTTGGCCGTTGACGACGATCTGACGCACGTCGTCCTCAATGGCTTTCATCGCGCCGTCCATGGCTGAAAGACTCGTACCCTCACGGGCGGTGACGTTGAGGCTGAACTCCGCCTCATCCACGTCGCTAGGCGTGTACTCCTGTCGGACCGCGCGGTAGAGGGGGATTGCCGAAAGGATCACGAGCAGGCCGACAAAGGCGACGGGAATGCGAAAGCGCATGGCGAGTTTGAGCAACGCGGTGTAGCCGCGGTCGATGACGCCGTAAAACCCGCCGCGTGACTTCGCTTCCGCGGCTGCGTGACCGCCGTGGCTGGAATCATTCGTTCGCAGCAGCCGCGCGCTCATCATCGGCGTGAGTGTGAACGACACGAGCAGGCTGACCAGGACCGCGACCGCCGCCGTGATGCCGAATTGGTAGAGAAACCGCCCGGAAATACTCGACATGAACGAAACGGGGACGAAGATGACGACCAGACTCAGCGTCGTCGCGAGCACTGCCAGCCCGATTTCAGCGGTCGCCTCGCGGGCGGCGTCCATCGGGTTCATTTTCTTTTCCTCGACAAAGCGATAGATATTTTCCAGCACGACGATCGCATCGTCGATCACGATGCCGACCATCAAAACCAGCGCGAGCATGGTGACCGCATTGAGCGTGAAGCCCAGCGCCCACATCATGCCGAAGGTTGAGATGACCGAGGCCGGGATCGCCACGGATGCGATGATCGTGGAACGCCAGCTCCGCATGAAGGCGAGGACGACCAGACACGCCAGGACGCTGCCGAGAATCAGGTGCGTGTCGATCTCATGCAGGGCTGCGTAGATGTAGCGTGACTGATCGCGGATGACTTCAACCCGGACGCCCGGTGGTACCTCGTCGAGTACCTGGGGAAGTTTTTCCTTGATCCCCTCGATGACTTCGACGGTGTTGGCGCCGGACTGTCGGACGACATCGAGCACCACCGCCGGCTTGCCGTTGAGCCGGGCGAAGGAGCGCGGTTCGCGATTGCCGTCCTCCGCCCGGCCGATGTCGCTGACCCGCAGCGGTGCGCCGTTGATGTTGGCGATCACGACCCGCTCAAAAGCTGCCGCATCCTTGAGCTTGGCTGTGGTGCGGAGGATCTGCTCCCGGTCGCTGCCGGTGACGTTTCCGCCGGGAACATCCGCATTTTCACGGGCGATGGCATCACGCACCGCAGTGATGGGCAGGCGGTGGGCCGCCAGTCTGTCAGCGTTGACCCAGATGTTGATTGTTCGTTCCAGTCCGCCGGAAAGGTTGATCTGACCCACACCCGTGGATCGCTCCAGTCGAACCTTCACGATCTTGTCAGCGATCTCGGTTAGCTCCCGGATTGTCCGCTCACCTGAGACCGCGATCGAAAGCACCGGCGTCGAGTCATTGTCAACCTTGCTCACCACCGGCGGGTCCGCGTCATCCGGCAGGCGACGCAAGGCAGTCTGCACGCGATCACGCACATCCTGCGCCGCGGAGTCGATGTTCCGATTGAGCTTGAAGGTGGCGATCACCACCGAGGCGCCTGCTCCGGAGATCGAGCGCAGCTCATCAATGCCCTCGACCGTGTTGACGACTTCCTCAATGACCTTCGTGACTTCGCTTTCCATTTCCTCCGGAGAGGCACCGGCAAGCGTCGTGCGGATGCTGACGGTGGGCAGGTCCACCGAGGGAAGTCGATCCACACCTAGCCGCATATAGCTGGTGACACCCACGACCACCAGCGCGAGGATAATCATCGAGGCGAAGATCGGCCGACGAATACAGATTTCGGCTAGTCGTTGCATGAGGGCTGCTTCTACGATCAGGCCATCCCCTGCAGTAATGGTCCGTGTTTGCGGGGGATTAGCTTCCGAGGGTTAGCTTCCGGGGTTGGTTTCCGGGGGGCGGTGGATTTCAGGTGAAACGCGGAGCAACACTTTAGCTTGCAAATAGTATGGAAGCCTGACGGATAAGCTATATCCGTCGGGATTCGATTTCCCTCGACGGGAGCATTGACCGCTTCCTTATTAGGTGGCAAAAAGGTAAAATTTACTCAGGCAGAAGGTTGAAATAGTCTTGAATTCCTAGATTTTTGCGATAGATTTGAGGAGACCGCGTTCAAGGTCGATTTCAGGTTGACCAGTCCGCGGATTGTCGAAAAGCCAACAGGAGGAAGAAAGCATGTCTTCGATGACCTCGCCCCGATTGCTGTTGAGTGCTTCCGTGCTGATGTTGCTGTTCGCAATAAGCGGCATCGCGGAGGCGACATCGCTGACCTTTGAGTTCTACACCGACTCGACCAAGACCACGCGCATAGCCAACGGCGGGTACAGTTTCCAAAACTATGGCGATGCAGTGACGGATTTCGATCCAGCCGGCGCCAATTGGCGATACGGATCAGCCGGTGGCTACACTCCTGACGTCAATGTTGAGTACCGTTACTACCACCCGACTAATCCTCTCGACAATTTTTATACCGGTGCGGTCGCCTACTACAGCCAACCGGGGGATAACTTTGGTGACCTGGCTCAGGTGATCTACAACGGCCAGATTCCACCTTACTACGTTGAAATCCGTCTGATTCCTCTCAACGGAAAAACGGTCACGCTGGAGAGCTTCGATCTGGCGGGTTACAAAACCGACCGCGTCATGCCTCACATCGAGGTCATCAAAGATGTCGGTGGCACGCCCGTCAGCATGTGGGGACCACTGACCAACACCACGATTTCCGGCACGACGCATAACACTTTCTCACCCAACGTCAGTGCGACCGCCGGTCACACGCTCAGCTTGGTTTTCGGGGACGACTCAAACGGCTCACGAGGCATCAGCAACTTTGTCTTCAGCACACCTGAGCCTGCATCGCTTTGCCTGCTGGGGCTGGGTAGCGCGTTGATTCTTTCACGGCGTCAGCGCGGCTGATCCAGATGTTCGTCGTTCATTTCGCATTAATTTCGTCGCAGTCCCCCTGCGGCTCAATTTGATTTTGCGCACTGATTATGATGTCCGTCTTGACTTTCAAGGGACAGGATCATGCTCAAAATCGGATGGGCGTCACGAAGTATTGTGCCGAATCGACCGGCCTTGCTGATGGGGCAAATGCACAATCGCATCGCCCGCGAAGCAATGGACCCGTTAACACTCACCGCCATGGCTATCGAGGGCGACTCTGCGCCGGCAGGCGCAGCGGGCGGAGCCTATCCTCATCGCACGGTACTTGTCTCCTTTGATCTGGTGACCGTCTCCGAGGAGTTGATGGCGGCTGTGCGTCAGCGTCTGGCGCGGACGCTGCCGGAACTGCCTGCCGACAACCTCATCATGACCGGGACGCACACCCATGCGTCTCTGGCGTTCATCGAAGGTTTTTATGTGGACCCCGGCGGAGACGTTATGACCGCGCGAGAATGTATGACGCTGCTGGCAGATCGCGCAGCCGAAGCGGTAGTCGAAGCATGGCGGTCGCTGGCACCGGCGCGGATCGGTCGGGCATTCGGTCATGCGGTCGTGGCGCACAATCGCCGCCCGTATTACGCCGACGGCTCAACGCGGATGTACGGCAATGCTGCGCTGCCGGAATTCCGTGGCATCGAGGGGCAGGAGGATCACTCGCTCGACATGCTTTTTATCTGGGACACCTCCGGCCGTCTGAGTGGCATCATGCTCGATGTGCCTTGTCCCGCGCAGGTGGATGAGCATATCGAGAAATTCTCCGCCGACTTCTGGCATGACATCCGCGTCGAGCTTCGCCGCCGTCTGGGTGAGCGGCTCTGGGTGTTGCCGCTTTGCGGCATCGCGGGCGATCAGTCGCCCCATTTCATCCTCAACAGCAAGCAGGAAGAATTGATGCGCCAACGTCGCGGCATCACGGAACGGCAGGAGATCGCGCAGCGCGTGGCGGGAGAGGTTGAGCGTGCCCTGGCGTGTACAAAACCTGATGATGGCCCGACGCCGGTGATTCACAGCATCAAGCGCGTGACGCTTACGCCGCGTCAGATTTCACGGAAGGAACGCGACTGGTCCGAGAGAGAGCACGCCGCCGCGTTGAAAAGGAATATGGATCCCGCCTCGTGGTGGCCGTCGCGGCTACAGCGCGTGGTGGACATATTCGACGGCAAGCTCAAGAGCCAGCCGGTGAAGGCTGAACTGCATTTCCTGCGACTCGGCGAGATGGTGCTGGCGACTAATCCGTTTGAGATTTACGTGGATTATGGGCAGCAGATCAAAGCCCGCAGTGTCGCAGCCCAGACGTTTCTGGCGCAGATCACCGCCGGCTTGGGCTGGTATCTGCCGACGCAACGCGGTGTCGATGGCGGCAGCTATGGCGCACTGCCCGTCGTCAGCAAGGTCGGACCCGAAGGCGGCCAGGAACTCGTGGAGATCACGGTCAAGGGAATCGCCGAGTTGTTCACCTGACGCATTAAGACAGACCAATCCCGCCAACCTGAATAGTCAGCAGGAAAAGTTAATTCGATGGGGCAGCTCGGCAAACCATTTCTGCTTTCGTCGCAAGGCTCCGACCGTGCGACCGCGTATGGATTTTCAAATAAGTGCGTGACGATAGCCGGCAAAACGCATGTGGTCTGGACGGATGCGCCGGCTCAAACGCGCGGCAGGACGTTTGATCACGCGACGCGCCAGTGGGGGCCAACGATTTCCATCGGAGACGGCGCGGATAATCACAACCACCCGTCGCTGACCGTGGATGCGGCGCAGCGACTGCACCTGACGTTCGGCCCGCATGGTCCGTGGGGTATTTACCCCGATCGCTGGCCCTGCGGTACGTTCAAACACTGCACGGCAACAGAACCCAACTCGCTCGACGCCATCGGCAGGAATGCAGTGGTCGTCGGTTACAACGCGACGTATGGCTACCTGCTTCATACGTATTCGGGCATGGATTGTCTGGTGTATCGCGGCGGGGAGAAGCCGCATCCGCTGATGTTCCAGAGACAACGCCCCGGCAAAGCTTGGGAGTCCGCACGGCCGCTGATGGCGCAGGACATTGATCCTGGATATACCCACCTCGGCCCGATCATCACTTCCGATCATCAGGGCACGTTGTATGTGTCGGGACATTTTTATTCCGAGCAACGCGGGTACTCGCTGGGTGTTGCGCTGCTCAAGTCGGTTGATGACGGCAAGACCTGGGCCGATCTGTCGGGTGCGACAGTCGATACTCCCATCCTGTACGAATCTCGCTTTGCGGTGCCTCACCCGCCTGCGGAGGACGATCCGCGCAACTGGGGGTTGGTCTGTGACTCCCGTGGTCGGCCCTGGATTCTTACAGGCAAGCAGAAGGGCAACGACCGCTATCTGCCGCTGTCACATTGGACGGGAAAGGCGTGGGAAACGGTTGATCTCAGCCGGTTTCTTCCTGCCGATCGCGTACCGACCGATGGCAGCATGACGATTGATACCGCTGACCGCATCCATGTGGTGATCGCCGCATCGACCGCTGCGTCATCGCATACCTGGCGTGATCCGTCCACGGAAGTTTTTTATCTGGCATCGACCGACGAAGGGCGTCAATTTGCGTGTCAGCAAATCAGCACGACAGATTCGGCGGCACCAAGTTGGTTGCCGGCAATTTCACGACCAGGGCCGTTTCATCCTGTCCATTCACCGACGATTCTTTTTACGCACGGCCCGTTCAGCGAGGAGAAAGTTGACAGCGAAGTCTGGGCTGTGTCGGTCGAGTGAACTCGTCGGAACTGCAGCGAGTCGTCGTTCAGTGAACGAAGTGATTGTGGAACCCGATCACTTCAAAGCCATCGAGCGGATTGGGCGAGACGGACATGGCGAAGTCTCCGTCGAGGATGCTGTGGCCGAGTTCCTTGATCAGGTCGTCGCACATTTTTTTGTAGATGGGCTGGAAGTGTTCGCGCATTCTGATATCGCCGAACACATCCACCGCACGTACCGGCTTGCCGTTGAACTCGAAGGCATAGCCGAACGACTCGTCGAGCATCAACCATTGTCCCGCCAGCAGCACTTCCGTGACGCAGTGGCCGTAGTTGCCTGCCCGATTGCAGGCGAAGACGATGCGTGAGGGAATATCAATCACCTGAGTGAGGCAGCAGAGCACGCGGACTTGCTCATTGCACCAGCCGTAGCCCTGCTCGATGAGGTTCTCCTCGGACAACGCCAGATCGGTGGCGAGGCGTTTGCCCTTGTGTTTCCAGTGGTAGCCGGCCCAGGCGACCTTCCGGGAAACCCAGTCATTCAACCGGAGCGCCGCTTCGCGCTGGTCGGATGATCCCGCGGTCACCTCGGCTGCGATTTTTTCCAGCACAGGCCGGGCACCCTTTTGATAAGGCAGGCGGCTGCCGGTGTAGCAGCGGTAGCAGAAATCCACGCCGGCGTCGGCGACGGCGATGTAGTTGAGCGACTGCTCAAGGTCGATCCCACCCACGCGGGGCATGTAACGCTGATCAATGTGGCGTGCGGCGGCGGGGCGGGCGGTGGTCGTGGTGGACACGGGAAACTCCTGTCTGTGGGGACGGAGATTGTAATCAGAAACCACGCCCGGATGGTGCGCAGCGTCAATGAGAGATTGACCTCATTCCGAAATCCCGCGCGAATTGCGCATATAACAAGACCGACGTGTTCCGTCGGCCTTGCTGCGGATGATTGGGGATGTAATTCGACGCGCTTACTTCTTTTTGCGTCGAGTCTCAGCGTTGAGTTCGAGGTTACCAAACTGATCTTCGTGTCTCTTGATCATCTGGGTCAGCGTGATCGCGAGCCGTTTGGCGGAGTAGTAGTTCATGATCGTGCGGTTGGTGACCTGGAAGAGGATTTCGCCGGGTGTCCCGTCCTTGCCGCCGTCGCGCTGGGCGGGCTGGGTGACGAGATTAAGCCCGAAGTCAATGATGACTTCTTCGGGAGAGCTGTTGGTACGGAAGGCGTTGGCGTAGGTTGTCGTCAGGCCGCGCTCATCGATGCGCATGCGGACCTGTCGGCTGCCGACCTGTTCGCGGGCGTGGTTTTCGATTTGCGGATCGTTGCTGGCGGGAGTTTCTGACATGGGAGCGATTCCTGTCGGTTAGGTGGAGATCAGGGTAGGTCGTGGCGAGGGTTTATATCGGACGATTCGCCCCTCGAACACAATCGACAATCACGAGCATTCCTCATCGTGCCATCGACGCACTGACTTGATGCGGCAATGGGAGCTAGCCCCCTAAAATCGGTTGTTGCGAAGTTATCGGCCTCAACTGCAAAACTGCAAAATTATAGCGCAACTGTTGCTTTTTTAGGTATTTTGGGTTATAATCGTACCACTTCATCGTCAGGGTATTTTCGTGTAAAACCACCGTTCTAAACACAATCTTTGAGGAAGGAGAAATAGTGTTTACAAAGCGAGTTACAGCGTTATTGGCTGCGTTTGTGGCGTCATTGGCGCTCGGGTCATCTTTGATGGCTCAGACCCAGGGCGATCCAAGCGTCACTGTCACCATTGAAGTCGAAAACAATGTCCTGAACGTCGGTCAGACGACCACCGCCACGGTTAAGGCTCTGGTCAATAATCCGGACGTTGAGGATGGCATCTTCTCGTTCGACACCGACTTTCTGGTCAGCGATCGGTCGATTCTGCAAGTCGTACCCGGTTCGGTGGTCAGGCCTGACGCATCGTTCGGCAGCGACGGCTCGCTGGTGAATGGCCCCGGTGCGGGTCAGACACTCGAAGGTGTTGCTGGTGCGTACGACGATATCGGTCGCGGTATCGGCTCGCCTCAGATTCTCTTTACCCTGCAACTCATGGCGATGAACGCAGGCTCCACGACGATCAACGTCGGACCATCCATTGATTTCTTCGGCTTTGACTTCCTGCTTTATTCGACGGATACCGGCGGGATTGGTGAAGCAGCATTTCCTCCTGTTCCTGTGAGCTATCCCAATGGCCAGACCATCCGCGTCAATCAGGGTGGCGGCGGAAATCCCGTTCCTGAACCTCAGGTTGCGATGTTGAGCCTGTTGGGGCTTGCTGCGGCGGGGCTCTACGCGGTACGTCGTCCCGCGCGGGCTTTCTCCCGCGCTTGAGATCGCAGGAGTCGAGTGTCTCGTTGGTACTGATTGTCTAGACGTGATAATTCGGGTTTTTGGATGTGGAGAGGGGAAGTGTGATCTGTTACGTCCGAGCATGATCAGTTCGTCAGAAGCCTGTGGTTTACACCACGGGCTTTTGTCGTTAACTGAGCGAACAGGTCGGGGTTTTTACCTCTGTGTTTTTTCCGGTAAGGAGGCCAATCGTGGGCCGATTTTGGAACAGGGTTCGAGCACTTGAGCGTCGCAAACGTCGCAAGCTCCGTCGTTACCAGTCGGAAACCCGTGTATCTGCGCTGGATACACAGGTCCTTCACGGGCATCAGCTCGAAGGGCTTGAGCAACGTGTCATGCTCAGCGACAGCAACCTGACCGTCAGCGAGATCACGCTGCCTTCAACCGTGAAGCTCGGCTCGACTCTTGATCTCTCTTACACCGTGACGAATCAGGGCAACGAGACCACGGACACCTCGTGGTTTGATTACGGTGTTCTTTCACAAGACAACGTCATCGACGCATCCGACCTGCCGATCCTGAACCTGGATGCTTCCGCGCGCGGTCCGTTGGCGCCGGGCGAAAGCTACACCGTGACTCAGGGACTGACGCTGCCCAGCGGGATTTCCGCGGGTACGTGGAATGTCCTCATCAAGACCGACCGCACCAACACCGTTCGGGAAAGCAACGAGCACGACAACCTGCGCTCCACGCCGATCCAGATCGGCTCGCCTGACCTGTCGATCGTCAGTGCCTCGTCGCCGGCTGATGCCGTCTCAGGAGAGACGCTCCAGCTTTCGTGGACCGTGGAAAATAACGGCCCGTTGGCAGCCAGCGGCGACTGGTATGACGCGGTGTACCTTTCGAGCGACGAACAGCTCGACGCAGGTGACACGCAGCTTGCCCGTCAATCATCCGGCCGCGATCTGGCCGCCGGGAGCAGCTACGAGCAGGCGCAATCGCTGGTGTTACCCGATGTGGACGCAGGGCACTGGTTCCTGCTTTACGTCAGCGACGACGCGGACTTGCTGCGCGAGTTGACGGAAACCAACAACGTCAAAGCAGCACCGATTGAAGTGGTCATCGCTCGTACGCCTGCACCGGCAGAAGGGCCGACCTCGCTGCCTTCGGCGACGCCAAGCTCCGGCGTCATTGCGGCAGCATTCGGTGTCGCCGGGACGCCGGTCCCCACACCGCTGACGCGGGTCGCGCCGGCGGGTTCGATGGTTTATCAGGGATCGGTCAACGCAGACATCACCGCGATCAACACGCCGACGACTTACGATTTGACGCTTGATTCGCCCGCCAAACTGTCCGTCCGGTTTACGCCGCTGGATCAGTCGATCGACGGCCACCTCGTCATCAAGAATCCGTTCGGCACCACGATCGGCACAGCGGATGCGGCGGCGGCAGGCTCGAACGTCGCGGTCTTCAATCTCGATGTCAGCTCCGCAGGCACGTACACGATCGACGTATCGAGTGTTTCAGGTACGGGGGGCTATCTCGTCGATGTGCTGCTCAATGCGGAATATGACAACGAATCGGTGACCCGGCCGACGAACGACACGCCGGCGACAGCGCAGAACATCAACGGCTCAGCGATCGCTCTGCAGGGCGGCGCGGATCGCCTGGCGGTGTTCGGACAGGCTGACGGTGACGACGACTACTACTCATTCACCGCGACCGCCAACCAGCCGATTTCACTCGCGGTTGCTGCGGTCGAGGCCGGCGGCACGCCGCTGACGCTGGCACTCTTTGACTCCAGCGATAATCTCGTCGCCATCGGCGCAGCCAGCGGCGCGAATGTCGCTTCCCGCATCGAAGACTTCGTGCCTGCTTCGACCGGCACGTATAAAGCGCGGGTCGTCGGTACCGACGGCACGCTTTACAACCTCGTCGTCACCCGCCGCGCGGCGTTCGGCATCGAACCGAATCTTGCCGCCACGGCCAATCAACCCTCTCCTTTCGGACAGGACATCACCGAGACCGGCCAGGCGATCGGCAACCTCGGCGCCAGCGGTGACAGCACCAGCACCAGCAGCGGCTCGGTCAATCTGGGCATCAACCTCAACGACGGTGACGGTTTTCTCTGGGACATCCAGCGCGACGGCAGCATCAGCAACGGCAGCGTCGATGCTTACGACGGCGGCTTGCGACTGACCGGCTTTTCGAGCTTCAGTACCGCCAACACAGAAGACGGCGGACGCGAAATCGTCATCGGCACGGCCACGATCAACGGCATGAACGTGACGCGGAAGATTTACGTTCCAGCGAACGGAGGCTTCGCCCGTTTTCTCGAAGTGGTCACCAACCCGACCGCCTCCTCCGCCAACTTCACTGTCGGCCTCACCTCCAACCTCGGCTCCGACGGCAGCACGCAGACGATCGGCACATCAAGCGGCGACACGAACTTTACGACCGACGATAACTGGATCGTCACGGATGACTCGAGCGACGGCGGCGGCGATCCCTCGATGCTGCATGTGATCGCCAATGCCGGCGGTATGCGCCCCAGTTCCGTGTCGCGCAGCGGCGATAATCTGACCTACAACTACAACTTGGCGCTCGCCGCCGGCCAGACCGCCATCATCATGCACTTCGCCTCGCAGAACCCCAATCGCGCCGCCGCGCTGGCGAAGGGGCCTCAACTGGTACAGCTCGATCTGGGCGCGCTGGAGGGGATGACGTCTCAGGAGCGCGAGCAGGTTGTTAACTTCGGCATCGTTGATTCGCAGGACGCCTACCGCTTTGCGGCTCAGGCGGGAGATCAACTTTCCATCACGACCGCCACGCCCGGCGACGCACCCAACGAACCCGCCAACTCACTGGATCCGATCGTTGATCTTTACGATCCGAGCGGGGCGATTGTGGCGACCAATGACAACGGTGCTGCGGACGGTCGAAACGTCGTCATCAACTACGTCGTGCCGTCCGGTCAGGGCGGTAGCTATCGCGCGGTGGTGCGCTCAGTGAGCGGTGAGGGCGATTATGTCTTCCGCGTGACCGGTGCGACGGGCACTCTTGATGCGACGATGACGGTTACCGGCTCGACGCCGACCGCTGGTCAGGGGCTTGGCACTCCGCCGGCGCAGATTGATTTTGTTTTCTCCAAAGCGGTGCGCGCCGACTCGCTGGACACCAGCGATCTCCAGATCGACGGCAACGTGGACGTAACCGGCGTCGAGTTGATTGCCTCGAACGTGGTCCGTTTTTATCTGGATACACCCGATGTCGGCGGGACGTACAGCTATTCGCTGGAGGCCGACGCGGTACTTGATCTTCAGGGCAATGGGAACGACGAATACAGCAGCACGTTTTTCCTCGATCGGCAGGGACCAAGCGTTATCTCCGTGACCCCGGACGGCGATGCGGACGCTCCGTTGTCACAGATCGAGTTCACCTTTGATGAATCGCTCATGCCGATCGGCGGCGTCGGGGCAGGCAGTGCAGGCTTTGGTGCATCGGATATCACCATTGATGACATCACGGAATTCACCGGGCCTGACGGCCAGGATCTGCGCAACACCATTTATTCGGTTGATGTCAGCGGCGCGGTGCTGACCGTGTATTTCCAGCAGACCTCGCAACCCGGTCAATACTCGATGACCATCGGGCCGGACATTGAGGACGTCTATGGCAATGCCATGGATCAGAACGGCAACGGCGTCGCCGGCGAGGGAGAGGACGCGTTCAACGTAACTTTCACGCTGCATGCGCCGGACCTGAGTGTCACCAGCACGTCGAACGGCTCGCCGCTGACACGCGGTGGCGAATTCGACATCAGTTGGACGACGATCAACGCCGGCGACGGAGCTGCCAACGGCGGCTGGTACGACGCCATCTACTTCTCCGAAGACAATATCTACGGCAACGGTGATGACGTTTATGTCGATGAGGTCTGGCAGGGGGACCACGACGGACTGGCGGCGGGCGACAGCTTCGACAGCGACTACAGCGGCCGTGTTCCTGTTGATATTCCCGCCGGTGCCCGATTCATCTTCGTCGTGCTCAATGCCTACGGCGATCTGAGTGAATCCGACAATACAAACAATGTCGCGGTCATGGAGACGACGATCGAAGATCCTGATGTCGATTTCGTCATCAACGACTTCACCGCGCCGGCGTCGGCAGTGCTTGGCCAGTCGATCAGCGTGAGCTTTGAGGTTGAGAATACCGGCTCGATCGAAAACAACGTCTCTGGCTGGTACGACCGGATTGTTCTATCCACCAACGATATTTTCGGTGACGCGGACGACACCTACCTGAGCGAAATTTACGCGGGCAATAACGCACCGTTGGCGAGCAACGGTGTCTATACCCAGACGGTCAACGTCACGATTCCCAGCAATGCCATTACCGGCTCGCGGTATCTGCTGGTCAAGACCGACTATTACGGGCAGCAACCCGAAACCGATGAGGACAACAACGTCAGCTCCCGTGCGATCCAGATCAACGGGCCGGATATCGACCTTCAGGTGACCGCCTCGACGGTGCCTGCTCAGCCGCGGATGAACTCGAACGTCGCGTTGAGCTTTACCGTAACCAATGCCGGCTCGACCGTCACGACGGCGAGCAGTTGGAGCGACTACATCTATTTGTCCAGCGATCAGGTGTACGACGCCAGTGACCGACAGCTTACGGGTATCGCCCACTCCGGCGCGATTGATTCGGGCGGCACGTACACGGTGGATCGCACGGTGTTTTTCCCCAGCGATATCAGCGGCTCCAAGTATGTGCTCTTTGTCACGGATCGGTTCAACAATCAGCCAGAGAGCAACGACCTCAATAACACCACCGCAGTGGCGGTCGATATCACCGGCCCGGATTACGTGATCACACAGGCGGTTTCGCCGGCGAACGCCATCGCGGGTGAGACGTTCAACGTGTCCTGGACGGGGATGAACCAGGGCACAGGGTCAAACTTCTCCTACTGGTACGACTACGTTTATCTGTCGAACGACGATGTCTTCGACGGCAGCGATATCTTTTTGAACAACACGCATACGTATTCACTCATTCCGATCGATGCGGGTGAGAGCTACGACCTTTCAATGGATGTCAAGATTCCAGCGGTCGGGCCGGGGAATAAATACCTGCTGTTCGTCGCCGACGGAACGCGCTGGGAGCCGGAGCTGAATGAGAACAACAACGTCCTCGCCCGGCCGATCACCATCAGCACGCCGGACCTGATCACGACGGATGTCGCCGCGCCGACCGATGTAGTTTCCAACGAGACGATCCACGTCACATGGACTGTTCAGAACAGCGACTCCCAGACGTCGGCGATCGCGGACTGGTACGACTACATCTTCCTGTCGAACGACAACGTATATGACGCCAGCGACACCCAGGTGACCTATCGCTGGGCGGGCAATGAGACGCCGCTGGCCGCCGGGCAGAGCTACACGGTGGGGCTGGATATCGCGTTGCCGAACGTCGGATCGGGTGCGAAATATCTGATCGTTGTGGCTGATCGTGACAATGCCCAGGGTGAGACGGACGAGACCAACAACTATCGCGCAGTTCCGATCAACATTACTGCTCCCGATCTGATCGTCGCCGACAGCAGCGCACCGGCCACGGTGGGTGTGGGTGAAGGTTTCAACATCCACTACACGGTGACCAATCAGGGTTCGACTTCCGCGGTGTCGGATTGGTACGACTATTTCTTTATCTCAAACGACGCGGTGTATGACGCATCCGACACCTACATCACGTACCGTTGGGCGGGGAATGAGTCGCCGCTGGCAGCAGGTGCCAGCTACACCATCGATCAGGGAGTGACCATGCCGTATGTCGGCACGGGCTCCAAATATCTCATCGTTGTTGCCGACCAGAATAACAATCAGGGCGAGACGAACGACGGGAACAACTTCCGCGCGATTCCGATCAACGTCACCGAGCCGGACCTTCAGACCACTGCGGGTACTGCTCCGGAAAACGCGACGTTGAACCAGACGATCGCCGTCACCTACACGGTGACTAACACCGGCCCGTCCTCTGCGACGCAGAACTGGTACGACTACATTTTTATCTCCAATGACGCGATCTATGGGAACGGCGACGATACGTTCCTCCAGTACAACTACATCAACGATCCGACTCCGCTGGCGGCAGGCGCCAGCTATGACTTCACCGCCAATGTCACGCTGCCGGGCACGGGTACGGGGCAGCGCTACATCCTGGTGGTTGCCGACCGCGACAACTACCAGCCGGAAAGCAATAACAACAACAACTACCGCGCGATCCCGATCAACATCGTCGCAACTGATCTGGCGGTGACCGACGGTTCGCTTTCCTTCAGCAGCGCAGCGGCGGGTGAGACGCTCACCGCCAACTGGACCGTGACCAATCAGGGTGTTGCCGAAGCGCCGGCAGACTGGTCGGACAACCTTTACCTGTCGCTCGACCAGACGTATGACGCCAGCGACGTGCTGCTCGGCAGCGAGTCGATCGGCACGCAGACGCCGCTGGCTGGCGGGGCGAGCTATTCGATCAGCCGCGACTTCACGATTCCCGCGGGCACCGCATCGGGTAACTATTACGTGCTCGTCTATGCCGACCGCAACAATCAACAGGGCGAGACTAACGAAACCAATAACACCTATGCGATGGCCTTGTCGGTCGGCTCGGTGAATCTACGGCCGACAGCTTTGTCCGCACCGACCGGTGTGATCCAAGGCGGTACGACGCAGAGCTTCTCCTGGACGGTGACGAATGCCGGCTCGTCGGCGACGAATCAGACTTCGTGGACGGATCGGCTCGTTGTCAGTGCGGACGCCATCTACGGTAATGCCGACGACATTACGCTGGGTGATTTCGTTCACGACGGCGCATTGGCGGCCGGCGGCAGCTACACGCAGACTCAGGATGTCGCGCTGCCCAACACGCTGGGCGGGCTTTACTACGTGTTCATGCTTACCGACGCGACCAATGCGGTCGGTGAGGGTACGAACGAAACCGACAACCGGTCCGTGGTCACGGATATGTTCGTGGCCAGTAATGATGCGGTCGGGCCGTTCATCATCAGCCAGATTCCGGTGGGTACGACCAGCAGCAACGTGTCGAGCGTCCGTCTGCGTTTCAATGAGTGGGTCGATGCCTCGACGTTTACCGCGCAGGACGTTTCCCTCAGCGGTCCCGGCGGCGCGATCGGCGGTGTCGGCGTCACGCCGATCAGCAGCTACCCGCTCTCGCAATACGCCAGCACTCTGCTGGGCTTCAGCTCGCAATACAGTACGGGAAATTATTCCGCTGCCCAGACACTCGGCGCACCCAATACACCCGGGTACGGCGATTACGCCACCTCGTGGGCTCCATCAGTAAGTAACGGCACGACCGAGACGCTATCACTTGGTTACGACATCCCCGTTTACGCCACCGGCGTCTCCATTCGTGAGACGTGGGGCAACGGCATGGTCACGCGCATCGAGCTTATTGATGTCGATGGCAATCTGCACGAAGTCTTCGCTGGTGAAGATCCCACCCAGCCCGGAACGGCTGCGGACTTCGTCTATAACTTTACTCAGACCGATTACCTCGTCCGCGGCGTGAAGATCACCATTGACACCAACCACAATCTCAGCACGTGGGAGGAGATTGACGCGATCCAGCTCCGCGGCCAGAGGCCGACGGACTCCGGTTACACCGACACGTTCGACGTGACCTTCCCGACTCAGAGCGCGGAAGGAATCTACAACATCAACGTCGGTCCGAACATCAACGATATTTCGGGCAACTCGATGCAGGGCGGTGCCAACATCCTGAACTTCAGCGATGATTTTGAAACCGGTGCCAAAGCGCAATGGAGCGCGACGGACACAGCCGTCAGCGACGGGACATCACGGATTCTCGGCAGGTTTACCAACCAGACCGTCAATCTGCATCTGGCGTCACTCCCCGAACACACGCAGGTGCGGCTGGTGTTCGACTTTATTCCCATCGACAGTTGGGACGGCGGCGGTGTCGGCGGCGATACGTTCGGGTTCGACTTCGACGGGCAGAACCAAAGCTCGTGGACTTTCAGCAACTTCAACGGCGCGCAGACATTCCCGCGCCAGCCCGACGTCGGCCCGGCGAACTTCCTCTACGGCGGCTGGCCGGAGGCTATCTACCGTGACATCGAGCAGACCGTTTCGCACACCGGCGATGATCTGACGATCAACTTCATCGGGTCCGGTCTCCAGGACATCAACGACGAAAGCTGGGCGATCGATAATGTTCGTGTCTTCCTCGACTCGGCGACGCCGGGTGTTTACCCCGGCACCTTCACGATTGACAAGACGGGGCCGTCGGTTTCGTCGGTGACGCCATCGGGTGTGGTTGAGCCGCCGGTGTCGCAGTTGGATGTGACTTTTAACGAAGCGATTCAACAGGCGACGTTCGGCGTCGATGACGTGACGCTCACCGGGCCGGCCGGCGCGATCGCTGTCACCGGCGTGACGCGCATCAGCGGAAATACCTATCGCCTCGCATTCGCTTCCCAGACCGAATCGGGAACCTACAACCTGACCATCGGCCCCAACGTGCTCGACACGGCTGGTAACTCGATGGCGGCGACGTTCAACGGAACCTTCGCCATCGGCGTCGCGCCGGATCTGGCGGTCACCGCGTTCATGGCACCGGCGCAGCCTCTGGTAGGCAATCCGGCGCAGGCGGCTGTGAGCTGGACCGTGACAAACCAGGGCGCGACCACCACCACTGAGAGTCAGTGGGTGGACCGCGTTTACATCACGACCAACGACACGGTGGGCGACGGTGACGATGTGCTGCTCGGCGAGTTCACCCACGACGGCGCGCTGGCTCCGGGCGGTGCATACACGCAGGACCAGACCGTGACGCTGCCGCCGAATCGGACCGGCACTTTCAAGCTGTACGTGGTCACTGACGCCGCCGACGATGTTTCCGAGAGCGGCTCTCCGCTGAACAACCGATCCGCGCTGGCACCGATTCAAGTGACGGTTCCTTACGCGGACCTGATCATCGAGACGGTGTCCGCTCCGGTGAACGCTCAGAGCGGTCAGAATGTCGAAATCGGCTGGCGTGTGCGGAACCAGGGTGTCGGCACAACGAACGTGACGAGCTGGAACGACCGCATCATGATCTCCGCCAACGACACGCTCGACGCCAACGACGTGCAGGTCGGTCTGATCAATCACAGCGGCAATCTGGCCGCCGACGAGACCTACTCGACGACAGCGATGGTGAAGTTACCCAACGGCGTGTCGGGTAATTTCCACGTCTTCGTCATCACCGATTTCAACAACAACGTTTACGAGTATCAGTTCGACAACAACAACAGCGCGCGAACAGTTGATCCGATCACCATCGCGGCCACGCCCGAACCCGACCTCCAGGTTTCCGGTCTCAACGCTCCGATCAGCGCGCAGCCCGGTCAGACCGTGGCGGTGGACTGGACCGTGACCAACAGCGGTACGGGCGTCGCGCCCGGTCCGTGGGTGGATCGTGTTTACATTTCCACCACCGGCACGCTTTCGGGTGCGACGTTGCTGGCGACCGTCCAGCGCGCCGCTGATCTGGCGTCCGGCGCCAGCTACTCCGCGGCTGCGAATGTCACGATTCCCAATCTCGGCGACGGCAACTATCGCATCATCGTCGTCACTGATTCGGACAATGCTGTTTACGAAGGCTCAAAGGAAGGGAACAACCTCCGCGCCAGCGCGGGTGTCGTCGCCATCGGCCACTCCGATCTCCAGCCGCAGATCGAAAGCCCGGCATCGGGGACGGCGGCGCAGTCCGGCTCGAGCATCAACGTCTCCTGGCGTGACGCCAACGTCGGCACCGCCAATGCCGTGGGCGCATGGGTGGATCGCGTTTATCTTTCGCAGAACACCACGCTCGACGGCAGCGACAAACTCCTGGCCGAGGTTGCCGCCAACGGCCCGATCGCCAGCGGCTCCAACCTGCTGCGTTCGACCAATGTCCAGATTCCGCTTGAGGTTTCGGGTAACTGGTACCTGCTGGTTGTCAGCGACGCGACCAACACGGTCAACGAATACGGTGCGGAAACCAACAACGTCGCATCATCAGCGCTCAATGTCACGCTCGCGCCATACGCGGACCTGGCGGTGTCGAACGTGACCGCACCGGCGATGTCCATCGGCGACCCGCTCAAGGTGACCGTTGGCTGGACGGTTTCCAACGTCGGCACGGGGGCCGGTCAGACTTCAAGCTGGAACGACCGCATCGTCGCCTCCGGGAACGCCATCGTCGGTGACGGCGATGACATCACGCTGGCGACCTTCGCCCATTCCGGTGCCATGGCGGTGGGGGAGAGCTACACGCGGAGCGAGTTGATCAGCCTGCCGCCCGCGTTCCAGGGTCGTTACCACCTGTTCGTCCGCACGGATGTGAACGACGTCGTGTTTGAAAACGGCTCGGAAGCCAACAACGCAGCTGAGCCTGCGAGCTTCTTCGATGTCACAACGATTCCGTACTCGGATCTTCAGGTGGCAGCCGCCAGCGCCGACGCCACAGCCTCCAGCGGGCAGTCGTTCAGCTTCACCTGGGATGTGACCAACAACGGCATCGCGACGACGAATGTTTCGTCGTGGTGGGACTCGGCTTATCTCGCCACGGATGCGGAAGGGGCCAACATCGTCACCCATCTGGGCAATTTCAACCACGTCGGCGCGCTGGCGGTGGGCGATACCTACACTCGCACCGGTCAGGCGACGCTCCCGCAAGGGATCAGCGGTACGTATTACGTCGTCATCGTCACCGGTGGCCCTTACGAGTTCATCTACAACAACGCACTCAACCGCCGCGTGAGCGGCCCGATCAGCATCTCGCTGACTCCGCCGCCCGACCTGACGGTGACCGACATCGTTGCGCCGACCGATGTGCTTTCCGGCTCCAAGATCGACGTGAGCTGGACCGTGACCAATCAGGGCGCGGGTGACGCCATCGGCGGATGGTCCGACTACATCTACATGCAGGAAGCGGGTAATCCGAACGCTCCGAAGATCTCGCTCGGTTCGTTCGGTTTCGGTAATCCGATCCAGGCTGGCAAGTTTTATCAGCGATCCGAACAGGTCACGCTCCCGACGAACATTCAGGGCACGTTCCGTATCGGTGTGGCGACCAACTCAAACAATTCGCTTTACGAACACGGTGCGACCACTAACAACACGACGCTCGACGATCAGACAATCACCGTCACGCTCTCGCCGCGAGCTGATCTCCAGGTGCAGGGTGTCACCGCGCCTGACACGGTTCAGGCAGGCGGCACGGTTGCGCTTAACTTCACCGTCATCAATCAGGGCACGGTGGCGGCCGGCGGACGCTGGACGGACAACGTCTATCTCTCGCTCGACAGCACCTATTCAGGTGACGACATCCTCATCGGCTCGCTTCAGAATGAGTCGGCACTGCTGCCGGGCGAGCAGTACCAGAGCACGACGCCGAGCTTGGTGATCCCGCGTCGCTTCCGTGGTCCGGTGTTCCTGATTGTCGTGACCGACACGGGTAACTCGGTTGACGAGTACCCCAACGACAACAACAACACCGCCGCGGTACAGGTCAATGTCAACCCGCTGCCGCCCGCC
The DNA here is from genome assembly GCA_020851465.1 of Phycisphaeraceae bacterium. Lineage (NCBI taxonomy): Bacteria > Pseudomonadati > Planctomycetota > Phycisphaerae > Phycisphaerales > Phycisphaeraceae > Phycisphaeraceae bacterium. The sequence goes on along the minus strand of JADZCR010000008.1, from coordinate 60,893 downwards.
GATCTGGTCACCAGCAACGTCGCGGCACCTGACCAGGCGTTTGACGGGTCGGTCATCACGGTCAAGTACAAAGTCACCAACCTCGGCATCGGTGAAACCGATCAGGACGGTTGGACGGACACGATCTGGCTGACGACGGATCGCGGTCGTCCGTTCCCGACGATCACGCTCAGCGACGGATCATCGGTCCCCGGCGACACGCTGCTGGGCAGCTTCGGTCACAGCGGTTCGCTGGAAATCGGAGAAAGCTATGAGCAGACGGTGCAGGTGCGTCTGCCCAGTCAGATCACGGGCCAGTACTTCATCACACCCTGGAGCGATTCGTATCAGGTGGTGACGGAAGACACGCTGGACATCAACATCAACCCTGACGATCCCAACGAGCTGGATAACAACAATTACAAGGCTCGTCCGATCACGATTCTGCTGACTCCGCCGCCGGACCTGATTGTCTCGACGGTCAGCGCGATGCCCGCCGCTGTGGGCGGTGAAGATTTCACGGTTAACTGGACCGTGAAGAACCAGGGCAACGCCACCACCAACGCGGGCGGCTGGAGTGATCAGATTTATCTCTCCGACAAGCCGACGATCAACGAGCCCGGCGCGAACGCGCAGTATCTGGGCGATGTGGCCCATAGCGGAGACCTGGGTGTCGATCAGACCTACAGCGCCTCGCTGACGGTCAAACTCGCGCCCAACGCTCACGGCAAGTACGTGCTGGTCAAGACCGGCTCGTCAGTGTGGGAAGGCCCCTACACCGACAACAACACCAACATTGGTGCGACCAACGTCACGCCGCTGCCTCCGGCTGATCTTCGCGTCATGTCCGTCACGGCGCCCAGCCAGAACTTCTCAGGCGAAAAGGCGACGATCTCCTGGACCGTGCAGAACTTTGGCCCGACGATGTGGAGCGGGACGCAGTATTGGAACGAGCGAGTCTTTATTTCCCCTGATCCGGTCTTTATCCCCGGTCGGGCGACACCCCTGGGTGATTTCACGCATGAAGTGAAGCAGCCGCTGGCGACGGGTCAGAGCTACACCGAGACCCGCGAAGTCACGCTGCCCGCAGGTATCGGCGGGGAGTACTACATCTACGTCTTCGTGGACACCGGCGCGAAACAGACGCTGGCTACCGGCGGAAACGAGGGCAACTACAACTACTTCAGAAGCAATGGTTACGAAGACCCGGCAAACAACCAGGGCAGCACGCTGATCCCGGTGACCTATCGTGAGCCTGACCTGCAAGTGACCAACCTCGTCCTGCCTGCCGTCACGCCGCACTCAGGTGACACGATCCACGTCAGCTGGACGACGACCAATCTGGGCACCCGCACGACACGCCAGAGCGGTTGGCTGGACCGCGTGTACCTTTCCCGTGACGCATCGCTGTCGAACGATGACCAAACACTCGGCACGTTTGCTCGCAGCGGCCAACTGGCTCCCGGTGCGTCGTACGACGGCGGGTTGGATGTGCTGCTGCCTGATGGAATCTTCGGCGACTTCTACGTGCTGGTGTTCACCGATTCAAACCTCGATGGCTCCACGCCGCCCGGCTCGGCAGGCGTGGGCTTTGAGTATCTGGTCGATCAGACCATGGCGCGGGTGCCCGAGTTCTTCGACGAGGGCAACAACATCACCGGCGCGTCAATGCCGATTCTGCTGACAACGCCTCCCGATCTCCAGGTGACGCAGGTGCTCGCCCCGACGCAGGCGACGACCGGTCAGTTCTTCGACGTGACCTACACCGTGACCAACAACGGCGGCGGTGACACCTCGCCGCGTCAGAGCAAGTGGCAGGATCTGGTTTACCTGTCGCGCGATCAATTCCTTGATCTGAGTGCGGATCGTTATCTGGGGTACATCGAGCACACGGGCGGACTGGCAGCGGGGGACTCCTACGAGATCACGCAGGCGTTCCGTGCGCCGAAGGACCTCACCGGGCCGTTCTATGTCTTTGTCATCACTGATCCGGCCCGCTACAGCGTGCGCGGTGATGTGTTTGAAGGCGATAACGAGTCGAACAACGCGCGCCCGACCGCGGTGCAGATGTTCATCAACCAGCCGCCGCCGGCCGATCTCCAGGTGCTCGCCATCGACGTGCCTCCGTCCGCCAGGTCCGGGGACACGATCACCGTTTCGTGGAATGTCACCAACCGGGGCAATCCGGTCAGCGGTACCTGGACGGATGCAGCGTATCTGTCGAGCGATTCGACCTGGGACATCAACGACCGCCCGCTGGGTCGCGCGACATACACCGGCGTGCTCAACACGGACGGCAGCTACACGCTCTCCGTCACCGCCACCTTGCCGCCGGCCAAGCCCGGCCAGTACCGCATCATCGTCCGCCCTGACATTTACAACGAGGTGTACGAAGGCGCTAACGAGGCGAATAACAAGACCGCCTCGGCTGACCCGCTCAACGTTACGGTTGATGAACTTCAACTGGGCGTACCGCTGGCGACGACGCTGAGTACCGGACAGGACCGACTCTTCCAGGTTTCCATCGGTCTCAACCAGACGCTCAAGGTCACCATCGACGGCAACGGCGGAGCAAACGAACTTTTCATCCGCGGTGACGATGTGCCCACGGCCTTCCGCTACGATGCCTCCTACTCCGGCCCTCTCGCGCCGGATCAGACCGTCGTGATTCCGGGCACCACAGCCGGCACATATTTCATCCTCGTGCGAGGCCACTCAGAGCCGAGCGAAAATACGCCGGTGGTCATCCTCGCCGAAGCGGTACCCTTCAGCATCATCGATGTCAGCGCGGATCGCGGCGGCGACAGCCGCTACGTCACCGCACGGATCACCGGTGCGCAGTTCCAGCAGGGTGCGATCGTCAAGCTTTCACGTCCCGGCATCGATGAACGTGAGCCGGTCAATTATCAGGTCGTTGACAGCACGACGATCATCGCGATTTTCGATCTGCGTGAAGCTCCGCACGGGCTGTACGACATCAAGGTCATCAACCCTGACGGCGCAATCGCCTACTCGCCGTATCGCTACCTCGTCGAGCGTGCGCTCGAGGCGGATGTGGCTGTCGGCATGGGCGGCCCGCGCGTGCTGGCACCCGGCTCGGTGGGCACCTACGGCGTCTCGGTCAAGAACCTGGCGAACGTCGATGCGCCCTACGTCTTCTTCCAGATCGGCACACCCGAACTGGGCAAGAACGAGATTCTTTTCAATCTCCAATACACCGTCCTGACCTCGAACATCAACGGTGCCCCCGAAGACACGCTGCCCGGCGTGCCGTGGGCGAGCATCGACTCAAAGGTCAACACCAACGGCAACAACCTCGCGCCGGCGTATATCTTCGATCTGGCCAACGGCGGATGGGCCGGACGCACTTTCAACATTCACACGTATCCCGGCCTCAATGAAATCCTGGCACAGGATCCGACCAACTTCGCCAATCTCCGGCAGCGCATCTACGACATGTATCCGGAGTTTGTCGGCCAGCTTGATAACGGCCCGGAAGACCTCGACAAGATTTATCCCGGCCTGACTTCGATCTACCTGTCGGTCGCTGGTAATGGCGGCCCGCTGGAAGGGATCGAGGATGAGGACATCGCGTTTGTGTTCAATATCACGGCTTCGGCGACCGCGCTGACCCGCGATGAGTTCATCGCGATGCAGAAGGCTGAGGCTCTGAAACTGCGAACCAGGATTCTTCAGGACTCCAGCTCACCGCTGGCACTGGTCGTGCTCGCGTCCGATCCGACGCAGTGGAGCGATGCGTACCTGGCTGCGCTGGAACAGGCCGGCCTGCTCCGCGAGCCGGACGATGCGCCGCCGATTCGACAGAATCCGCTGGTCATCAGCCTCATGGCCACGCTGGCGACCGGTCTGCTCGTTGGTCCCGCCGGCGATCAAATCGTTACCGACGGCAATCTGGTCTCCTTCTTCAGCAAGATCCACGAGTGGTATGGCGACACTCCGGGCGTCGAGGGCTCAGCGGACATTCCTGACCCCGAGACGTTCAACCTCCACACCTCGCGCCCGACGCACACCGAAACCTTCAAGGTGTTCGTGCCCTATGGCGATGCACGTGTGGATATCCCGCCGTTTGCGCCGGTGATTCCGCCCGACTTCAGCAGCTTCTTCAACGGCGCGGGAACGGTCGGTCGTCAGGCGACACTCGTTGGCCCCATCGGTGCGGGCAATCAGAACTTCATCCCCGGCGTCTCCGGCGGTCAGGCGATGCCGTTCACGATCAACTTTGAAAACCCGGCAAACGCCTCGACAGCCGTGCAGGAAGTGCGCGTCGTCACACAGCTCGACAGCGACACCGATCCGCGGTCATTCCGACTCGGCGATGTCCGGCTGGGTGATATCACGCTGCACATGCCTGACGGACGCGGCGCGTTCCAGGGCGACTTCGACTTCTCGACCAGCAAGGGCTTCATCCTCCGCGTGAGCATGGGTCTCGACCCGATCAGCAACGTGGCGACCTGGCTCTTCCAGGCGATCGACCCGGAGACCGGCGAACTGCTCGAAGACACCAGCAAGGGCTTCCTGCTGCCCAACAACGCGGAAGGTCGCGGCTCGGCGTTCGTTACCTACACCGTTTCCCCCAGCGATGGGCTTGCTACGGGAACGGAAATCTCCGCACAGGCGCGCGTTCTTTTCAACAACGCACCGCCGCAGGACACGCTGACGGTCAAGTACCTCGTTGATGGCGTCGCGCCGACCACGACGCTCACCTCACAGGTACTCGCCAGCGGTACCGATTACCTGCTCAACTGGTCCGCGACGGACGATGACAGCGGATCAGGCGTCAAGGCGGTAACGGTGTACGTCGCCACCGACGGCGGCGACTTCATGATCTGGAAGAGCCAGACAACCGACACGTCGGGTGTTTACAACGGTGAAGCCGGCCACACGTATGAGTTCCTCGCCCTGGCGACGGACAACGCAGGCAACAAAGAGCTGCCTCCGGTCGGCATTGCTGCACCTGATGATGGTGGCGGCGCCAACCTCGGTGCGCTTCCGACCGTTCCGAGCACGACACCGGAAGACCTCGGCCCGGGACCGGAGCCGACCGGCCCCTCGACGAACTCGCTCTTTACCCAGGTACAGGATGGCATTCCGTCGATTCCGTCCCTGACACAGCCGGCGGATTATGACGTTGTGTTCGCGCCGTTCTCCGGTCGCGCCTTCGCCACCGGTATCGGTCAGAGCCAGGCGGGCATCGGCTCGATGGCTATCGCAGTCCGCGCTGACGGCAAGGTGCTCGCCTCCGGCGGGCCGGCGCGTAACCAGATTTTCCTGCTCAATAAAGACGGCGGCGCGGCTGGCGCACCTCTGGCGACGCTCGACGTTCCCGTTTTCGACATGGCTTTCGATGAAACGGGCAACCTCTGGGCGACCACCGGCGGCGGCGCGCTTCTGCGCCTCGACGCCAACACCGGCCAGATTCTCGAACGCATCGGCGACGGTATCACGCAGGCACTGGCGGTCGAGCCGGGCACCGGGCGGCTGTATGTTTCGTCGGGCAACGGCATCGAGGTTTACAACCCGGCGACGGGCAAGTTCACCCACTTCAGCAATACCCGCGTGGGTAACCTCGCGTTTGACAATGACGGCAAACTCTGGGGTGCCGTCTGGCCGTACCGCGGTGATGTCGTGCGATTCGACAGCAAGGGCCGCGCTGAAGTCATGGTCGAGCTGACCACAGCGGTGGACTCGATCGCCTTCGGCAAAGCAGGCAGCTCGCTGGCGGGTCTGCTCTTTATCACTTCCAACGATGGTCCCAAGGGCGGCATCGGCAGCGAACTGACGATGGTGGATCTGGCGACTCTCAACAAGGTCGCGGTCGCCCGTGGCGGCAGCCGTGGTGACATCGTTCGCACGACGCAGGACGGTCGCGTCCTCGTGAGCCTCACAGACCAGATCGACGTGCTCAATCCATCGCTGGCTCCGCGTGTCGTGGACACGAACCCGCCTGCCGACGCGATTGTCGCTCTGCCGCGCGGCACGGTTCAGGTCGTCTTCGATCACGACATGCTCGTTGACACGGCGAGCAACCCTGATTCGGTCATCAACCTGAATAACTACCAGCTCTACGGAGACAAGAGCGGTTACGTGACGGTTCGTTCGGTGATCTACGACGCTGCGACACGCACTGCGGAGATCAGCTTCGATGCGCTTCAGACGGATGAGTTTGTCCTGACCGTCGCCAGCCGCATCCAGAGCACCGAGGGCCTGGAACTGGGCAGCGCGTACCAGACGCAGTTCCGCACGGTATCCAACTTCGCGGCCTTCGTGAATATCGAGTTCATCAATCCGCGGTCGGAGCGCAACAGCGACACCGCTTCCTACGACGTGAGAGTGACGAACATCGGTGACTTCGACCTGCTGGCGCCGATGATGCTCGTGCTTTCTCCGACGCGGCCGTTCACAGGTGAGCCGCTCGATGCGTCGATCCTGGAGGAGCCGGATGTCTATGTCATCGACCTGACCAACAATCTGCCCGGCGGCAAGCTCGCGCCGGGTGAGTCGTCGATCATCCGCACGATCACGATCGACAATGCCGTCGCGCAGCGACTGCACGTGAGCCACGGCATTTACGCCAACGAATATCCCAACGCCAGCCCGATCATCGACTCGACCGCGGTGGTGGAAGCGACCGCCGGCCAGCCGTTCGCCTATGACGTTGAAGCGCACGACCCCGACGGCGTGGGTCTGGCGTACCTGCTTTACAAGGCTCCACAGGGCATGACGATCGATCCGGCGACGGGTCTGATCTCCTGGGAGCCGACCGTTGCAAGCCCCGCCAACGCGCCGGTTGAAGTGATGGTGTTTGATTCCCGTGGCGGCTACGACATCCAGTCGTTCACGATCGCCGTGGCGGGAGTCAATCAGGCACCGAGCATTACTCCGCTGCCTGCGCAGATCAACGGCAAGGAAGGCGAACTGCTTGAGATCGTCATTTCCGCGACCGATGCGGAAAGCGATCCGCTGATTTACTGGGCGGATCACCTGCCGGCTGGTGCGTCATTTGACCCGACCAGCCACACGCTCAGTTGGACGCCCGGCCCGAACGCGGCGGGTATTTATCAGAACGTCACTTTCGTCGCCAGCGATGGTCTGCATCAGTCCACCGTCACGACGACGCTCCAGATTTCTCCGGCGAGTCAGGCTCCGAGCCTGCTGCGTCCGTCCGACCGCGTGGTGCGCGAGGGCGACCAGCTTCGCATTCAGTTGCAGGCCTCCGACGCCGAGGGCGAGACGATCACTTACTCCAGTGCCTTGCTCCCGCCCGGCGCGCTGCTGGACCCGAACACGGGCTTGTTTGAGTGGGATGTTCGTTACATTCAGGCGGGCGAGTTTGACATTCCGTTCACTGCCAGCGACGGCGTGCGCTCGACGACACGGACGACGCACATCACGGTTCTCAACGTCAACGGCGCGCCGGTGTTTGACCAACTCGGCACGTGGCAGGTTCAGGAGGGTGCGTTCCTGACGTTCCGTGCGTTCGCATTCGACCCGGATAACCCCGGCTACGTTCCGCCCACCCGCCTGCCGGACAATTCGTTGACCGACCTAGAGGGTACAGCTCCGTCAGTGACTTATCAGGTTTCCGGTCTGCCTCCGGGTGCGACCTTTGACCTGGAAACGTCCGAGTTCAAGTGGACGCCGACCTATGACCAGACTGGAAGCTACAACGTCACCTTCACCGCGACGGACAACGGCGACGGTACGGGCGTACCGCTGACGAGCACGGTCACCGTGCCGATCAACGTGTTCAACACGAACCGCGCGCCGGAGATCCCGGAACTGAATAACGTCAGCATGAATCGCGGCGAGACGCTGACGATCGACCTCGCGGCAACCGATGCCGACGGCAACCCGATCACCTTCACGGCGCAAAGCTCGCTGCCGTTCTTCGCGCTGCCGTCGTTCGCCACGTTCACCGATAACGGCGACGGCACAAGCCGACTCGTGATGACGCCGGGCGTCGGTGATCGCGGCAACTACACCATCACCGTACGGGCGTTTGATAACGGTGACGGCGGCGGGGCTGGCGCGGTCCTCGTGGCCGAACGCTCCTTTGTGCTGACGGTCAACTCCCCCAATGAAGCTCCGATCCTGTCGTTCATCGGCAGCAAGGTGGCGGTCGCCGGCCAGAAGATTTCGCTGCTGCTCAAGGCCAGCGATCTGGATCAGGACGATCTGACGTTCGAAGCGACCAATCTGCCCGCCGGTGCGACTCTCACGCCGCAGGCAACCTATGGCACGGCTCTGTTCGAGTGGACCCCGACGAGTGCGGACATCGGGTCACGGTCGATGACGTTCACCGTCACCGACAGCGGCAACGGCGTGCCGGCGAATGTCGCATCCGACAGCGAGACGATCACGCTGGTGGTTCGTGCTGCCAACGCGGCTCCGTTGCTCAGCCCGGTTGGTAATCGCGTGGTGTCCGAGCTGTCCACGCTGAATATCCAATTGGCTGCGACCGATCCTGACAATGATCCGCTGGCTTACAGCGTCAGCAATCTCCCGCCGGGCGCGAGCTTTGATGCGGCGACCGGTCTGCTCACGTGGAAGCCGCACCTGTTCAATGCTGGAACCTATCCGGGCGTGGTCTTCTCTGTCAGCGACGGCAACCTGACCAGCAGCGACACGATCACCATCACGGTCAGCAACCTCAATCAGGCTCCGACCGTCACCCCGCTGCCTTTGCAGTCAGGTCGGGAAGATTCACTGGTCCAGTTCAACGTGATCGCCAACGATATTGATGGCGATCCGCTTGCGTTGGCATTGACCTCATCGTTGCCGGCGGGTGCGAAGTTCAACGCCGCCACCGGTCTGTTCACCTGGAAGCCCGGCTATGAACAGGCCGGACTGTATTCGTTGACATTCACCGCGACCGACCCGCAGGGTCTGGTGGGTACGACGACGGTGAAGGTCCGCATTGATAACGTCAACCGTGCGCCGACGCTCAACGTGTCGAACCACGCGGCGGTACTCGGCGAGCCGTTGACCTTCAACATTCCTTCCGCCGACGCCGACCTGAACACGACGTTGAGCTACTTTGCTCAGGGCTTGCCCGAAGGGGCGACGATCGACGCGCAGACCGGCCAGGTGAACTGGACGCCCGGCCCCGGCCAGGCGGGTGATTACATCGTGGTCTTCGGTGTGTCAGACGGACAGGACTCGACGACGCAGTCGGCACTGATCCGAGCTTCGGTCACCCCGCAGGCTCCGACCGTAGTGATCGAGCTGACGCCGAGCTTCCCGGCTGTTCCCGGCCAGAAGGTCATCATCCACGCGGCGGCGACAAGTCTTGCGCAGATCGCCAGCCTGACCGTGAAAGTCAATGGGCTGGCCGTCGCGCTCGATTCCTTCGGCCGCGCTGAATACATCCCGACGACACCCGGTCAGATTGCTGTTGAGGCGATCGCCACGGATGTGGACGGGATGGTGGGTCAGGCGAATGCGGTGCTGAAAGTCCGTGATCCAGCGGATGTGCTCGCGCCGGTCGTGAGCTTCAACCCGCTACTGGGATTGAACGCTCTGACTACGACGAGCGACGTGCTGGCCAGCGTGTCGGATACCAATCTCGACTCCTGGACACTTGAGATTGCGCGGTTTGGACAGGCCGACTTTGCTGTCCTCGCGCAAGGCACGGCGAATGTCGCCGATGCAGCCATTGCGAGCATCGATCCTACGCTCGTTGCCAACGGCTTCTACACGCTGCGACTGACCGCGACGGATATCGGCGGGCGGTCATCGGTGGCAAACGTCGTGGTCGAAGTGAATACGGCCGCCAAGAACGGCCAGTATGTGCTGAGTCAGACGGACATGGCTGCGATACTCGACGGGACGAGCTTCGAGCTGGACCGTGCGTACGACTCACTCATGCGTGACGTGGATCACGGACTGGGTTACGGCTGGCGCTTGGTGCAGCGCGACTTTGATATCGAAGTCTCGGTACCGGATACCGGCCGTGAGGAGTTCGGTGCATACAACGCGCTGTCGATCGGCTCGCGGCTGTTCCTGACATTGCCCACGGGTCAGCGCGTCGGCTTCACGTTCCAGCCTGTCAAGCACACGCTGGTCGGTGCGGCGTCCTATTACACGCCGGCCTGGGTCGCCGACCTGAGCAACGGCTGGACGCTTGAGTCCGCCGACGCCAAGCTCACTCTTGGCGGTGAAAAACTTTACGATCTCCAGACCGCGCGTTCGTACAACCCCGCCAGCGGCCGCTTTGACGGTGCGGACTACACGCTCACCGGGCCGGACGGCACGAAATACCTCATCGATGCGACACGCGGCACGCAGGAAATCATCACGGCTGACGGCAAGCACATGGTCTTCACCGATGGCGGCATCACAGCCCCCAATGGTGAGACGATCGGCATGCAGCGCAGCGATGACGGCCGACTCTCGGCACTCATTGCGCCTGACAGCAGTCGCGTGATTTACAACTATGACGCTGCGGGCAATCTGATCGCCGCCCGCAATCTCTCGACCGGTGCGTCGAATCGATACGGATACTCGCTCACCGATCCGCATCTGCTGGTTGTCGGGGTGACGCCGTCGCTGACGGCTGCGACCAGTGTCGGCGCGGTGGTGACATATCCGGCGGGTGCCGGCCTGCCGCTGGTGTCGCCGGTGATTGCCGATCTGGGCAGCACGGGCCAATTCACGCCGGTGGTGACATCGGGTGAAATCACGCAGGGTGAAACAGCGAACTACGCCTTCAGCCTGCGCGATTCCGAGTTGGCTTCGACTACGCAATCGGGCACGGTACTCATCGGTATCGGAGTTTCCGCCCGTAGCGGCAGTACGCTCAATCCGGCCGTCGCAGGTCTGGACGGCCTTACGCCACTGGTGGCCCGCGAACTTAACGGCGTGTCATACGCTCTCTATGCCGTCAGTGCATCGGGTCTGCACAGCATCGCGCTGACAGGTCTCAACGGCTCGTCCGGTGAGTTTGATCTCAAAGTCTTCGTCGCCGGCGATGTCAATCTCGACGGCAACGTGAATGGTCTCGACGGCGCGGCGCAGGCTCTGGCACTGGGCAGCCAGGCGGGTGATGCGAACTACAACCCCGCTGCGGATACGAATCTCGACGGCGTGGTTAACGCCACCGACGTTCAGATCATGGGAGCGAATTACGGCTTTGTCGCCAATCGCGCGCCGGTCGTCGTCGATGGCAATACGCTCACGCACAAGGATCTCGAAGTCCGTTTCGATGCTTCGACGATTGCGACCGATCCGGAAGACGACACGATCTACTACCGCGTGGTCAACGTGCAGCACGGCTCTGCCCGCCTCGCGGCTGACGGCAAGACGGTGATCTTCCAGCCGGCTGCGGATTACAGCGGCACGGCGAGCTATCAGGTTATCGCTGACGACGGCTTCGGGACCTCGGCGCCGGCGACCGTGACGGTGAACGTCAGCACGGCAGCACTGACCAATCTCCAGATCGTCAATCGCAATCCGCGCATCGATATCGGCGAGGTCCAGGCCCTGACGGTGCTCGGTGATTTCGAGGATCAGCAGGATGTCGTACTCGCGCCGTCTTACCTGAACTTCCTTTCCACCAATGTCGGATCGGCTGCCGTTGGCGCTGACGGCAGAGTCACCGGTCTGTCGGACGGCACCGGCGTGATCGTCGTCTCCAGCCACGGCATCGTCGCGGCGACAGCATTCCAGGTCGGTGAAACCCCGGCTGCGGATCAGCCGCTGGCGATCAACGGCGTCAACGTCAACCCGGCTGCGATTCTCCTCGCCAGCAACGGCGGTCAGCAGCAGTTGCGCGTACGCCTGCCCGATGGCAGCGAGGTCACGCTCGGCTCGACGGGAACGAACTACTACTCGAGCAACTCGGCAGTCGTGTCGGTCAACGCAGACGGCTATGTCACCGCTGTTGCCGCGGGTAATGCTTCGATCACAGTCACGCACAAGATGGCTGAGGTAGTTATTCCGGTCGTGGTCCAGCAGGTGCTGACAAGTCCGTCACAAGTCGGACAGCAGGGCGGCATCGTCGAAGGCGGCGGCGCCCAGGTCATCATCCCTGAGGGTGCGCTGGCGTCGGATACGCTCGTAAGCATCACGCCGATCACTCAGCAGCAAGTCGGCCTGCCGTTGTTCGAGCCGTTCGAGTTCGCCGGTGCGTTTGAGCTGGACCTCGGCGGTGCGGTGCTGAGCAAACGGGCGCAGATCGTTCTGCCGGGCAGCGGGCTGGCGGCGGGCACGAAGGTGGTCTTCCTCCGGGCCGGCACGACCACCGACGCCGACGGTCAGACGGTCAATGCGTGGTATCAGGATGAGGTAGGCGTCGTCGGTGCCGACGGCAAGATCCGCAGTGACGCATTCTCGGCTTCGCAGGGTGTGCTTCACAGCGGCAAGTACATAGTCGCCACGGCTGCGTCCAACGTGTCGGCTCAGGTCGCCGGCAGGATTCAGCTCAACAACCCGCTGGCGGCGACATCGCTGGGCATCAGCCTCGAAACCGAGGTCAACGTACCCGATGCGCCGGTGGGCGGCGGCTCATTCAGCGAAAGCAGCACACCGTCACTGGGCGCTGCTGAGGGCGGCGTTGTTCAGAAGATCAAGCTCGTCATCAACACGGTGCTCGACTCGATCTCGTACGGCTTCAGCTTCATCGCCAACATCTTCGCTGACTTCACCGCATGGCTGGGCTTTGGTAACTACAACTTCGACATCGTAGAGCGCACGACCGAGGGTCTGGCGCAGCGCACGAGCGTCGGCGTTCAGGTTGACTCGACGGTCAACAGCTTCACGACCTCTTACGCCAACGCGGTCCTGCCTGCGAATCACCCCAGCGGCAAGCCGATCATCTCCAGCATGAGCTTCGGCTTTGCCACGTTCGGCGCCGACCTGAAACCTGCGGTCACACTCGATGTTCTGCGGATGCTCTGGGCGGGCGCGCCGGAAGGGGTCGGCTCTTCGATCGATGACATCTCGGTGGTCTTCAAGGATCTGGGCACCGGTCGTGAGACGGTGGTCCAGGGCAATCAGATCATTCAGGTCAACGCCCAGCAGATCAAGATCGCCATTCCGCCAGGCGTGGTGCTGGGCACCTCGACGGTTCAGGTTCGTCGGCATCAGAACGTGATGGCTCCTGGCCCGAGCGGTCCTCCCGTCGCGACGCCGGAAGATGTCATCAGCGCGCCGGTCATGATCCGTCCGGAGAGTGTGTATGTCTTCTCCGCTCTGTCGAGCAATAAGGGCGTGGCTGTCATCGACGGTAATACCTTTGATCTCAAGGCTCGCATCCAGCTCGACGGCGGGGCGTACACCGGGGCACGCTCGGTGGCGATCACCCGTGACGGCACGCGCGGCTACGTGGCGATGCGCAGCTCCGGAAAGATCGCGGTCATCGACGCCATCGCGTTGCAGCAGGTGGATATCGATCCCAGCACGCCTGCGGTGGACAACATCGCGCTCCCGGCGGGGGCGGCACCGTTCTGGGTCGCCACCGACGGCGACGGTTCGTATCTCTACGTCTCCGATGAATACACAGGCTCGGTGTACGTGATCGACACGCGCATTGGGTCGGCGACCTATCACAAGCACATCCGCACCATCAACGTGGGCACGGCAGCCAAGGGCCTGCGCGGGATGGCGGTCAGCAAGGACGGCCAGCGGCTTTTTGTCGCGGCTCCGGGCGACACGCTCTTTGGCGGTCAGGCCAGCAGCGGTGTGCCGGGCAAGGTGTACGTGATTGATGTCCAGTCGGACAGCAGCACTCTGTGGAATGTCGTTGGTGCGGTTACGGCGGGCAGGGAAGTTTACGGTGTGGCGGCTACCTCCGATCCGCGCACGATGATGGTGACCGACCGTAAGTCAGACACCAATGGCTTCGGCGTGATCGACGCCAACCTCGGCATCACCTACGTAGGCCTGAACCTCGGCAGCAACAGCGACTACCTGGACGCCAACAATGCCGAGGGTGTCGTGGCACTTTCGGACAAGACATTCGCGTTCACCGCGAACTACAACGCCTTCCTGCAAGGCGTACCGTCGCACGATTTCGCGATGCATCCGGGCAAGGAGATCGGCGGCAACATCGGCATCATCATGGATCCATTCGGTCCAAACCGCCGACTCGTGGCGGTGACTCGAATGGTGGACACTTCGTTCCCTGACAGCATCGCGCTGTCGCCGGATGAAAAATACCTCTACATCGGCTACCGCTCGGCGCACACGATTTTTGTGTACGACGTGGATGCGATCAAAAACGCCATCGCGACCCATGCTGACTTCTTCCTCGAGCGCCAGCCGCTTGATGAGCTTGAACCGAGCGTGTTTGTCCGCGAGATCGTCACGGGCGGCCTGCCTAGCGGTATGGCCACGGGCAACGTATCCGTGCGCAATCTCACCCCGGACCTGGCGGTGCAGGCGTTTACCCCCAACCCGGTGCCTATGGGCGCGGCCAGTACCATTTCCTACAAGACGCAACTGGTTGCCGGCAGCAAGCTCGGCGCAGCCACGTCGTGGAAGGAAGCATTGTGGCTCACCGACGACGGCGCGGTGGACGGCAACGGCTGGGAATACAAGCTGGGCGAAGCGACGTTCTCATCGGTCGGCGATCACCAGATCGAGGTGACGATGCCGGTCCTCGCCGATGTCGCGGGAGTCAACAAGGTCACCATCGACATGCTCAAGACAGGCATGAAGTGGGTGCTTCTGGTTGATTCGGATGATGAGATTTTTGAAGCAGACAAAGTCAACAACCGCGCGGTAGCCGAGCTGAAGCTCAAGCTGCCCGATCTGGTCGTGCAGGAGATCATCCCGCCGGTGCTTGCGTTTAACAGCAAGCTGGGCAACCTGACCTACAAGGTCAAGAACAACGGCAATACCAAGCTGCTGCCGACCGACGATTGGGAAGAACAGCTCTGGTTGGGTACCGATGACAACGTGCTCGCGCCCGACGATCTGGCCAATGGCGTCTGGCACGTCATGGTCGCCTCCGGTGCGCAGCTTGTGGGCACGAACGGCCCGCTGGACGTGGGGCAGACACAGACGCGAACCCTCAAGCCAGACCTGACCGGCATTGAGCTGCCCAGCGGCATTAATCAGGAGTCGCTCAAGTGGATCGTGCTGCTTGACCGTGAGGTCGGCCAGACCGAGGAACAGGCCAAGCCCGGCAAGGTTCTTGAACCGCACGACATCGACAACGCGCTGACGTACAACAACAAGTTCTCCGTGGACGCGGGTGAGATCGATCTGGACCCGATCAAGGTCGTCGCCATCGGCGGACAGTTCACCTACAACGATGCGCTGGAACGCTTTGAGTACAACGGCGAAATTCAGGTCGGCTTCAAGCCCAACAAAGACACGAACGAAGCCTTTGTCCCGCTGCTCAAGCTCTCCGGCCAGATGTGGTACAACCGCGACGAGGTTTACGCCAAGGGTGTCTTCTCCTCGCTGGTGGGCGGGATTACCGCGCCGCTGTGGAACGGCGAGTGGCATTTCAACCTCACGCAGAAGATCGTTAACGCATTCGATGAAGTCAGCCAGGACCTGGCAGGTGACTACACGCTCGGCGGTGTCGAGTTCAAGTTCGCCGGGATGAAGTTCGTCAAGGCACCCGGCGCACCTGTCACCGATGCGCACATTGAGTTCCGCGGTGAAGCCAAGCTGCCCGATCGTTTAGGCGGCTGGACCTTCAGCGTCAACAGCGAGAACGATTACCTCAAGTTCTCCGCCAACGGATTCCAGCTTGTCGGCGGCATCCACCTCGATGCCGGCAAGGACTACAAGGCTGATCTGGGCGGATTCAAGATTGAAGCCAAGGACATCTGGGGCAAGTACGAACCCGGTTCGACCCCCGGCTCGCTGGGGACATTCAAGCTCGGCGGTCAGTTCCTGCTGCCGCAGTGGAATACGACCGTCGATGTTCTCGAGCAGAAGAATCAGTACTTCCGCTTCACGGTCAACACCAGCGGAGAGGTCGAAACCGGCTTTGTCGGTCAGATGAAGATCGATGCTGTTCAGATCAACACCGACTGGTCGGTCAAGAAGATCGTGCTCGACCTCAACAGCGAGGTCGATGCGTGGAAGGTCACGGGCAAAGCCGAGGTCCACGGTCCCAACGGCGCGCTATTCAACATGAAGGTGAAGATCACGCCTGCGGCGGGGATCGAGCTTTCGCTGGATCTGGCACCCAATGCGACACCGCCGACATTCAAGCTCTTCTCGATGGATGTCGCGCCGACGAAGTTTGTCTTCCGCTCCGACCGCAAGCCCGGTCAGGGTGAGGATTGGGATCCGGAGCTGGAGGTGGCAGGCAAGATCACGCTGCCGCTGAATCTGACGGGCCCGAAGGCGGAGATCCTCGGTCTGGACGGCCAGGGCGAGTTCTACTTCGACGTCCCGCAGGACAAGCCGATCAAGATCAACAAGGACGGCGTCGAAATCACCGACGGCGAGCTGTCTGTTTCCGGTAAGTGGAACATGAAGCTCTTCAACGTGATGACGGTGAAGCTCGAAAATCTCAAGCTCAAGTTCCACATCAGCCCCGCGGCGCGCTGGGCGGAGTTCCGCGGCAAGCTCACGTTCCCCAACGTGCAGAACTTCACGTTCGATTTCTCCGGCCCGGACAACTACATCAAGCTCACCGACGGCGGCGATCCGGAAGTCGTCGGCGCGATCAAGTTCGACGGTCCGGTCAACATCACGCAGGACGGTAAGTGGAATCTCAAGAAGATCGAGATCACGGTCGATTCGGTGAATAACAAGTACACCGGCAAGGGCACACTGCTGGCCAACGGCAAGGCGATCCTGATCAAGGTCGAGATTACAGTCGACAACTTCATCATCGATGTGAAGACATCCCCCGGCCCTGAGTTCCAGCTCATGGGTATGGACTTCGACATCACCGAAGCCAAGCTCATCGCCGACCGCAAGCCCGGCGAAGGCGAAGATTGGGATCCGCAACTGGAAATTCGCGGCAGTGTCAAGCTCCCGGCTGCCCTGGGCAACCTCACCGTGGATGTCAACACCGGCAAGGGTGTCATCATCAATGGTGACGGCTTGTCCGTGGACGGCGGCAAGATCCTCCTGCCCGGCAACAAAAAGATGAAGGCGGTCAACCTGATCGACTTCACCATCACGGACGCTTCGATTAACTTTGACCTCTCGACTCCGGGCCAGGAGTCGGCGGAGATCAAGGGCACCTTCAAGATTCCGTCGCTCAACAACGCGACATTCAACTTCAGCGGAAACAATTACCTCAAGCTCAAGAACAGTGATGCCGGCATCGATGTGGGTATCAAACTCGATTTCCACCTCGATGAGCTGCCGATCTGGAACGATTGGAAGCTCCAGGACATCGATCTGGCGGTTGAGAAGCCGCTGGGCACGGACCTCTCGCAGGCTACCGCCAAGGGCACTGCAAAACTCAAGACCCCGAATCAGACCATCGGTGTCGAGTTCGAGTATGCCGACGGCGGAATCAAGGAAATCTCGATTACCACGGACGAGGGCGATGACTTTACTCTCGCGGGTGTCGCCGTTGACGTGCGCAAGCTCACGATTGTGCCCGATCGCAACCCCGGAGTAGGCGAAGACTTTGACCCGGATATCAAGATTCAGGGCAAGCTGACCCTGCCCGACAAGTTCGGCGGCATCGTCGTCGAAATCGCGGAACCCAACGTCGTCGAGGTCAACAGCGACGGCATCTCCATCAGTGGTGGTGCCATCACCATCCCTGACTTCGACATTACATTCTTCGGCCTCAAGATTCACGGCGAAGGTCTGAAGATCAGCTTCTCCACCCAGCCGGTGATGAAGTTCAAGATTCAGGGTCTGGTCAATCTGCCGCAGGTGTTCGACCTCGAAGCAGACTTCCGCGAGGAGAACGGCGGGTACATCCAGATCACCGAGGAGCCGGGCGGACTGCCGAAGGTGGACGTGATCGGCAAGATCAAGCTGGAGGATGTGAAGATCGTTCCCGGCGTGTGGGAGCTTGAGAAGGCGATGCTTGAGATCGACACAGTGGCCGGTCTGATCAAGGGCGAAGCGAAGATCAAGATTCCGCCGGGAATGTCGATCGACGCCGGCCTGGGTTTTGTGGACGGCAAGCTCAACTTTGTGAAGCTCGAATACTCGCCTCCGCCGCCAGGTATCGCCATCGGTACGACCGGTGCGTTCCTCCAGCTCATCGGTGGGCAGGTGGATCACATCAGCCAGAACGGAAGCCCGCCGATCGAGTTCGGCGGCCACATCGGCGTCAGCGCCGGCCCGACGGTCAATATCCCGCTGCCATCATGGGCGGGTGGAACCTTCGAGGGCGTGTTGGTCGGTCTGGATGTCGAGGGCAAGCTCGACAAGAACAAGATCGCTGCGGACGGCACGATCAAGATCATCAGCGGTCTGGCGACCGGCCACGGCCATGCAGAGTTGAACTGGAACCAGGGCTTCCTCAAGGCCAATGGTGACTTCACCATGGCCGGCGGTCTGGTCACGATGACCAGCAGCTTCACCGCGGATTCAAGCATGAATCTGTCGATGTACGGTGATGCGACGGTGCATCTGCCGTCGATCCCGCTCACACCGCTGGACGGTCAGACACTCGGCGGAAGCAAGGGGATGCTCACCACCAACGGCGGCAATGGCTTTGTCGCCGGCTGGGGCACCGCCACGCTGCCGATCGTCGGTGATGTCGTCCTTGGCGTGCAGGTCAACTTCGACGGCAGCTTCAACATCATCAACAGTCAGGAAGAAATCCCCGGCCTTGGCGGTGCTTCCATCAGCTCGGCGAGTTCCGCCGGTGGAGTGGGGGCTGCGGTCGAAGGGCTGGACTTCGGCGCGGCTGCGGCGGCGACGCGATCCTTCAACGTCGGCGCCGACGAACCGAGCCTCATGATCTCAGCACTGTGGGAAAACGAGGCCCCTGACACGATCCTCGAAATCGAGGATCCGCTGGGCAACATCTATCTGAGCAACAACCTGCCCGTTTCGTCGGATGTCGCACTGGTTGATTTCTACTCAGGCGATACGAGCAAGACGGTGGTGTTCCGTAATCCGGTGGAAGGCACCTGGACAGCCCGGATCGTCAACGCGGACGCGCTGGGTACGGTGAAGTTCAAGGCATTTGTGGAGTCGGTCGCTCCGACGGTCGGCATCGTGTCGCCCTCGACTACGGTCACCGGCCCGTCGGTGCAGCTTGAATACAACGCGGTCGATCCTGATTCCGACGCCAGCGTCGCGCTTTATTACGACACGGACGCCAGCGGATATGACGGCGTACTCATCGCCGACGCCCTGGGCGAGTTTGACGGTGTCTCCGGCTACAACTGGGACACCTCGACAATGCCCGCGGGCGACTACTACATCTACGCAGTCGCCAAGGACGGCAATAACGCGCCGGTCTTCTCCGCCTACTCGACCGGTAAGGTCCACGTGGAGAACGGCCCGGCGGCGCAGATCAGCGGCACGGTCTATGAAGACCTCGCAGGTAACGGCGTCAAGGACGCGACTGATCCGGCCATGGCAGGCTGGACGGTCTTCCTCGACCAGAACGACAACAACATTCTCGACAGCGGTGAGATCAGCAGAGTCACCGATGCGCAGGGTAATTACGCCTTCAGCGTGCCTTCACAGGCGACCTACCGTGTCGTACAGGTGGCGCAGTCCGGCTACGTTCAGTCTTCGCCCAGCGAAGCGGCAAACACGGTCGAATTGCTCCTGGGTACGGATGCGCCGAACCAGAACTTCGGTGTCTTCCGCTCAGCAACGGTCAGCGGCACGTTGTTCAACGATCTCGACGGCGACGGCCAGCTTGATGCGGGCGAACCGGGCCTTGCCGGACGGACGGTCTTCATTGATGCCAACGATGACGGCCAACTCAACGTCGGCGAGCGTTCGATGATCACCGATGGTCAGGGCATCTACTCATTCGATAACCTTGGTCCGGGCGTGGTCAGCATCCGTGAGTTGAAGCAGGACGGGTGGACATTCACGCCGGCGGCGGTCGTGGCCACGACGAGCGGGGCGACAGCGACAGCCAACCTCGGTGCGTTCGAGCTTGGCAGCATCAGCGGCCGTGTCTTTACCGACGCCAACGCCGACGGCTCGTTCAACACGGGTGACACGGCGATGTCTGGCCGTACCGTGTTTATCGATGTCAACGGCAATCGCACGCTTGATGCCGGTGAGGTCAACACACTCACCGACGTCAACGGCAACTACTCGTTCACGAATCTGGCTGCGGGCACTTACAGCATCTCGCAGGTGATCGTCGGCGGATTCACGGCTCCGGCTCCGTTGGGCGGCGCGTACAACATCACGATCGATCAGAGCGGCGAAGATGCGACGGGTAATGATTTCGCCAATCGTCCGCCGGGCCTGCTCAATGGTTCGTTCGATATTCCCGCGGGTCAGGCCGGCTCAGGCTGGATCATCCGCGGTAATGCGGGCGTGCAAAACGGTCTGGGTCAGCTCGGCGAAGGCGATCCGCTCTTCTCCGGCTTGGAGCAGACGTTTGTCATCCCGCAGGGCATCAAGGTTCTACGCTTCACGATCATCACCGCGGACCTCAACGCGGAAAGCTTCAACCCGTCGGATGCGTTCGAGGCGGCACTGGTTGATCCGCAGACGCTCCAGCCGCTGGTCCCGGTCATTGACCTGTCCAACAGCGACGCGCTGCTGAACCTTCAGCACAACGGCCAGTTCTACCTGGGTGAACTGACCTCCAAGCGGTCGGTTGGCGGCTCGGATCTGGGTGCCAGCGCGGTTGTCACCACCGTGGATGTGGACCTGAGCCACCTGACGGCCGACACCGCGGTGACGTTGAAGTTCGATCTGCTTGGCTTCGGTGCCAATAACAGCCTCGTTCAGATTGATAACGTCCAGCTTCTCACCGATGCGAGCCAGCCGCCGATCCTTGCGGTTGATCTGGCTACGGTGAGTGACTCCGGCACCGCAGGCGATCATGTGACCAACATCACGCCTGTCACCATCGTGGGCGTGTCTGATCCGTCAACCACTGTGCTGCTCGATGCGGACAACGACGGTGCATTTGACGATGGCGTCACTGTGACAGACGCCAGCGGCTCGTACCACTTTGATAACGTGATCTTGGTCGAAGGCACCAACACGATCCGCGTGCAGGCGACGAATGACACCGGTCCGTCAGAGGCATCGGTCGTGATCACCCTCGACACGACGCCGCCCACACAGCCGGTGTTTGATTTCGACCCTGCTTCGGATACCGATCCTGATGGCGACCACACGACCAGCCACTCGGTGGTGAGCTTCGTCGGCCAGACCGAACCGGGCCTGATCGTTACCCTCGTGGGTACGGGTCAGACAGCGGTCGCCGATCAGACCGGCAGGTTTGTCTTCACCGACATTGCGCTGCCTGATGGCGATAGCACCTGGACGACTCAGGTCAGCGATGCAGCGGGGAATACATCCAGCTTTACCTCGACGTTCACCCGTGTCGCACCCAACGAGACGGATGCTCCGGTCATCACGGCTGGGCTGCTTAACGATACGGGCAGCAGCGCTACTGACGGCATCACTCGTGACCCCAGTGTCAAAGGCACGGTCAGTGACGCCAGCCCGATCGCGGCTTTCCTGGCCGGCATTGACGGAACGCCGCTGGCGAACTTCGTCAATGTGCTGGCGGATCTGATCGGCGGCGGGTTCAACTTCAGCGCTTCCCGCATGGCGGAGATCAACGGCAGCCCGCTCAGTCAGGGCACTCACACCCTGCACCTGCGTGCAACCGATGATTACGGCAACATCTCGCCGGTCTTCGATCTGACCTTCACACTCGACAACAACGTCACTCAGCCTGTCTTCGACCTGGCGCCAGATTCGGATACCGATCCGGATGGCGACCTGGTGACCAATGAAGCAGTCGTGACGCTCATCGGTCATACCGATCCGGGCGAACGGGTTACGCTCGTCGCATCCGGCGATACCACGTTCGCGGATCAGAACGGCACCTTCACCTTCACAGGCATCCTGCTTGTGCCGGGTGAAAACTCGTTCACCGCCAAGGTGACCGACCTGGCCGGCAACGAGCTCAGCTACACCGCGACGATCACCCGCACCGTGGTGACGGACACCGATGCTCCGGTCATTACCGCTGCACTGGTCGCCGATACCGGTGTGGATGCCAGCGATGGCCTCACCAACGACGCCCGCATCACCGGCACGGTCACGGATTTCAGTGCCATCACCAGCTTCGTGGCTGGGTTCGACGGTACACCCGTGGCAAACTTCACCAACGTGCTGAGCGATCTGGCCAATGGTGTGTTCAACTTCAGCGTGGCGCGGCTTGAGGAAATCAACGGCGGCCCGCTGGCTGACGGCGTCCACACCCTGCACCTGCAGGCTACCGATTCAGCGCAGAACACCTCCTCGGTCGTGGATCTGACCTTCACGCTTGATCGCACAAGCCCGACGCTGATCCAGCCGATCGTCGTCAACAAGGGCAATGCTCAGCGGTCGTTCATCGTGCTGGAAATGAGCTTCAACGAGGCTTTGGCCGGCACGTTGACTCTTGATGATCTCGTGCTCCTGCGCAATGGCACGACCAATGTGCCGTTGACCGGAGCACTGCTCACCATCGATCAAGCGACTAACAAGGCGACGCTCGATCTCCGCAACGTCGCAGGTCTGACCGATGGCGAGTATGAGCTGCATGTGCTGCCCGACAACGTCACCGATGCTGCCGGTAACACGCTTGATGTGGACGGTGACAACCTCGGCGACGGCCAGACGGGTAAGTTCGCGGCAGTCGCGTTCTTCCGCCTGCTCGGTGACGCCAACGGAGATCGCGTGGTTAACGGCCTCGATCTCCTGCTGGTGCGCAAGACGCTCAACAGAGTAGTCGGTCAAACGGGTTATAACGTCAACGGTGATGTCAACGGCGACGGTCTGATCAACTCCGCTGATTCGACAGTCGTCGGCAACAACCTCAACCACACCGTGCTCCAGCTTACGCCGGCGCATCTGGTGGTCGAGGAGTCCAGTGACATCGCCAACGATCGTGCGCTGACATTCGGCAGTCACCTCGTGGGTACGGGTGAGTCGCTGGATGTGGTGCTCCGTAATGACGGCCAGAAGCCGCTCACCATCGCTGCACTGCAGATCATCGGTGCCGATGCGGGAGATTTCTCGTACAGCGTAGTTGGTCAGGAGACTACGTCCGGCTTTGTGCTCTACGCGGGCGAGTCCCGAATAGTCCGCGTGAGCTTCACCGCAGGCGGAACGGGTGCCCGTGCTGCGAGCCTCAGGTTCTGGCACAACGACACGACGCAGGCCAGCCCCGCAGCGATCACGCTTGCAGGCACGGGTGATGCTCCGGTGCAGGGTGGTAGCTTCCAGGTCAATTCCTTCGGGTCCGACTCGGAGGAGATCACCGTCGTTACACCGCCGAGCAATCCTGAGGTCACCGGACAGGGTACTGCGACGGCAGAGCCGCCGTTCACCCCGCCGCAGGAGCCGGACGTTGTTCCGCCGGTGGCGGTTGGTTCGACGGAGACCCCCGTGGTTGATCCGGTGCCGACGGTCGTCAACGGACCTGATCTCACCGGTCGGTTGTCGAAGATCTCTCTGCCCAGCGTGATTGTGCCGGGTGATACGGGTTCCGTGAGCTATGTGGTGACCAACAGCGGCAATCTTCGCGTCCGCGGCCGGATGGATACCGCTATCTACGCTTCGACCGATGATCTGCTCGATTCGAGCGACGTGCTGATCACAGTTGTCGATCACGATATCAATCTTGGATCACAAGCGAGCATGAAGCTCAACTCCAAGATCACGATCCCGACGACCTTGGCTGCGGGCAGCTACCGTCTGCTGCTGGTCACGGACTCTTCAAATCAGATCGTCGAGATGGATGAGAGCAACAATGTCACGGCCAGTGCTTCGGCTCTGCCGGTGGCCTGGAAGTTCGGCAATTTCGACGGTCGCAGCAACGTCACCCTCAAACTTCGTGACGATCAGGGGCAGGACGTGAAGTTCAGCCTCGGCGGCAAGGGCATGGGCCAGGTCACGGGCGACGCATCACTCTTCAATCTGGCGGTCAGCGGTACTGATTCCAGGACCACGGTCAAAGTCGCTGGAACCTCAAGTCAGCCGGCGCATCTGGGGCAGATCAATCTGATGGGGCCGCTCAAGAGCTTTGACGGCACGACTGCGAGCCTGCTGGGAGATCTGACGACATCGAACAGCAGGATCAAGGCTCTGACCCTCCACTCAGTGGGTACGCCATCGCTGCTCGAAAAGATTCGGAGTATCGGCTCGATTGACAAGTTCAAAGTCGTCGATGATTAAGTGACCAACCTGACGAATCCTTTCCGGCGAGTCCCTTCAACAAGGATGCGCCGGTTTTTTTTGCTGGATTGTTGCGCGGCAGACGACGGAAAGCTGGCGGTGAGAGTTCGGGCAATCATTCCCCGCGGCGTGTCGGAGTTCATGCGCAGCCGTGACGCTCAGCAGCGAAGGGTGGTTGTTTTGTCGCAGCGCGAAATTGTGCTGCGCGATTATCTTCAAACTGTTGATTTATATTTTGCGGCAGGTATAAATGAGCGTGTTGATTCTTGTGATGGCCTTTTGAGCGAGGAGAAAATTATCTGTCACGGCTTACATGAGATGCGGTAAGCGGACGCGGGAGAAAATCATCGTCGTTTGTTTTGTGGTTCTCCACACCCTTTTTAGGAAGGACTCTTTTATGGCCAAGGCGAAGCGCACCACACATCGAAGCTCGAAGGGCAAAAAGCTGTACGCGGTTCGAGACAAGGAAGGGAAGTTCAAAGACATCCAGACCTACGAGCGAGCCCATCGCGCTGACCTTGCCAAGAAGAGCAAGGCCGAAAAGAGCAAGGCCGCGAAGAAGAAAAAGTAAATCAATCTGAGAAGGAGAGCTATCCTTCTCGATCATGGTGTACAACCAGCCAGCCGTAGCTTGGTCATGTCCCGCTCATCGCAGAAGTACTTTTGCTGAGAGGAGATCATGACGGAGCTACGGCTGTCTTATGCGCGGACAGTTGCTGAGGTTTCGTTTTGTATGGAGAGGTAATTGGCCTTGGCGAAAGTCATCGCGATGAGATCAGGTCGGAAGAATACAGCTGCGAAAGAGCGATGGGTGCGCCGGACGAATCAATCAGTTGTGGGTCTTGTCCGTCCGGCGTCTGAGAGGTTCAACCTCATTTTGGCGTGGTGTAGATCAGCACGGGTCTGACAATCCCGCCAGTGCCGATCTCATTGGGAAAGGTGTTGTCCACGGAGATCAGCAATTCATTGTTTTTGCTCGCATGGGCCGCATTGGTGATATCCACTTCCCAGCAACCGAAGCTGCCGACGTATTTTTCGCCCAGGTCCTGATGATTGAGCCAGACATGCACACGGCTGTCGAGACCTCCGAACCAAAGCATGACCTTTTTCGTGCCGTCAACCGCAGGCAGCGGTGCGAATGAATGACGGTACCAGATCACGCCGCGAAAAAAGGTGTGTCCCTGTTCATCGAGTGCCGCAGAGTAGGTCTTGAGCGGCTCCCATTTCGCTCCGTCGTCCGGCATCTTCCCGGATGGTTTGGAGCCGTCTTCTACTGCTTCAAGATGAGCGTCCAGTTCGTCGGGCAGGGTGAGGATGACCTTGCCCTCACGCGCCACCCGGCCGGCATCCTTCAGCGTGCGGTAATGAAACAGCTCGAAATATCGTTCGATGTTGGGTGACCACGACACGTTCTTGCCGAAGAAGACGGGATACTTATCGAACCCCGCGCGGTAATTGGCGATAAAGGCTTCGCCCTGTTTTTGCGCTTCCATCAGATCGCAGCGGTTCAACGCATCGCGTGCTGCGAAATATGTTTTTGCAAACGTCAGACTGAAGCGGACGATTTCCACACGCTGTTCGAAAACGCCTTTGCCTCGGCTGGCATTTTCCGCATCGATGAGCGACGCTTCGAGCTGCTTCATCACCTGAGGCGTGAGGATGCGGTGCATCCCCCACACGCCGCCTGCGAAAACTTTGGTGGATTCGTAGGCTTCTTCCAGCGTGGTGTCGTAGGCTCGCATGGCTGCCGCCGCCGGGCCGTAATAGGCGGGATAGTATTCGTCCAGCAGGGCGTTGACGTCTGACTTGGTGTCCCACAGCAGCCGAGCCGCGACGAAATTCCCCGGCATCATCGTGTGCCAGTTGGGATGTGACTCAGCGGTGAAATCGCGCACACCCCATTCGTGCAGCAGCGGAATATTGCGAGTCCAGATCACCCGCCGGGTGTAGGGCATGGCCATATCCGCCAGGTTGAAGTTGTAAAAATACGTACCGACGCGAGGCGAAACAGCAGTCCACCCCTTGAAAAGCTCTGCCAGCATCTGCGATGTCGGGGCGTCCGGAGTTCCCA
This sequence comes from Phycisphaeraceae bacterium, assembly GCA_020851465.1. NCBI lineage: Bacteria > Pseudomonadati > Planctomycetota > Phycisphaerae > Phycisphaerales > Phycisphaeraceae > Phycisphaeraceae bacterium. The sequence goes on along the minus strand of JADZCR010000008.1, from coordinate 34,546 downwards.
TGCTCACGTAACGGTTGAATGAGATCGGCGCGATCACAGGCACCACACGCGCATCGGGCTTTACTTTCCGAGGCGGCTGGATGTAGTTCATGTACGCCAGCGTTCCAAGTTTGAACTCCAGTCCCGGCGACTGACGTTCTATCTCGGCGCAGATGTTATTCAGGAAAGTAATCCACGCATCGGAGAACGAAGGCATTCCCAGAATCGGCTCGCGTCCCGGACTGTTCATCGCGACGACTTCAGGCCGATCGTCCCGGAGGTAGCCGTCATCGGGCGAGATGGTGATGAATCCCCGTGCCTGCTTGCCGCTCTGTCCGCTGTGCGAGCTACGGTCAAGAAGCTCGATGGCTCGTTTCGCAAAAATCTCAACGACTCGCGGGTTTGCCATGTTGGGGAAATAGCCCGCCTGTCCGTTGACGACGCTGTAAAAGTCGGCGTGCTGCTCCGCCTGACGTTTCTTCCAGCCGGGCAGTGAGGCACCGAAAGTATGCATGGCGTGACCGCAGGGAATCGTTGCGTCACCCAGCCGGTTGCGGTACATCCAGCGCAGCTCATCGCCGGGGCGACACCAGAGCCGACGAGTCATGAAATCAGGGGCAAACTCGCGGCGACCGATTTCGATATCCACCGTTTGTCGTTCAGGTACCACCTCGCCGATCGCGCCGGGCGCATACCAGCGGACACCCAGATCACCAAGTAATTGAGAGGCTGCGTAATAGACAGCACGCCGTGACTGGCCGGCGAGCACTATGCGCTCCGGCGTCACGTCCAGCACATAGGTGTCGCCATAAGGCGTGGGGTGTTCCCATTTATCCTCAGTCCGCCCGACATAAATCGGAATCAGTCCATCAACGGGTACGTCGGAAATGGGTATCTCCGTGCCGCTCATCCGACCCAGATATTGCGCCAGATCATCGGCAGCCCATTTGAGGAACGGAGTCTTGGGCGACCAGTTGAAAGCATCGGGTTCGATGAACTTTTCGTCATTGCTGACGACCACGCAGCATCGAGCTTTGCCATTCTCCGCCAGCAAAAGGCGCGGAGTGTTCTCAGCCGCTGCAACCTGCGCCACGGATACAAGAGTCGCTAGCAGACAGAGCATCAAGCGTTGCAAGCAGCCCTCCGTATCAGATGGTCCGCACCTCTCGTCGCGGATGGTTCAACGAGCAAAATATGAGACGGCATTATCGTATGTATTCGACGGGGTGGGAGATCGTTTTACGAGATGATGGGAGATCGTCGAGAACCCTAGCGAGCGATAACGGATACATCGCGGCAGGCCGCCCAACGGTTGAAGGAAGGATGAAGGTACAGGGCAGCCGCCGTCAGCCGGTCAGTTCGAGGTGGTAGCGGCGCATGAGGTCCGCACGGGAGAGGAGACCCATCAGCTCGCGATGTCCGGTGTCGCTGGCAGTGGGCGCGAAGACCGGCAGATAGTCCACCTCCAGACGGGAAAACGCCTCGAATGCCCTGTCGAGTGTGTCGGTAGTAACGAGCGGCGGCACATCGGATCGCACCAGGTCACCCGCCAGCAGAAGCGAAACAGAGTCCGGGGCGAGCATCATGGTGCGAACATCGTCGAGAGTGAGCAGGCCGAGGTACTTACCGCGACGATCAATGATGACCATGTCGGAGGAAGCACGGGGAGTGCCGTGACGGATGAGATTGGCAGCGGGTTCGCAGGGATCGATCGTTTCGGCAGGGCGGAGCGGAACGTCCTCGACACTGATGCGGCGAAGCGCGCTGATGCCCGTGGGTGATCCCAGCCCGATACCCTCGGCTCGCAAGGGGAGAGTGTAGATGCTCTCCTTGACGAGCAGTTGTTGGATGAGAGTCGCAGTGACGACGCTGAGCATGGCAGGGAGCATGACCTGATAGTTCCGCGTCAGCTCAAAGAGGAGGATGATCGCCATGAGCGGCGCCTGAATAGCGGCGGCGAGGACGGCCCCCATACCAACCAGTGCGTAGGAGCTTGGTTCGATGGCGGGGAAGAAATGGTGAAGCACGATACCGACCGCTCCTCCGCCGGTGGCACCGATGAAGAGCGACGGAGCAAACACTCCGCCTGATCCGCCGCTGCCGAGAGTCAACGAGGTGGCGACAATTTTGAGGATGCTCAGCACCGCCAGCAAAGCCAGCGTGAGCACAGCAAATTGTCCGGCGGGAGTGTTCATGCCGGTGTACCAGGCAGGTTCGAGGGAGCGGAGGATCGTGGGGTATCCGCCGGCGAAAATAGGCACGTAGCTGTCGAGGGCGAACCGCCCAGCTGGACCTCCCAGGTAGCCGTCGTGACGGAACAGGAGAATCACCGCTACACCGCAAAGCCCAGAAAGTCCGGCACCTAGAGCAGGGTGATAGCGGCGGGGGAGACGTTGCGCCAGACGATCCGATAGGTGTTCGACGACGGCAGTCCCTCGCGTGAACATCACCGCCAGGATGCCGCAGACCGCGCCCAGAAAAAGGTAATAGGGCATCTCGCCGAAGGTGAAATGGTAAGCGGCACTACCTGCGGGTATGGCGAAAAGTCCGCCTCCGCCGGAAGCGGTGATCGTCTGATACATGACGGTGGCAACGACGGAACTGACAACAACGGGAGTGAAAGTGCGGACGGAGAAGTCGCGGAGTAAAACCTCCATGGCGAAAAGGACGCCGGCGATGGGAGCGAAGAAAATGGCGCTGATCCCAGCCGCGGCACCGCAGCCGATAAGGGTAGGCAGATTCCGACGAGAGATCCCGGCGGTCGATCCGATGATCGAGCCAACGGACGCTCCGATGACAGCGATCGGAGCTTCGGGTCCAGCCGATCCGCCGGTGCCGATGGTCAGCGTGCTGGTCAGCAGAGTTTCCAGACCGAGCGTTCGACGAAGGCGGGCCGCCTTGCGGATCAGGGCAAAGATAATGCCCGATACGCCGTGCAGTCGGCTGTGTTCGGTGTGGAAGATATAGCGCACCATCACGACGGCCAATCCGCCGACAGCGGGGAGCAGCGGTAAGAGATACAGCCGACCGGAGGTAATCCCCAGACCTTGGCTGAGTTTGTAAAAGTAGTAGTGCTCGATGAGTTTGAGCGTCCGCTCGAAAACCCAGACCGCTCCGCCCGCCGCCAGTCCGATCACCACCGACAAACCGATCAACAGCGTCTCTTCACGAATGCCCCAGTGCGCCAGCCGTTGCAGCACGTACAGTCGCCAGACCGCAGGCATCTTGCGCATCTCGTGGAGGATGTCTTCTTTCATGTGCGGACGGATTGAACGAAATTCGGGTTCGCTAAATTTATACGGATTACGTTTGATCCTTGCGTGATCGTGCTTTCATCTCCCGGAGGGGAAAGAGGCAGGATCAAGGCATTACGATCCGGTCGCGGAATGCGTGGGTCTCCTCACGCAGCACCGGAAAATGTTGTGCCTGCAATCGAAGTTTGAATGATAGCAATACCTGCGGAATCCGGTTCCAGAGGTATTGCGATTCAGATGGTCAATAGGATTGACGCAAGTCGAAAAGAGGAGCGAGTACCTGGCAAGGTGCGGACATTGTTGCGCGTGAGTAGGCCGAGGTACTTACCGCAGCCGACGCCACGTTCGGCGACCTGAGCAGCTCAGCGTCATCAGTACCAGCAGTGCGGCCGATGCGGGTTCCGGCGTGAAGTATCTGCTATCAAGGTAGTCGTACACGTTGTCCACCTCGGTCGCGGAGAGTGCGCGGTTGTAGATAAGGATCTCGGCGATGTAGCCGGTGAAGGCGTAGTCGAGCACGGTGCTCTCGGCACCGATGATGCCATTGAAGTTGCCGGTGGGGAAAGTGGTGTCCGCAACGGACGTGACCGCTGCACCGTTGACTTCCATTGACCAGCCGGAGCCGCCGCCTTTCGTCTTGACGTATGAGGTGATGTAGAGTTCGTTCGCGTCGAGATTCACGCCGGTGCCCAGGTGCGGCGAGCCGCCTGAGCCAGCCCAGCCCAGTGCTGCCGGTGCGGTCGGCTCAAGCTGACCCAGACCGAATGCCCATCGGATGCCCGGACTTGGCGATCCTGATGAACCACCGCTGGCGACCACGAACTGCACCGCGGCGTTTTCCGGCGAACGCAGCGGGTCATGCGTTCCCTGCGCGACGAAGAAAATCGTCATGCCCGAATACGTGTTCGCGTTGGCGAGCGTGAAGCTGAGGAAGTCCCGGTTCGACTGCGTCGGGTTACCGAAGCCGTCGAAGAACAGCACCGGGTGGTTGCTCAGAATGCCGATGTTTGCCGTCGTCAAAAGCGGTCGCTGTGATGCCGTGCCCTGCGTGGCGTTCTGCACCACAGCTATCGCCTGATCATCCCATTGCGAGACCCGACCGTTGATATCCGTGGTCACTCCTGTATCCGACTTAAGCCACAGCTCCAGTCCGCTTGTTACCGGACCGGCTTGGGCGGCATGTCCCGACAATAACGCGATCAGGACAGCGATAAACGGAGATAATCCCTTTCTCATCTCTAAACCTCGCATTTTTGACCTCGTGTTACGATTAGTAACTTTGCCGGTAAAATAGCCCTCTCTAGCCGACAACATGAATTCTGACACCGGAGTCCGTCTGATGCCATGCACCGGAAGAATATATTTTTGCACTTTTGTAACCTGACCTATGCAGATCGACTGGTCTCAAGTTCGCGTTCATCTCCGCAGCACGGTCCGCCTCCGCTGGCGGCATGGTGTATCGATTGATCCCTGGTGGGACCACCGCGTCAGATCCGTTAACGCCACTCTCCGCGCCCAGAGCCTCTGGTACTTCTGGGCTGGTCGGGGCAGGATGAAACTCCGCGCCGGATGGCAGGACCTGCAACCAGGTTCCTGCGTCTGGCTCACTCCCGGATGGTCGTACCAGACGACGCAAGACCCCAAAGACCCTTTGGGGATGAACCTGATCCAGTTCGACCTGATTGAACCCGATGGTTCGGTTCGGTCGTGCGACCACAATCAGCCGGGCGAGCTTGTCAAGCTGCCCAGTGCCTCGATGGTGGAGCAGATCACCTCGCGCATTATTGAGCTGCTGATGGGTGCTGGCCTGAGCGAAGCGTGGATCGTCCGCGACGGACCTGTTCGTCAGGTCGCCACCGCTTTGCTCACAGCATTGCTGATGGACCTCGACGCTGCCACCGACACCGCCCCGATTACCGCCGAGTCCGGCTTGGCGCAGCACCAGTTTTACTTGATCAAGAACATCCTCGATGAGCGCACGGTCAGCCCTGAATCGTTCCCGTCCGTCACGCAGATCGCGCGGCAGCACGGCTTTAGCCGGGGACATTTCACCCGTGTATTTCAAAAGGTGACCGGTCTTCCACCCAACGAGTTTTTCATCCGCCGACGAATTGATCGCGCGTGCAATCTGCTCCGCGGCTCACCGCTGACGATCAGTCAGATCGCCGAAGCTCTTGGTTACCAGAATGTGCATTTCTTCTCGCGACAGTTCAAGCATCGTGTCGGCGTGACGCCCGTTGTCTTTCGCAAGAGCGGCGAGCCATCGGCGGATGCTCATCGCGTGTCGGAATAAGCAGAATAGGCGGGAACTCGTCAAATAATCGCATTTATTCAGCGCAGCCGCTTGTGCGGTGTGTTGAACTGCGTTTTCGCTTTACGTTCACTTGCGAGGGATGGGGCGAGCTGAGTTATACCCGTGACCGCCGATGATTGAAGATCATCAGTCCGCCGAGGTCGCATTCTGCGTCAGGATATAGCTGCGATCAAAATCAAAGCTCGCCCAGTGCATAGGGTCGATTCTCGATAGTGCATCGTGATACCATGTCACAATGCCCAACCATTCGCCGTGATGGAGGAGTTTGAATCGCGGGATGCCGTGTCGGCACTTTTGACTCCCAAGAGGTCTTCGAGAGTCATCGCCGCTTGCATCCTTCCGGACGCACGGGAAGAAGGGAAGGAGGCGAGCAATGGGCATCAGCAGAAATGATCCAGCCGAGATGGGCCGCCGCAATTTCCTCAAGGTCGCCAGCCTCGCCGTGCTCGCCGCTCCGGCGATGAGCTACGCACAGGCTGAGGGTCGTCCGATCAACCGACAGGAGCAGCACATGAAGATCACGAGAAACGGTTCGCAGCCGTCCAGCAAGGGTCCGGCCGAGTACTTCACGGGCACCGTTCGCATCGACTCCCGGTTTGAGGGCACCGATGCGGCCCGCGTTAGCGGTGCGACAGTCACGTTCGAGCCTGGGGCGCGCACGGCGTGGCACACGCATCCGCTTGGCCAGACGCTCCTCGTCACCGTCGGCCTCGGCTGGGCACAGGTTGAGGGTGGCCCCGTCGAGGAGATCCAATCTGGCGACATCGTGTGGTTTCCTCCCAACGTCAAGCACTGGCACGGAGCATCACCGACGACGGCGATGACGCACATCGCCATCGCCGAGAAGCTCGACGGAAAGAACGTTGAATGGATGGAAAAGGTCACTGATAAACAGTACCGCAAGTAATGCACCACCCGTTATGAAAGGAAAACCGAGATGGACAATCGCCGCAATGACTCGGATCGTTCGGATGCTTCGTTGGATATCAGTCGTCGTGAAATACTGATCGCTGGTGCGGGCCTCACGGTGGCACCGCTGTTGGGGACGATGATTCCCGGCTGGGCGGCTGCTCAACCCACCTCGAACGAGGCGAATAAACCCGTCGCCGCCAAGAGTCCGCTCACAAAACTCAACAACGGAGTGCAGATGCCGGTCTTCGGCGTAGGCACCTTTGCGCTGCCCACCATTCAGGCGGCCGATGTCGTCCACTTCGCCCTGACCAACGGCTACCGGCTGATCGACACAGCCAAGAACTACGGAAACGAGAAGGAGGTCGGCGAAGGCATCGCCCGTAGCGGTGTGCCCCGGTCCGAACTGTTCGTCACCACGAAGCTCTGGATTGAGGACTTTGGGTACGACGAGGCGCTCCGTGCCTTCGATCTGAGCGCGAAAAAGCTCGGACTCGACCAGATCGACCTCTACATTCTGCACTGGCCGGTCCCGACCGACTTCAAGAAGACGATCGCCGCATACAAGGCACTTGAGAAGCTCTACACCGACAAGCGGGTCCGCGCGATTGGTGTGTCCAACTTCAAAGCGGATCACCTGAAGACGCTGATGGACCAGACGCAGGTCGTGCCGGTGCTTAACCAGATCGAACTCCACCCGTACCTTACACAGAATGACATGCGCGAGTTTCACGATCAACACGGCATCAAGACGGAAAGCTGGTCACCGATTGGCGGCTGCTTCCGTATTATTCCGAAGGATCCGACCAATATCGTCGATGTGCTTCAAGATCGGGTGCTCGTCAACCTGGCCCAGAAGTACAAGAAGACCACCGCGCAGATCATCCTCCGCTGGCACAACCAGCACGGGCTTATCGTCATCCCCAAGTCCCAGCACTACGAGCGACTGCTGAAAAACATCGACATCTTCACATTCGAACTGGCCGCAGAGGAAATGGCCGCGATCGACGGTGTGAATCGGAATCTTCGCGGCGGACCCGACCCGGACAAATTCGACATCCCGGCGTTTAAGGAACTGATCCGGAAGCGCGACGGACTGTGATGGGAAAAGTACTCGACGGCGAGCCGGAGACGTTCGACTAGAACTCGCACCCGATCACGATCGATGACTGATGAGGAGAACAGCCATGACAACGCACACCATTCCGAAGATCACCCTGAACGACGGTGTCACGATCCCGCAGATGGGGTTCGGCACCATGAACCTGTCGAATGTTCGTGACAATAGCCCGGAGAGCCACGAGGTCACTGCGAAGGGCGTCGAAGCCGCGATTGCCGCCGGCTACCGGCACTTCGACACGGCCCAGATGTACGTGAACGAGAAGGGCGTCGGGCTGGGCATCGCCAGGTCGGGGATCCCGCGAGCGGAATTTTTTCTCACCACCAAGCTCGGCAACGGCAACCACCGACCCGACGACGTGCGACGCTCCTTCGATCAAAGTCTCGCAGACCTCGGCGTCGAGCAACTGGACCTGTTCCTCATGCACTGGCCGCTCCCGACCTTGTATGACGGGGACTACGTTTCCACGTGGCGTGCCATCACCCGTCTCGTCGATGAGGGGTTGTTACGGTCGGCTGGTGTGTCGAACTTCCAACCCAACCACCTGCAACGCATCATCGGTGAGACGGGACGTGTGCCCTCCGTGAACCAGATCGAGGTTCACCCTTACTTCGGACGGCGAGAGATCTTCACTGCATGCGCCAGACACAGCATCGCGGTCGAGGCGTGGAGCCCGCTGGGACAGGCCAAGGTGCTGGGCGATACCACGCTTGGCGCGATCGCCCGCAAGCACGACCGATCCGCAGCCGAGATCGTGCTGCGCTGGCACACGCAGCAGGGTCGCATCGTGATCCCGAAGACCGCGACGCCCGCGCGCATGGAGCAGAATATCGCGGTCTTCGACTTCACGCTCGCGCCCGAGGATCTTGCAGCCATCGATGCGCTCAACAAGGGCGAGGCCGGCCGACGCGGGCCGAACCCCGATACCTTCGACTGGATTCCGTCCGCCTCGAACCCAACTCCAACGGTGCGGCGATGAGCCGTCACGGCGAAGTAATGGAAGGAGCGACGAGAAGATGATGAGCCTGAGCGCAATTCGACGGATCTTCACGAGCGGGGAGGTCTCATGAAGCCCTACGTCATCTGTCACATGGCTGCCAGTATCGACGGCCGTACCCTGCTCAACCGTTGGCGTCCCGAGGGTGTGGTCGCCGAAGGTCTCTTCGAGCGCGTCTACCAGGAACTCGCGGTCGATGCCTGGATCGTCGGCCGCACCACCGGTCAGGAGTACGCCAAGGGCAAATCGTACCCGGCTCATTCGGAAGAGCATTTTTCGCGAGAGCCGTGGTTTGCCCAGCGTGATGCGAAGGCATACGGCGTCGTGCTTGATCCCCATGGAAAAATCGCCTGGGGAAGGTCGGACGTCGAAGGCGACCACATCGTGGTCGTTCTGACCGAACAGGTGCCCGATACGCATCTGGCGGGCCTCCGCACAGACGGAGTGTCGTACCTGTTTGCCGGAGAGTCGCAACTCGACCTCCCGCGCGCCTTAGACAGCCTCGCTCGGGAACTCGGGGTCAAGCGTCTCCTGCTCCAGGGCGGGGGCGTGACCAATGGTGCGTTCCTGCGCGACGGGTTGATCGACGAAATCAGCCTGATTCTCTTTCCCGCCATTGATGGCGTCGAAGGGGCACCGTGCGTCTTTCAGTCGAGTGAAGCGGACGGCAGCAGGCAGGCGAAGGTCACGTCGATCACGCTGGCCAGTCACCGTGTACTGGACGGCGGAGCCGTGTGGCTCCGGTACACCGTGCGGTGAGAGTGGGTTTGAATGGACATGGCGGTGAGGATCGACTCGCACAGTGACTGAAGTGCAACGGGATGATATCCGGGCTCGGAGGTGATCGCATGAAACGACTCGTCGCTACGTCCCTCGCGATCTCCGTACTCTCGTTGGGGGCATTGCTTTACCCGGTCGCCTCGGCATGGCGCGCGCCGGAAAAGGCCGATGCCGTGCCGAAACACGACATTCGCTACCCGACCATTACCACGAAGGAGATAAGCATGGTTTCTCCAGCCCTCGATCGATACACGCAAGACACCGTCCGCGGCGGCCTGTGGAAGCGTTCCGGTTTGTCCCCGCGAGACCGGGGCATCGTGACGCTCGCGGCGCTCGTCGCCCGGAACCAAACTGTCGAGATGCCCTATTACCTCGACCTGGCGCTCGACAGTGGCGTCAAGCCGGGAGAGGTCTCCGAGATCATCACGCACCTCGCGTTCTACTCCGGGTGGGGGAACGCCATGTCGGCCGCGGCCGTCGCGAAGGACGTCTTCGCCCACCGCAAGATCGGGGCTGATCAGCTGCCTGCGGCTTTGCCCGACCTTCTCCCCCTCGACAAGGCCGCCGAGGCGAAGCGTGCGGCGACCGTCGAGCAACAATTCGGGGCTGTGGCCCCAGGGCTCGTGCAGTACACGACCGACATCCTGTTCCACGACCTGTGGCTGCGTCCCGGCCTCGCGCCGCGGGATCGGAGCCTTGTCACAGTCAGCGCGCTGGTCGCGTCCGGCCATGTCGCTCAGATGCCCTTTCACCTCAACAAGGCGATGGACAACGGCCTGACGCAGGCGCAGGCGGCGGAAGTCATCACACACTTGGCTTTTCACGCTGGCTGGCCGAACGCCATGTCCGCTCTCCCGGTCATGAAGGATGTTTTCGAGAAGCGTCCCAAATAGAGGCAGAAGCCCGATATCGAGGAGGAAATCATGCCGCACGTCATCGTCAAACTCTGGCCCGGTAAATCCGAGCAACAGAAAGCCCGACTCGCCGAGCGAATCACCCAAGCCGTCACGGACGTACTGGGCTACGGCGAGGAGTCCGTCTCGGTCGTGATGGAGGAGGTCGACGCGCGGGACTGGGCAGAGAAGGTCTACAAGCCCGACATCGTGGGCAAGCCGGAGCAGATGTACAAGAAACCGGGTTACGACTTGTCCGATTTGCCGTCATCATGAGAATCACAGCGAGGAGATGAATCATGCGAGGAGCAATCCTGTACGGCCCGCGCGACGTCCGCTTCGAAGATCGCGAGATGCCTAGGATCGAAAAGCCGACGGACGCGGTCATCCGTATGGCTGCGACGTGCGTGTGTGGCTCAGACCTGTGGCCCTACCGCGGAATACAGCCGATCAGCGGTCCGCAGCCGATGGGACACGAATACTGCGGCTTCGTCGAGGAAGTCGGCAATGCGGTGAAGAACGTGAAGCCCGGCCAGTTCGTCGTCGGCTCATTTGCCACCTCGGATAACACCTGCCCGCATTGCAAGCACGGCTACCAATCATCTTGCATGCAGCGAGAGTTCATGACGCGGGCGCAGGCGCCCTTTCTGCGCGTCCCGCATGCGGATGGCACACTCGTGCCGACCGAAGACACGCCGTCTGAAGATCTGATTCCGAGCCTGCTGGCGACGTCCGACGTGCTGGGTACGGGCTGGTTCGCCGCCGACGCTGCGAACGTCAAGCCGGGATCGACCGTCGTGGTCGTCGGCGACGGTGCGGTCGGGTTGCTCGGTGTTCTCTCGGCCAAGCAAATGGGTGCCGAGCGCATCATCGCGATGAGCCGCCATGCAAAGCGCCAGACCCTCGCCCGCGAGTATGGCGCGACCGACATCGTGACCCAACGTGACGACGAGGGCGTGGCCGTCATCAAAGACATGACCAAAGGTGTTGGCGCGGATTCGGTTCTGGAGTGCGTCGGTACGCAGCAGGCGATGATGCAGGCGATCCGTTGCACGCGGCCCGGTGGGTACACTTCCTTTGTCGGAGTGCCGCATGAAATGAAACTCGACGGCCAAGACCTTTTCTACTCCCATGTTCACCTGCATGGCGGTCCCGCACCCGTGCGGCGATACCTGCCAAAGCTCATCGATCTGGTGCTGAGCCGCACTATAAACCCCGGAAAAGTTTTTGACCTGAGATTGCCGCTGAATCAGGTGGCTGAGGGCTACCGAGCGATGGATGAGCGAAGAGCTATCAAAGCCTTACTCCAGCCCTGAGGTGCTGGTGAAATGGCTAGTCGTTTTTATTTTTGTTCTTGCGTGTAATCGCAGTAGCCGAAGAGGCCGGCGGCGGCGTGGGCTACCAGAGCGTGCGGGAATTTTAGGGAAAGTTGCTGGCGGGGAAGAAAAATAATTAAGCATGAATAAAACAGAATCGAAGACTGTGCCTCCGGCTATCAAACAGCGAACTTATCGTGGATCGCCCGCCACACCGCGGGGTCGCCGCCGAGGAGTTCCCACACCGAGATGCCGCCGATGTCGAACGTATTGACGAGGTCGAGCAGGTACGCGAATGTTTCAGCGTTGTTGATCCACGCCAAATGCGTCGATCCGTCGTCATCGATGTATCGCAGGTAATACACGTCGTAATACATCACGTAACCCAGACCGCACACGGATCGGCGCGCGAGGTCTTCGATGCGGCCTTGGTCGTACAGCGCGGCCGATTTTTCAGGAGCGGTGAGGTTCCAGTCCACTGAGTGAATGCTCAGCCCGGCGACGACGCGGTCACGAGGCACCTTCTGGAGCGTGTAGGACAGCACGTCGCTCACCCACGGGACCGTAGCGGTCGGGCCTACGAACAAGGACGGGGGAACATACATGTCGTAGCAGAGGACCCGAAACTGATCCACGACGGCACCGACCCGTTCGGCGTCGATGAACGGCTCGACGCCGTTGCGTGCGTGATACAACGCAACCCGCTCGTCCACTGCGCCCGCGCAGATGCTCACGACTTTACCCGCGTCGTGCAGCCTCTGGGCCAACAGGCACATGAAGTCGGTATAAGCGTTCCGTATGTCGCCGGGGAGTCCCTCGTAATCCACGTCCACGCCGGTGATGCCCGGCCTGTCTGTCTCGCGCAGATAGAAGTCCACGAGTTGCTCAGGGTGCCGCTTGATGAGGTCAATGGCCTGCGCATTCGGGTGGTCGGAACCGCCTGCCAGGATGAGCGCCCCGACGTTCGCGTCTTTGCAGACATCGAGGATGGCCTGCTCCTTGCGAAGATCGCGTTTCTGGTAGTTAGCCCACCCGATGCTGATGTCGTCGAACAGTGCAGCGTGCCGCGTGAGCAGCTCCAGCCCCTGGTCGTAAACCTCAGTGTTGAACCACGCTGACACGTGACGCCTGGCTTTGGGCATCGCGGTTACTCCTGACAAGCCATGATGATTCAGAACTCCCGACAGGCCCCCGGCCTACGGCCCCGTCCCGCCACGGCGGCGCAGCGTACCACGGATCGGGGCATGTGTACTTGGACATCATGATCCTGCCGTCGAGGAAACTGAGTGTGTCACGGTGTTCGGTGAAGATCCCCAGATTTCGCCGATGTCCGTGCGCGTCGAACATCTCCTCGTTGTTCTGGAGGAGGCGGGATAGTTCGTCCCACGTGCGGTCTGCACCGCTGTTGCGGACGGCCTGAGCGAGCGTCACCAACCGCCATCGAAACCGTTTGTCAAGGGAGTTTTCCAGCGTTCTGCGAATGCTTACTGGAGATGATTCGTGAAATCATCAAGATCAACCGGGGACCACGGACGCGGGGTTTACCTGTCAGCAGGCGGTGTGGTTTGCCTGAAGTCGTGGCGAGGTCGGCGAGGCATTGACTTTTTCATGTGTTTGCTTTGAACCAAGCCAGCACATCCTCGGCGTTCTGATTTGGCGGGAAGACCGGATAGAACACCTTTGCTATGCGACGATGATTGCCAATCAGCGTCAATCGCTTGAACAGTTCCATCCCGGCGGCCTGAAAAGTGGGCAGCCCGAGCTGATGCTTCAGCTTGAGTCCAGAATCACTCAGCAAGTGAAACGGCAGATGAAGTCTGTTCCGAGCCTCTCGCTGGTAGTCGGAGTCTTGAGTGCTCAATCCAAAGACACGGCTATTGAACGCTTGCAGCTCCGCGTAATGGTCTCGAAAACCACACGATTGCGGCGTACATCCCCGTGCGCCTGGAATGACGTCCCAGCCATCAGGCAGCGCAACGCCTGGCCGACCCGTCATTGGGTAGATGTATAGAACCCAATAACCCTCAATGTCTGCCAGATTCACCTCGGAGCCGTCAGTACTCAGCAACACCAATGGCGGCATCTCCAAACCGGGAAGATGGTCGGCAGCACCGTCATCTACCGGAACGGGCAAGCCTTCCGGTAGTGGAAAATCATTATTTGCTGACATGTCAGCTCCCTGCGTTCAACGATCAAACTCAGCGACCCGGCACCCGGATGCACTGATTGCGAACTCCGACATTATGCCGGGTTCGCCGCAGTGCCCGGGCTGGGTGTCTTAGAACTGGCTATTGCTCTGAGTCATCGAAGCCCGGAGCTTTCTTGTTGCTGCGGCCTTGCGACCGGCTGCGTCAAGGTGTCGCCGGTTTCTGACGCCGTGCCAGCCAGACTCCAAGAAGCGCGAAAAGCGCTGTCATCGCACCGCACCAGATGAAGCCTGCCTTTTGCAGAACATCTCCGTCTGGCTGCCGCAGGCTCGAGTCGTCGATTTCGGCTCGTTCCGGCTCGGCGGGAACGTACACGACTGGCCACTTCTGACCGACCGCGTACTTGTACGGCGGGTAGGCCAACAGGTCTTGATTCCGGGACTTGAACTCGATCGCGCGGCCCTCGGCCGTCGTGAATGTGAGAACGGGCACCAGCCGAATACGCCTTCCATTCTCGTGATCGATCTTGACCACTTGCCCCTCAGCTCTGCCTGTGGCAGCCGCGCAGAATGCGGCCTTCCGCGCATTCGACTGGTGAAGCAATCCAATTGCCCCAACGACCGGGACCGTGGATGCGAGCCACGCCACAACCAAGACCTTCCGGATCATGTGCGCTTCTCCCTCTCCAAGTCCGCCGAACAGAAATTAGCCGCCCCCATCTAACATCCCGGCAACGCTCTGGGGGCCGGCATAACGTCCCCGCACACGCGGAGACGTAATCCATATTATTTGCCATCAAACGATAACGACTCCCATGTTCCGCTGTTGGCCCGCCAGCATGTTCAGATGGCTGAGCATAGCACGCTCCCTTGCTAGCTCGCGGCTGGGCTGCGCACGGCTGATGGACTACGGTTTACGACAGAAGTGTAGATCATCGTCATTTTCGCATCGTGGTGGATCAGGAGTTCCTGCAAGGCTCGGATGTCGTATCCATTCTTGAGTAAGTGCGTTACGAATGAGTGCCCGAAGGTGTGACAGGAGGCTGGCTTAGTGAAGCCGACGCGATTGATGGCGGCTCGCTCCGCTCTGCCGGGCTTGCATCCGAAACCGCGACGGTGTTGTGCCGACAACTTTACGGAACACCACCGCGAGCCGGGCGGAACTGCTGAAGCCACAGCGCGAGGCGATGTCAGGCATGGGACGCTCGGTGGTCGTCAGCAGTTCCTTGGCCAGCATAATCCGTGTGCGATGAAACTCGTGCAGCGGTGTTCGGCCAAGGTTTCTCATAAACTCCCGTTCGAGCCGGCGCCGCGACATGGGAACCGCCTGAAGCAGTTGTTTTACACCGACGCCGAGATGGGCATTGTCGCGGATGAAACGCACGGCTGCGGCGAGGTTGGCGTCGTCAGTGAGAAGAAAATCACTTGACTGTCTGGCGACGACGCTCTCCGCTGGGAGCATCAGCGGCGCATTCGGTGCGGTTCCGCCATCCATCAGATGTTGAAGCATCGCCGCGGCTTCGTAGCCGACCCGTTCAAATGGACCGATGACGCTCGTGACATACGGCGGTGCGAGCTGCGAGTAGATCGGGCAGTTATCAACGCCTACGACGGCGACGTGATCCGGCACATCAATCCCCGCATGGCCACAGATGCGGATTAGCATTTGGGCCATCAAGTCGTTGAATGCCATCACGCCGACGGGCTTGGGAAGCGAGCGTACCCACGCAAGGATCGCCGCTTCCTGTTTGGGCCGGCAGAGGGGCGCATCGCGGTAGAGGCGGCACTCAAATCCCGCTTTGATAACCGTGCTGGTGAAACCGCGTTCCCGATCGGCGTCAGCGTGGTGTGTGGTGAGATTGAGGTATGCGAAACGGCGCAGCCCTCGCGCGAGGAGATGCTCCGCTGCGACTGCGCCGATCGACCGCTCATCCACCCCGACCGAGGGCAGCACTGACGGGCACGACGCCATGACCAGCACCGTCGGTACTCCAATATCGAGAAGCCGTCTCTCATCGCGATGCGGTCGAGTGAGAAACATCAACATCCCGTCGGCTTTGTGGCGTACCCACGCCCAATCGACATCCCAATAGTCCATTATGCGCAGCGACCAACCTGGCGCATGTTGAATAAAGGCACTGATACCGCCGACGGCTTCGCGGAAGCTCGAATCGCCGATCGGAACCGCCAGACCGATCTGGCGGTCTATTGTGCGATTAGAGGCGAGTTTGAACGGGTGATTGACGTATTTCATAAAATGGTTATGCGCATTATAGTGTGGCCGTGATTGTCGTTTGAGGGATAATTGACGCACAAATCTGTGCCTCGTCTCTTTCTATGAGGGCCGGGGATTACGGAATCATGCGGTCGCGTGGCGAAATGAGAGGCGATTGAAATCCATCGGTTGCTCGATCGGAGCATTCGGTAGCAAAGGAGAAAGAAAGAAAATGAAGGCTTCCAACCACCTGATTGTCTCGTTACTTGCAGCCACGACAGTGCTCGGCACCTCGCTCGCCTCGGCGTCGATCGTGCAAACGAACCAGGCCAGCAATACCTCGCAGACGGCGTTTCCTCTCGCCAGCGCGCCGGGAGGGACGACGAATCTCATATCCGGGATGGCGAGCGTGGACTCCGGGTTTACGGGCGCAGGAGGGAGCAACACAGCGGCGTTGACCAATAACACACACGGAACGAATACCAGCCTGCCCGCCACAGGGTTCGATACCAATGGCATATGGACGAGCACCTATACGTTTGACACCACCTTGAATACCGCAGGATACGACCTCGTGCAGGTTGACACCTTTGCAGGCTGGACGACCTCCCGCTCTGATCAGAAGTATGAATTGTTTTACTCGACTGTCTCCGCGCCAAGCACTTTCATCTCACTTGGCATCTTTCACAATTATTTGGTTGAGGAGGGCTTCGGGCCTTCCTATCCCGCAATCTCAAACGCTTCGACGCATACGAAACTCAGCTCGTCAGGCGGGCCGATTGTGTCCAATATGAAATCGCTGCGGTTCAGCGTCATGGCCGTGGATCCCTCCTCCGTCAGCCCGAACCCCGAAACCGTATTCCGCGAGTGGCAGGCATTCGGTTCTCCCACTACGGTGCCGGAGGCAGCAACCGGAGGGTTGCTTTCGATCGGCATCGCCGCGGCACTGCGACGACGCACGCGCAGGTAATTGAGTTCGTGTCGCGCGAAGGCAAGGGCCAGCATTTATTTTATTGTCACGGTCGGGGTTCAAGCTGCTCGAACGGCTGCTCGTCATCTCATCGGTTCGCCCCACGGCCATGCAGTGCCTGTCTTTCCCACGCAGGGTAAGAGCTGCTCCAATGGTTTGGTACCGCGGTTCAATAGGAGACGGATGCTCGCTGCTTGTTGGCGGCGTGCCCGGTTAGAGCCGCTGTCGCTGTTCTCCGGTTCATCGCAAAACCGCCTGTAACAACCGCTGCGGACGAACCGGAGCCGCACACTCCCCCCAGGAGTTACCGCTGCCGGCGTCGGATCAACAGCAATCCGCTGCATCCCAGCAGCAGGACGGAGGACGGTTCGGGGATTGCTGCGTTGTAGTGGGCGGTGATTTGAGCCGCCGAGAGCACACTGTCGTAGATGGCGATTTCATCGAGGTGGCCGTTGAAGCTGTGAGGGTGGGGAGCGCCGCTCACGGGGATTCCAATCTGGGCGGCGAACTGGAAGTCGTCCGTTGTGAAATTTACTGTGCTAGTCGCCGTGCCCTCTAAATTGCCGTTGAGATAAAAGGAAAGGTTGTTGCCACTCCGTACGAAGACGAGGTGATACCACGTATTCTCTGCGATGTCGGGGCCAAACGAATTGCCACTCACGCCATTAGCGTAGAACAATTTCTTCGGGGTAATTCCGGAAAGCGTTCCATTCACTCCGATCCCATCGATGGCGGTAGCGGTGCCGCCGCGCGAGAATATGTACGACAAGGAGCTGGGCGTGGAGTACTTGAGGTTGGTGCCGTTGAACCAGAACTCAACGCTGTAATTCGAGCTGATCGTGACGCTCGCGTTCGCCAAGAGTACGTTGTCAGCGGCGGTGTTAGGGACACCGGAGACGATACCGTCGAACTTCGTCGCTACGTTCGCGGCATCCATGCCCGGAAACGCCGCCGGGCGGGGGCCGAGCTGGCCCAGAAGGGGTCCTGGGCTGCCGACTAAAGCTGTGCCGCCGTTGCGGTAAACCCCGTTGTTCGAGCCGCCGAGCGAGGCGCTATCGGTGACCGTGGTCGTACTGTCGTTCATCTCATAGTACACGGTCGGGCTATCCGCCAGCACGGCGGTGCTGTAAACGGACGCATGCGCCGCCGATGCGAGCAGAAGGGCACCGGCTACAACACCGCTGACGGCTGCGAAAGGGACTTTTTTCATCGGGTATTCATCCTCTCCTGGGCGTGGACGACCTGTGATCCCTGCAAACCCCGTCATTATAACACAACTCGATTCAATGTGCAAGAGAATAATTTCGTTTAAACGGATATTTTTTGCAGGGGGCGCCCACGGTTGTCCAGAAGCCGTTGATCAACCTGCATTGGCTCCGTGCTGGCGGCTTACCTTGGTCACCCTCTGCTGCGTAATGAAGCGTCTCCGTACCCGCCTGTGACCCACGCTGACATAATTAGGAAGGTTCGGTAACGGCAAGGCACGCAAAAAATACTAAAATTAGGAATACGTTAGTGTTGCAATAAACTATTTCTGAGGTATTATGGCTTGGATACTGGAATCCCAGAAGAGTGGTTTATGGCCGTAAGCTTAGAAAAAATTGCCTACTACAACCTTCGAAGCCGGATATTCACCGGCGAACTGGTACCCGGGAGCCAGCTTTCGGAGACGGCGTTGACGAAGGAAATCGGAGTGAGTCGAACGCCAGTGCGACATGCGCTGCGTCAATTGGAAACTCAAGGATTGGTGGTTCAGGTGCCGCGGGTCGGGGCATTTGTTCGCGTGCCGAATGATCGAGAAACCGACGAGATTTTTCATCTGCGTGAGGTTTTGGAATGCGAGGCGGCAGCCTTAGCGGCGCAGAACGCGAATACGGATCAAATAGAAGCCATAGTGCGATACGAGCGAGAGTATCGCGCCGTGGCGGCGGAGATGCGGGCGCAAGGGCCAGGCGCGACGAGCAGCGAGATGGGAATGCGGGCGCTCAAGGCAGATCTCCAGTTCCACTGGATGATCCTTCGAGCATCGGGCAACCGGGCCATTACGCGGGTGGTGATCGATTCCATGCTGCAGACGCGTACTCGGAAGTTTGACGTTCAGGCAGGCGCGGGCTGGGAAGGGCTGATCCGCAAGCTGACGCTGATCTCACGCGAACACCTGCGCGTGAGCGTGGCGATTCGACGGCGCGATGCGCAGACGGCACGCGATGCGATGGCAGCCCACATCCGCCAGGCAAAAGTCAACTACCTCGCTCTGCTCGATGCGCACGAGCGGGAAGGCGTCGGCGCGGACTGGTCACCAGCGGTGAAGCTGCTGGTCGGGCAGATAGAACGCGATAGGGCGGATGAGTTGAACGAGACCGATTTTCTTTCCGTGTTGACTGGAGCTAATAACTGACGCTTTGCGCGGGCGAGTGCCTGCGGCGTCTTCATGTGCTTGATCATTTCAAAGGCTGGAACTTGGAGGAAAAACCATGAGAAAGACCTTGCAACTCGCTCGTCGCTCGTCTTTGTTGGTTATTCTGCTTGCCGGTTACGCCGGGAGTGCCGGGGCTGCGACGTTCACCTGGGACGGTTCGGACAACGACGGCGACTGGGGTAACGCCAACAACTGGAGCAGTGCTCCGGCGTTCGATGGCACGGACGACATCGTTTTCTACTCCACGCTGGGCACGGACACCACGACGACACTGGGTGCCAATCGCGACATCAACAGCCTGACATTCAACGCCGGCGCGTCGAGCGCGTTTTCCATTGACGGTGACACGCTCACCATTGAGAGCGGCAACATCACGCGGAATTCAGGCGGCGGCAATCACACGATTAACTCCGACGTCGTGCTGGGCAATAACGGCACGTGGTACAACGGCACGGGAACCCTCTCCAGCATGCTGGTCGTAAACGGGGTGGTCAGCGGCGGCTTCAACATCACCAAGACCGGCGCGGGTACGTTGTCACTGACCAATACGGCCAACAGCTATACCGGGCAGACGATCCTCTCCCAAGGCGTGCTCCGAATTTACGGCGACGCTCCCAGCGGCAGCAACGGCGTGCTGGGCAACACCACGTCAGCAGTGGTGATGGGCACCACATCGAGCGGTTCGAGCACGATCAAACTGAGCCAATACAACGGCAGCACAACGGTGGGACGCGACATTCACGTAACCAACAACGGCACCGGGGCGGTGCTGATCGGAACGTACAGTGCGTCGAATGTCGTCTATTCAGGCGACATCCTGATGGACCGTGCCACGACGCTCAACACAGAAGCCGGCGGGTCGGCGACGTTCAGCGGCGTCATTTCCGGCGTAGGTGCGCTTCGTCGCGACGGCAACTCGGCCAATGTCGCCATCATCAACGGGGTGAATACCTACACGGGCAATACGTACTTTGACTACGGCTACACCTATGTCGTCGGGAATGTCGCACCCAGCACCGACGGACCGCTGGGGAACAGTGCTAACCCGATCCAGTTCACCAACACCGGCGGCGGCATCGTGGGCCTGATGACCCACGGGTCTTACACGATCTCCCGAGACATCACGATTACCGCCGGTGGCAGCGGGCGAAAGATCACGTTTGCCGCATCTGCGGCGGGTGCCGGCGTTATTACCGTTCCGATTGTGTTGGCGGACACCATTCGCTTAGGTGCCGTCACGGGCAGCAGCCTCACGTTTACCAACACGCTTTCAGGTAACCCGGTAGGAGACCTGACCATCGGCAGCGGCTCGGGTTTCAGCGGAGGCACGGTGAGTTTGGCGGGTAATAACACCTACACTCTTTCGGGCGGGGGCGTGGTGCTGCTGGACGGTGGCGGCTTACTGAACATCGCCCACGACTCGGCGCTGGGTAACAGCGCGAATCTGCTTCGGTTCGCGAATGGAGCACTGAGCGTCACCGGCAACCGCACGATTGCCAACCCCATGGACGTCTTCCGCACTCCTTCGTTCGGCGGAACTGGAAGTCTGACTGTCAACGGCACAACGACTCTGCGAGACGGCACCTACGCATGGGGCGTATATATTCCTGTGACGCTCAACGGCACGGTAACTGACGCTGCGCAGACGCGGGGTATCACGAAGAGCGGGACATCGGTGCTTAACCTCGCCGCCCCCGGCGGTAACACGTACGACGGCGCGACTTCCGTCACGCAGGGCACGCTGCTGGTCAATAACACCAGCGGCAGCGCCACCGGCACGGGTACGGTCACGGTCGCCAGTGGTGCGACGCTCGGCGGCAACGGGAGAATCCTCGGCAGCACGTCAATAAGCAACGGCGGGATCGTTTCACCGGGCAACAGCGCAGGGCTGCTGACGATCGACAACAACTTCTCCTTCGGCGGCACGTTGTCGCAGTTCGTCGTCGAACTCGATGGGTTCGGGGCGTACGACCAGCTCGCGGTCAACGGAACGGTGACACTCAACAATGCCACGCTCTCTGCGATTTCGATCGGCGTCGTTCCGGACAGCTCGCTACTATTCATTCTCATCAACGACAACACCGACGCGATCAGCGGCACGTTTAACGGTCTCGCCGACGGAGCGACGGTGAGCATCGGCGGGCTGTTCTCGGGCACGGCGAAGATCAGCTACTTCGGTGATTCAGGCTCAAACTCGATCACCGGCGGCAACGATGTCGTGCTCTACAACTTCCAGAACGTGCCCGAACCGACGAGTCTCGCGCTGCTGGCATTAAGCGGCATGGTGATGATGCGCAGGCGGCGGGTATTGCCGAGCAAGTGAACGTGACGAGGATTAACGTCAGGGAATAAGCGTCGCCGCGAGGTTAACGTCACTCGAGGTTAACGTCACTATTGAGTCTTCCGACACGCGGTCGCTGACCCAGGCTCAACTCGTCCGCATCCGCATCAGGCACGGCCCATTGATGAAGTAGAGGTGGCCGTCAGGTCCGATGCTGGCGCCAAACCGGCTGTGAAAGGCGGCGTAGGTGTTGGTGCAGTCCTCGTAATCCGCGAGCCGTTCCTTTGTTTTGAGATCACGATCGACTGCAAACACGCACCGATCCGTGAGACCCCATATTTTGCCGTCTTTGCCGAACACGAGGCTGTTCTTCAGATGCTCGCCCATGCCGATCTCGGGGAGCGTCGTGACGATGCGCTTCTCGCGCAGGCTGTAGGCGAATATGGTCGCGCGGTAATCGTGCAGACCATAGACCCAGTCCCCGCCGTCGTGCAGCCATGAGGTCACCATGCCGTGGTCGTGAATCACCGGCTCGGACGAAATTTCTTTCCCGGTATCGGGACAGATGAAGGTGAAACGAATCGTCTTCTCGTCGCCCCGCGTTTCGCTCGCGAGAAGCTGTTGAGTCCGCGACAGATAGACCAGCGACATCAGCCTTGTGTTCGGATAGATCCATCGCGACACGGCTTCCGTGTTGGCGTCGATCCGCACGACGGCGGAATCTTCACAGCCGTAATCGCCGTAGGCAGCGAAATAGACGTTGTCGCTGGGGTCAATCGCTCGCCCGTGGACGCGGTGGACGTGCAGGCCGACGTCCTTCATCGGGCCGAGTTGCTTCGGGTTCGCCTGCTCGCTGCGGTCGAGCCGCCACGGCAGGTTGGGATCGTATCGGACGAGATACGCCCCCGGATATGCGGCGAAATACAATCGCCCGCGCGACGCCACCATGTTGTAAATCTCACCGAGCGCAGGCGAGGGATTGCCGTAGTTTGTAAACCGTTCCGAAGCAGGATCGAACGACATGAGATAGAGCGGCAGCACCCCGCCGACAAACAACCGATCATCGCAGCGCTCGATTGAGAAAAGCCGCTGCGGCCTGTCGTGCCGCTGCATGGTGAACGTCCGCGTTTCGCCGGTCGGCGCGACGACGGTCACTTCCTTGCTCACGATCCGGCTGATGTAGGTGCCGTCCGACAGCACATAAGGCAGCATCTTCGCCATGTCGTAGCTCATCGCGAGTTCGTTGTTGCCCACGATGGTGCGAGAGATGCGCGTCTTCGCCGGATCGACAAACTCGCCTCGGCCGCCGCGAAGCTCGATCCATTTCACAACCGTATTAGCTTGACGCGAGTTCGGAATCACAATCACGCGCCCGTCGGCGTCGCTGACGATCTCCCCATCCGGGCATTCCGATCCATCCGTCATGTGAACAGCCGTTCGCGTGCCGGTTCTGGCGTCGATCTGCTCGATCTTGCCGCCGTTCCGTGAGTAGGCTTGCCCATCGAGGCCGATATAAACGCCTTCGCTTGCATCGGCGAATCGTGTGAAGGATTTGGCGACCGGATCGAAGCGCTGGGCAGGCACGCCAGCAAACCCGCCATAGATCATCGCGCCGTCCGGCGCAGCCGCGGGTCGGTGATAGTAGTCTCCGCCGCTGGGGCAGGGTGCCACCACACGCAGGCCTGGCGATTTCCAATCCCAGACGAGCACATGCCACACGCGCTGGTTGGCTTTCGGATCGACGCGGCAACCTGCGAGATAAAGCCGGCCGTCACGCCCCTGCGTCGCCCCGCGCGAGGTCAGCGTAACGAGTGGGTCTTCCGGCACGAGGTGCGCGCTTCGCCCGGATTTCACGTCGATCCAGACGATGCCGAACTCCAGCGTCGAATGGATGATGATTTCTTCACCCGTCTCCGGGCGAATGGCGAACGAGCCTGACGCCCAATCGTCATTCGCCGAGCCGTAACCGGCGATGCCAAGGTTTTCAATACTGTATTTCATCGCTTACTTGTCGAGCTTCATCGGCTTGCCCGCCACTTCAAGTCGTGTGCCCTCATCGATCGCGTGGGCGAGTACCTTGCCCGACTTGCGTGAACGACGTACGACGCACCAATTGCCCCTGGCCACAACATCACCCGCTTCGAGGAGGTGATGCTCATACGCCCAGATAATCGTGTCTTCCACGTTCTTGAACGTCACTCGCATGGCAAGTGAGTTGTCGAGTGAATCGAGCCGTTCGACCTTCGGCGCAGCAGCGCCTTTCTTGCGCGGAATCATCAGCGACATGAACCTCCCCGCGTAGCTGCTGACTTTTGCCAGCAGTCGCGGTCGCGCGAACGACGGGCCGTATTCTTCGTTCCCCACCAGCCGCACGTAGTCAGCCTGCAGCTCCAAGGGGTCCTTCAAGATGTACTTCCTAGAGCCGCATAGTTTCAACTCATGTGACCACTCGAGAGTACTGGGCTTCGGGTACTGATTCGGAAACGGCATGCCGATGTGCACGTCGAGCAAGTTGCCGTGGTTGCTGCCTTGCACCGTTGCGTGACCGTTGTGGAGTTTGATTTTGTGCCTGGGATTGACCTGCATCTGCCACCAGAACTCGTGGAAGTCGTTGTTCTTGTTGATGTCTTCCACCGTCCACACATAGCTCGGCACGCCGGCGTTGGTCGGGTCTTTCACCAAGCCGAGGGTTCGCCGCGCCCAGTAGCAGTCTGAGGTCTGCGAGGAATCCACTGACGACGTATCGACGAAGGCATCGGGGCGGTATCCGGTGAGTCGCGATGCGTAGTGGGTCATCCGCCACTCACCGTTGGTACTCACGCCCGGCTTGCCATCGACCAGCACGACGTTGTGTTGATCCTGCTCGATGTTGTAGCGTCCCGTGTCGATCGCAAAGTACTCACCCAGCGACGAGAGGCTGAAGTGCCCGCCGCTGTCGTGCGCGTGGCCCTGTCCGGCCGGTGTGCGATGCGACCCGTCGAAGACGACGAACGTGGCGTCGGATTTCCAACTGCTGCGGAACGTCACAAGGCCGCGATCGCGATCGGCGTACTGCGTCGGCACTCGCGCCTTTGATGGATGCACCGGCGGCTTGAGATCTTCCACCGTCACGAGCGAGGTGTAGTCAACGGGGATCTGGTAATCGCGCCCGATAAACAATTCGGGATGATGCAGCCGACGCTTGCTCATGTCCCGCGGACCGGAGGTGGCGATGGGATAGGAAAGCTGACCGTGCAGCCAGAGCAGCACGCGGTCGTTCGTCGCCGCAGCGATGCGCGGGAACACCGGCGCGCGGTGGCCGAAGTCCGCGCCGTAGTCGCCGGTATTCGAGAGAGCTTTGCCCCACGGCTGCACGAACGCGAGCATCGACCGGCCAAACTTCAGGTAACGCGGGCACCGCGTGTAAGCGTCATAGACACCGGCGCGGCGCGCCACCTCAATCAAGCTCGCCAGATCCGACGTCATGAGGGTGCCGTAGCCGATGTCTTCGTGCGCGTAGCCGTTCTCGCCGAGTTCAGAGTAGAGCGAAGCCTCGAGGTATTGCAGCAGCAGCGTTTTCTCAGCCGAGAGGTCTGGTACGCCTGGATCACCTTCAACCGCGAACACGCCGTGCAGCGCGGTGATCATCCCGGCCATCGGGATGTTGGCGGCTGCGCAGCGGAGAAAGTTATTTTTGCGAATCATTTCGAGCGATTCGCGGATTGACGCCTGCACTGCCCAGTCGGTGTAGTTTCGACGCTCCATGTCGGTCATGAAGTTCGCCACGAGGTCATACGCGTGATGAAGCGTGTATCGCGTGCCGTAGCCGTACCGTGAGCGGTCACGGTTCCATTTCGCCTCGGCCTTCGGGATGCCGTCGAGCACCTTCTTCACGGCGTTGATCGCACGCTCGTTCTGGTCGATGACGCCCACGATGGCGATCGAGCAAAGCGCCGCTCGCGCCCGGCTGAGTTCCGGGAAGTTTTGATGTTGCGCCTCGCATTGCGAGTCAACCATATCTTCGACGGCCTCAACCGCTTCGACCAGCGGCCCGACGTATTCTCGCAACGCCTTCATCAGCTTCTTCGCCACGCCGGTCTTCACGATCTTGCGGAGGTGCGCGATGCTTTTGTCATCTACCAGTAAGCGTGGGTGCACACGCTTGTGATAGAGCGGTGCCGCTACGCCAAACTCAAAACTCATGGAAGTCTGCTTTCGACAAATGAACCCCGCGAGGGAAAACAGCCTTTGTGTCACTTTACCCGCATGCGGAAAAGATGGGTACCGCTGGCGAAGTACAGGTGGCCGTCATCACCGAAGCACAAGCCGAAGCGATTGACCGAGCCGCCGGCATGGTCCTCGTATTCCGCGATCACCTCAACTCCGCCGCCGTCGGGCGGTACGAGGTGCGCGCTTCGCCCGGATTTCACGTCGATCCAGACGATGCCGAACTCCAGCGTCGAATGGATGATGATTTCTTCACCCGTCTCCGGGTGAATGGCGAACGAGCCTGACGCCCAATCGTTGTTCGCCGACCACTCGTGTCAACGTACGCGACTTCAAGTCCGTCGATGCGCTCCACATAACTCCCGTCGCTGAACAGCAGGGGGGAGTTCGTCGGCGTCAGGCGGATTTTTGCGCGGTCGATCGGGTGCGTCTCTCCATTCTGCAACTCGTACCAGCATGCCCCCGAAAGTTGGATGATGACGCGCCCCGCTGAGGAGCGTGCCCATCTCCAACTCGACATGGATTCGATGCTCGACGGCCTGACGCCAGAACTGCGGCAGGTTACCGAGATGCTGCAGACCAAGTCCGTTTCCCAGGTCGCCCGCGAACTGGGCAATTGCGAGCCAAGGGTGAACAGGTAGGGCCCGAATCGCGCGATGATTACCGTCGGACTGTTCGCGGAGGATGACGGGGTTGGAACAAGCATGAAGCGACACTATGGCTCTCGTATCCAGGAGCTTCAAAAACGATTCCCCTGCAACCTGAGCAACGGTGCGACGATGGTGGAAAGATCTGAGGGGTAAATTTCTGTGCAACCAGCCCGGTGTCCTTGTCCCTCTGCCTATGAGGTGTGCAAATGGTGAAACATTTCCGACATGGCAAATCTGAAAATCGTCGTGCCTGATGATATCGTAGGCATGTCAGGACGGCTGACCCCCGAGTCTGTGGTGTTTATCTGGAGATTGATCTGCATACTCATCGGGCATTGTCCATCGAACGGATCGAGTTCAAGACGGATGTAACTCCGCCGCCGTTTACTGCATGTTGATCTCGCAAACCATCAATATGGTCGATCGTTCTACTTCCAATCCCAAGAATCAGTTTCATTATGAATCAAATCAGTTCATCCGAAACTTCGGCTTTATCAAAACGCCCCAACATCCTGTGGATCACGACCGACCGTCAGCAACACAGCACGCTGGGCTGCAACGGTAATGCGTGGGTGACGACTCCGAATCTTGATGCCATGGCGGCTCAGGGTGTCGTGATGGAGCAGGCGTGGTGCCAGAACCCCATCTGTGGTCCGAGCCGGGCCAGTTTTCTGACCGGGCGTTATCCCAGCACCACACGGATGAATCGTAATGCCCAGCGCATTCCACCTTCTGAAAAGGTTCTGCCCCGTCTGCTGGCTGATGCGGAATATGTGTGCGGTCATGCAGGCAAGTTTCACCTCGGGCCGTCCAGTCCGCCGATCGCAGACTGGTGCGAGCCGCGGATCGATGACGGCTATCGCGTCTTTGACTGGTCGTTGCACCCGCCTGCCACACCGGTCAGCCCATATACGGCATGGCTGAGCGAACACGGAATTGAGTTCAAACGTGAACCGGTAGCCGGGTCAAAATATGTGACTTTCGGTATGGATGAGAAGACCAGTAATACGGCCTGGATCACTCAACGGGCGATCAATTTCATCAACGTCAGCCGTACGCTTGATCGGCCGTGGTTCTTCACCATGAACATTGAAGACCCGCATGATCCTTACGATCCCCCGCGACGTTATCTGGAGCCTTATCTTGACCGGCTGGATGAGATTCCGTTGCCGACGTATCAGCCCGGTGAGCTGGAGAACAAGCCGATTTTCCAGCGAATCGATCGCGAGGGTGTCTGGGGCGGGGGAAGCGGCTATTTCGCAGCCAGTGCGATGACCCCGACGGATCATCGCATGATTCGTGCGGCGTACTGGGCCATGATCGACCATATCGATTACCAGGTCGGCCGGGTCATGAAGGTTCTGCGTGAAACCGGGCAGTACGAAAATACAATCGTTTTGTTCATGTCTGACCATGGCGAGATGCTCGGAGATCACGGCATCTATTTCCAGGGTGCGTATTTTTATGAGCAGATGATGCACGTGCCCTTGTTGATGCAATGGCCCGCCCGCTTCAGCAAGGGGTTGCGATCCCAGGCGCTGGTGGAATTGGTGGATATTGCTCCGACTTTACTGGAGGCGACGGCCACACCACCTTATGCGGGGATGCAGGGGCGGTCATTTCTGCCGATTCTTACCGGGCAGAGCGATCCTTCCACTCACCGCGACAGTGTGTACTTTGAGTATCACCGCGCCATTCCGGGTGGCTATCACAAGGTCGGTCATGCTTATCTGACAGGCGTGCGAAATCGTCAGTATTCGCTGACGGCTGTCCACAACCAGGTTCAGAGGCCGTCGGGTGAACTTTATGACCTGATGCACGACCCGGGTGAGGTACGGAACCTGTGGGACGATCCATCGGCAATAGAGATCAAAGCTCAGATGTTACAGCTATTGGCCAGCCGGATGGCCCAGACGATTGATCCGCTGCCGATCACGGAGGCCGGGTACTGAGCAGGCTGACGGCGAGACTTCAGATAGCCGGCCGTACATCTGATCGTTAACCATAGGTCGTTGACCACGGGCCTCCGGCATGGTCCTCGTATTCCGCGATCACCTCAACTCTGCCACCGTCAGGCGGCACGAGGTGAACGCACCGATTCGTCAGCCCCCAGATGCAGCCGTCCGTGGCCTTCGCCGAAGCTGTTGCGCGGGCCTGTATCCCCGTGTTGTCTCGTCTCCTCGTAACATCTCTCCAGCGGGCGTCCGACAACCTTGGCAAGTTCGATGGTTTTTGCACGAAGTTGCAGCGCGACGCTCCGCCACAACATTACGATGTAGCTCGCAGTGAGATCTCATCGACGGATAGAATCATTACATACCTCAAGGAGACAACAATGGCGGGACAGAAACTCAAGGGCAAAACGGCTTTGGTCGGCGGTGGGGCGAAGAATCTCGGCGGACTGATCAGCCGACAATTGGCCGAGGCCGGCGCGAAAGTGATCGTTCATTACAACAGTGCCTCAACCAAATCCGACGCGAACGCCACGGTCGCCGCCATTAAGAAGGCAGGCGGTGAAGCGTTTGCCATTCAGGGTGATTTCACCAAGGTCGCCGACGTGGCCAAAGTATTCGCTGCGGCCAAAGAGAAATTCGGCGGGCTTGACGTGGCCATCAATACCGTCGGCAAGGTGCTCAAGAAGCCGTTTACGGAAGTGACCGAAGCCGAGTACGACGAGATGGCCGCCGTCAACGCCAAGACCGCGTTCTTTTTCATTCAAGAAGCGGGCAAACACCTCAACGACGGCGGAAAGATCTGCACCATTGTGACCTCGCTGCTGTCTGCGTACACCGGCCTGTATGCGACCTATGCCGGCGGGAAGGCCCCAGTCGAACACTACACGCGGGCTGCGTCCAAAGAGTTCGGGCCGCGAGGCATTTCGGTGACGGCGGTAGGGCCGGGACCGATGGATACCCCGTTCTTTTACGGCCAGGAGACGCCGGAAGCGGTCGCGTACCACAAGTCTGCATCAGCTCTGGGTGGCCTGACCAAGATCGAGGACATCGCTCCGCTGGTGCTGTTTCTCGTCACCGACGGCTGGTGGATCACCGGCCAGACGATCTTCGCCAATGGCGGATATACCACTCGGTAGCCATGCAGCCTCCGGTTGTGGCACAAAAGACTTGCGGATGTGTCGCATTTCCTGAGTTGGTGCTTAAAAAGGAGGCGGGAGCCATATTCTGACGATGTTCAATCGTAATCCCTGTCTCTCTGCTTTCTCCTCGACCTGCGTTTTTGCCGGACGACCCCAAATGAAAAGCAAGTGCTCGACGTGCGTCCGGGGGTTTACAATGATCGAACTGCTGGTCGTCATTTCGATCACCGCGATGTTGGTTGCGCTATTGCTGCCGGTGCTGGGAGCGGCCAGAGAACACGCGCGGCGTGTGGTTTGTGCCGGCAACCTCAGCCAGGTGGGGTTAAGCACGTTCACCTTTGCCAACGACCACAAAGGCGAAGCCTATCTGCGCAGTAAATTTAATTATGAGCAGGGGTGGAGTTACCCTTCGGTGAGGTCATACGGCGGCGCCAGCACGGAAGAAGGTTGGATCTACTGGCAGCCGTTGCTCTACTACCTCCATCGGGACACGCGGATTTTCTACTGCCCGTCGGCAGTGACCACGCCCGGCTCGTCGATAGGCCGCAACGCCTATTGTGCCCAGATGTACGCGCGGGGTTATCAGATTCATTCCGGCCTTTACGAAGCGACGAACTTTGCTCTGCCGCGCCCGGCCAGCGCGCCATGGCCGGTGGCGGACTACAAACTCGATCGCGTACTCGCCACCACGCCGCTGGTGTTTGAGTACACCAAGGGAACCGGAAGCGTCTTTTTCTTTTCACCTCCGACGGGGAATCATGGCTCACTGGAAAACCCGCAGGCTCTGAACCTGCTCTGGGGTGACGGCGGGGTCTCCATGGAAACCCGCTCCTTCGCGTACAGCACCAGCCTCGGCGGAGAATGGATGCCTACCGGCAGACGCCGATAGCCGCTCACCGCGCACTGACCGCGCGATCCCGCACGCTCGGATAGGGCCGACATTTCCGTCGCACACCCAGCGGAGCGACCTGAATGGGTTAGTGCTTTTCGTCCTTTTCTTACTTACCCGGTGCGAGTTCAAAAATAGCGGAAGGTACTGAAGACAGTCTGGATGGTGACGATGGAAATCAGTTTTCCATGCTCACTGATCGCTATAAAATCCCGACCGTGAGTGGTTCCATAACTCTCATTCCGATCGGCCGCGACGGCATCGCACGCGGCTGTACAGCGAACCTTTCGGCAGTCGCGGGTGAAGCTATCCGGGCTACCGTGGGCATGTATGAGGCTTTGGGTTTTGAAGAGCCGTGGATTTGCTACTTGGCGATGGCGGACAGTGCCGTCGTGGGAACCTGCGGCTTCAAGGGGCCACCTTGCGAGGGACGAGTTGAGATCGCTTACTTCACGTTTCCTGACTGCGAGGGAAAGGGCTTCGCCACCGCGATGGCTGCCCAACTGGTGGGAATTGCCCAGGGACATACATCGCAGCCCATCATTGCCGCCCAGACTTTGCCGCAGCGCAACGCCTCGCATCGCATCCTTGAGAAGCTCGGATTCCAGCATGCCGAGACGATCCTGCATCCCGAAGACGGCATCGTGTGGGAATGGCGGCTGCCGTTTTAGTAGTGCCAGAGTTCCAAGCCGCGGTAGGGTTCGGTGCGAACGGATCTATTGCTTGGCCGCTCTCTGTTTACGAGAGAGTCAGAGAGTGCGCCCCGTCACGCCAGTGGGCGAGGCGGAACGCCTATCTTCCCAGTTCCCGAAACACTTTCTTTATATGCTCTCTGCGGCAGACGGCGCAAACGCCCTTAGCGTGACATCATTGCCGTAGCGAGACCAATGTCCGAGGCCGCTCCGACAATCTAGAGCCACGGTTTACTCGCCGCGTGAAGTATCGGGTTGTGCTTCGACCAGCGTGCGGAGGGTTTCGCGGTGCGGCGCCAGGAGCGGCAGCGTGTTATCGAGTCTGCGCGTCAGTTGCGCTATGTCCGCGATATACGCGGTATCCAGCAGCTAAAATCCGGGGTTTAGAGGAGCAGATAAGTCGAGAGATAAAAACCGCCGTTGTTTGATGCGGCGCGGGACAGCAGCAAAGCGCAGTTGATTGTTTACTGCTCCAGGTTATACGCCCACCAGTATCGCTTTGTGGTGTTGTTGTACTCACCATCGCCCGAGCCGAGGTCTTCGTCTTTATGAAACTCGTGATGGCCGTCCACCATGATGGTGTTAACGCCCCCCAGATGGCGCGTGAAGTTTTTATCGTAGTAGCCGCCGTTGATGCTTGACCCGCACATTTGGCTCCAGAGAGTGTAGTAAAAATCTTCGCCGTCGAGCCAGAAGATTTTGTGCCTCGGGCTTACCACGTTGGTTAAGAGGATGGGATCGCCGTTGTAGGCGTACCAGTGACCGCGACCCCATGACTCGGTGAACCAGGGCGGTCGATTTTTGTAATCGGAGAATCCCGACCATCCCATGTGCGAGAAATATCCGGGCCCCCAGATGTGACCCGGATCGAAAACGGTCTTTGAGGTTGGACATCGAAATACTGAGTAATTGTTGTCCAGGTATTTTCGAGCCATGTAGCGCTGGGCATAACCATACTGCGGTGTCGCGCTGTAAATTCCCGGCGGCGTCGGGGGAGTCCAGTTCGGATTTGCATAGGGAAGTCCCGTCACAAAATATGCGGGATCAATGCCGGTGACGTCTTTCGGCGGGTTACACATACTCGGCAGCCGGTCGATGGCGTCATAGGTCCACAGCGTGGCGGCGATTACGGATTGGCGAGAGTTGCTCGCACAGACAATGGCCCTCGCCCGCTCTCGCGCAGCCGCAATGCTGGGTAAAAGAATCGCGATAAGCAGCGTGATTATGGAAAGGACCACCAGCAGCTCGACCAGGGTAAACCCTGACCTGTCACCCGCGCCGATTTGCCTGATCCTCCGCGGCATCATCACGGCTCCATGTTTTTGCGAGACCAGAGATGCAGACGCTCATTTTATATAACCAATATCGGTTCAAATCAAGAGTAACACGAATGATGCGTGATTTCCTGTATGTTTTTCGGAGTTTTCACGCCTGACATGGTTGCTGCGATACGCCGCGAAATCACTGTTAACGCTGGCTAGGTGATGGAGTTCCGCTATCGAACAAAGTCGGCTTGATCGCAACGGCATAAAAAGCTGCGAGACATCACGATTCGCCGACTCACCTTCCAGCAATCACTTTTGCGAAGTAGTTACCGTTTTCAAGTTGCTCGCTTGCCAACTCATTCTTCCGGGCGCAGCCGAAACATCGCACGACGAAGTGGAGCGTAACGCCCCAAGCTCTGCGACTCGGCACTTAGCACCATCTGCTGCAACCGGTTGTTAGGCCACCTCGGTATCGACAGCGTCACTGAAGAGGCCAGTCTCGTGCTGAATACCAATCCAGTACTCGTAAGGCGCGGAGTGTGTTCCACCGGCTCGGCCGGCCCTCACCGTCGTCCGTCTCGACCGGCATCTTGCCGGGGTACTGGGTCTCGAGCGGCCACGTGCCGTCGTCGTCACGCTTCGACGCCACCAAGGCGATTGCCTCGGCTACGCGCTCGTCGGGCGCGTGGCCAGCGCGGCGCAGGTATTCGAGCCCCCTCAGCACGTCGTAGTGCCACCACGTTGGGAAGGCGAAGCGCGTCCACACGGCGTCGCCCTTGCGATCTCGTTCAATCACCTCGCCGGTCGACTTCCGGCGGAAGAGACGACGTTCGAGGAGGTACTCCTGCCCGCGGAGGCGGGCCCCGGTCAGCTCTGGATTGCCCCCGGCGGCTCGTTCGTATTCGAGCAGGGCTTCGAGCACGCAGATCGTGGTGTTGAACGACGACCGCGTTGAGCCGATGGCGGCTTCGCAGTTCCAGCCGCCATCAGGTAACTGTTCGGCGAGCAACCGGTCGACGATGCCCCGGACGTCTTGGCCGAAATAGGCACCGACCAGCCCGACTTGGCCGTTGATGCAGGGCTCGACCTCGCCGGCGAAGAAGGGGTTGTCGTCCGCTTCCTGTGGACCGCATCCTTGCCATGTTACGCGGCCACGGACGAGTTCCACTGCGTGCCGTGCCTCGTCGCTGGCGGGATTGAGCCCCATCTCCCGCAAGAGCAATAGGACGTGCATCGTCGAGTCCCACCCGCGGTTCCACGCCGCGCCACCCCACCGCCCGTCGGGTGCTTGGAGGCTGAGCAACCGCGCGCCCACGCCCTCGGTAGCGACCCTTGCACGCTCGGCAGCGACCTTCTCAGCGCTCTCATCAGTCAGGTCACGCATCACCTGCCAACGGATCGAAGGGTCAGAATCAAGCAGCCAGCGGATGACCGATCTGTTTGACGTCGAGACTTGTCGTCTGGCTGGATTAGCCGCCATCCACTGGCTCCTGCCTACCTTGGTCAGAAAACGTCGTTGGTGTCCTATCCATTGATAATCTCACGAAAGGACCATCCATTCACAAGATGGCAACCTATCGAATCGCGCGAGTATACATCAGCATCAAGGGTTTTATTATCAAGACATCTTGGATCCCCGTTCTGGGTTTACTCCAACTATCCGCGTAAAAGAAGCCATCTTTGCTCGAATAATATTCGGGTTATCTTCCGACATGGGAACACGATAAACCTGACGCAGCAGATTCACGAGCTTTGCTGCGTTCGATATTTGTCATCCAAAACGTAAGCTGCCTGCGCTCATTGGATAAATAATTACCTTCGCTGCCATGGTCCAGAGGGTGGAAAGCCATGGCATGACCCAATCGCATTGAGTCGTCCGATATCGAAGCTTTTTTGTGCTTCCTTGCTGTGAAGAAGAACGTAGCGACTTCAATTCATAATCAGGCGTTGAGCGCGGTGGTGTTCGCCCACCGCGGTGTACTCAAGAAAGATTTCGGTGAATTTACAACGGTTACGTGGCGGCTACCGCTCTAGAGCGTGTTATGCACTTATCGCGAAACTCACGACCGCCTTGTTGAGCATGATGCAGGCGAAGGCCATCAGGTGAACCCCGGCCAGCGTCTCGGGCAGCCGCTCGTAGTCCTTAGCCAACCGCCT
>JADZCR010000007.1 GCA_020851465.1 Phycisphaeraceae bacterium | reverse complement strand
TACAACAAATCGCATTGGTCTGGTTCGCTTGATCGCTGCTTTGGCTGTGGTAACAGGCACGACTGCATTACAGGCTGCGGTTCTCTTCGATGAACAATTCAACGGCAACAGCCTCGACCCCGCATGGGCTGTCTCCACCAGTAACGTCTCCGATTACAAATACTCAATCGCATCCTCGATGCTGACTTTTACTGACAGCGATCCTGCTGCCACCTATCAGTCTGGCGATTTCCCCAGTGCGATCAGCGTGACAACCGACACCAGTTGGGGAAATATTTATTTCCGGCGCACCCTTTCGGGAACGGAGTCGGACTTTACCCTGACCTTCGCATTCAACTGGGATAACAACGTCGTTGCCGGCAGCTATTCAACCAATAACGTTCAGCCCATGCCGGCTATTCTGATCAATCTGCGGGATGGCTCAAACAACCTCATCGCCACCGCGGGAATGCAGGACGACTGGTCCTCGGCTCGTGCCAAGCGAATGGGGACCATCAATGGGGTCAGTCACGACGGTGCCATCAACGACCTTCCCTTTGTCTCCAATGGCTCGACAGTCACCATCACCCGCACCGGTAACGGCATCAATAACATCACGATGACCTGGGCTGGGGACGGCGCCACCGGCGGCTCAAACAACTACCCGATCACGGGGACCAACACCGCTCCCCTGGCTGCGGTGGAGATCCAGATCAGGCGTTACCGCCATGATCCCACTGATGCGCGGACCGGCTTGATCAACGTGGATCAGGTCAAACTGGAAAACGCGCTGATCCCTGAACCCGCCAGCCTGGCACTGCTGACCTTCGGCGCAGCTCTGATCTTCCGTCGTTCGGCGTAACTCCGCTCATTTTCACCTTCAACAACCTCACCCACGATTCAAGCTGTCCGACCAGGACGCTTCCACCGTGCTGCGCGACCATTGCGATATCGTCTGGATTCTCCTCGGTCCAGTTGAAAAATCGGCGCAATCGTGAAGCCATTCTCCTGCGGATCGGGATTGAATTTCGTCAAAGAGTCTATTCCGACAACACCTCTCGCCTCCGGTAACATGTTGCGCCAGCCGCACAGAGGCGACTTTACAGGGAATCCGTTCCATGGCTGCGAAACCACGTACTCCCAAAAGGCGATCGGATTGTTTTTTCGGGTTGCACTTCGATTTGCACCCCCACAAAGATGATCGCGATCTGGGTAGAAACGTCACCACAGATCTGGTACGTCGGATCATTCGCGCCGCTCGGCCGGACTATCTCCAATACGACTGCAAGGGACACGTCGGCTACATGGGCTATCCCGACAGCAAGGTCAGCACCTCGGCGGGCGGGCCGGGGAGCAAAGGCATCATCAACGACTCACTGGCGATCTACCGGCGGGTAACCGCGGAGGCAGGCATCAGCCTGTTCGTCCACTTCTCCGGCATCTGGGACAACGTCGCCTGCCTGGACCACCCCGAGTGGCAGGCTGTCAACCACGACGCTGCAAAACCTCACGAAGGAATCACGCACGTCTTTAGTGATTATGTGACGAAGCGGATGATTCCACAGATGAAGGAAGTCGTGGACCGCTACAACGTGGACGGCTTCTGGGTGGATGGCGATTGCTGGTCGGTGCGGCTGGATTACTCGCAGCCGACCATCGAGCGATTTCGTGCAGCGACCGGTTTGAGTCAGGCCCCGATCCAACCGGGCGATCCGGGATGGGTCGAGTGGTGCAATCTGCATCGCGAAGGATTCTTTGATTACGTGCGCACCTACATGGATGCGCTGCATGCGTACAAGCCGGGTGAGGCAAGGATTCAGATCGCCAGCAACTGGCTCTACACGCCGACGTGTCCCGAACCGATCAAGTCGGATATCGATTTCATTTCCGGCGACTATGCGCCCACCGACTCGGTCAACTCCGGGCGCTGGAACGGCCGTTACATGGCCAGCACGGGCTTGCCGTGGGATCTGATGGCCTGGGCGTTCGTCTCAAACACCCATCAAGGCCATCAATACAAACCGGCGGTGCAGCTTCAGCAGGAAGCGGCTGTCGTCATCGCCCTTGGGGGCGGATTCCAGATGTATTTTCACCAAGACCGGCACGGCGGCTTTGCCGACTATCACATCAACGTGATGAAGGAAGTTGGAGCTTTCTGCCGTGAGCGGCGGGATGTCTGCTTCAAAACTGAAACCGTACCGCAGATCGCCCTCGTGCTCGACACGACCAGCCTTTTCAAAAACACCCCGCAGTGCTACGCACCGTGTGCTGGTGATTACGAACGTATTCAAGGAATCATGATCCAGACGCTCGATGCTGGGCACAGTGTGGACGTTCTGGCTGATCACCATCTGGCGGGACAGTACGACCGCTGGCCGGTAATCATCATCCCCGACTGGGAATTTTTGCCTTCCGGACTTGTGACGGAACTGGTGGAATATGCTCGACGCGGCGGCAGCCTGGTCCTCACCGGTGCCCAGACTTGCAGACTGTTCCGCCAACATCTGGGGGTCGAACTCGATGGTGATGCAGTGGAGCAGCGGCGCATCCTGCAGGGGCGCAATGGAGGCTTCGTCAGTGACGGCCCTTCAACAGCCATCACCGGGCGATGGCAGAAGATCAAGCCTTCCGCAGGTACGAAAGTCATCGCATGGTCCAGTCCCGACTGGGCTGCGACAACGGATCTCCAGCCGGCTGTCACCATCGCGCCGCTGGGTCGCGGTCGAATCGCAGGCGTATTCGGCCCGCTCGCCGAGTCCTGTTTTCACAATCGCGCGCCGTGGACCCGTGACCTGATCGACTACCTGCTCCGCAGGCTCTACACGCCGACCGTCACCATGCGGGGCGGAGGCTCCCGGGGCCTGGTCGATCTGGTCGTGCGTCAGAAAGGTGACCGCCTGATCATCAACCTCTGCAATCTGAGCCGGCAGCGGTACAGCTCGCCGCACTATTTATTGGTCGATGCAATCCCGCCGGTCGGACCGATCGAGTTGGCAATACGCCGTGATGGTCGTCCCCGGCGCATCACGCTGGAGCCGGGCGGCAAGCGATTGGCGTTTAAGTGGAACAAGGGAACCGCAACGGTCACCGTGCCGGAGGTCCACATCCACGCTGTGGTAGTCGTGGAGTAGCCGATGCGATGACCGCCGCCTGTGCGTAGCCGCAGAGCCGGGTCGCGGATTATTTCTCCTGATACACGACAACCGGCGCGATCAGTCCTCCCGTACCCAGTTCGTTGAAAAACTTGCGGGTACAGAAAATTGCGATGGTATTCTGGCCGCCCGCGTCAAGCGCGGAAGTGATGTCAAAGGAAAAGGGATTGCAATAGCCGTCGGCTTCGTCCAGCGTCGCTTCGGGCTTTTTGTCGCTGGCGGGAGAAACGTACGGCACATGCTTGCCGTTGACGAAAACCTTGGCGGCACCATCGGTGGCACCGAGCCACAGGTACGTCTTCTTGCCCGCGACGGGTTTCACCGAGACCGATGCGCGGTACCACATCGACTTGAAGTAGTCGTGGTAGCCCAGCGTGGACCATGTTTCCACCGCCACGTCGGTCGTCTTCCACGCTTTATCGTCAAAGTTTTTCCCCGCGTAGCCTGCGGCTTCGCCCTGCTTTTCGGGATCGGCCAGGTATTTCCACTGGCGGAGCGGCGGCGTGGTGAGGATCTTGAAGTCACGGGCAATCCGTGACGCATCGATGTAGGTCAACTCGTAAAAGCTCTTGAAATAAGCTCCTCCCATGGTGTGAGGAGTCCAGGACACCTTCGTAAAAGCGTAGTTTTCCTGGTATTTCTGACCCAGCGCGACTGCCTGCCTGGTCCATTCTTCCGCCTGCGTCGCAAGGTTGGCGAAACGCCCTTCCGCCTGATCGTAGCGCATCTGCATGAAGGACTCGAAAAGCTTGAGTGAATCATCCGCCAGCGCGACGCGCCGCTTTTCCATGTCGGTCTTCGCGGCTGCGATCGCAGCATTCATCCGCTGCCTTGCGCCGGCCATCGTCTCTCTGGTCCAGCGGCGCAGGTAGCCAAAGCCGCATCCCGAATACTCGGGTACGTTCGTCCAGGCGTCATCGATGAACTGCCAATAGGCAGCCATTTCCAGCGCGGCGTGGCCGTAGAGCTTCTCATTGATTTCGCGGTATATGTCAGCGGGTTTCAGCTTCGCATCAAAGGCGAGACGATTAGCCATGTACAAAGCGTGCATCGACGTCTCGAAGTTCGACGTCGTCTCCGGCTGCCAGAACCGGCAATTGCCCTTCTCCAACACGTAGGGAACGTCGTGTCCCCATTTGGTAAGCATCGGATTCGGAGCCACCGGCTCGGCGAGGAACCAGCCGTAAAAGTAATAGCTGGTCATCCGAGCTTTTTTAGCCCAGCCCTCGACGAGATAACGCAGCTCCTTATTACCCGGAACATTCGGGTCATCCATCGGGTGAGCGCGAGCGTAAGTGATGGGCGCGATCTGGGGCACGATCATCGGATTCACGCTCTCCCGCACCGGCGGCCTCGTGTAGTTCACATAAGCGAGGATGCCCAGAAGCAGATCCGGCTGCTGTTTGGAAACCCGCTCTGCGATACGGTTGGCCAGCACCATGAGTCGATCGGTGATTGAGATTTCACCAAAACCGGGATCCATATCTCCCGCATCGAGGGCGCGATCCTCAGGGGAGTTGTCAAAGCCCATGCCATCGTCGGGTGAAAGCGAGTAGGACGGCTGGGGATTTTGTGCGTAGGCTGCGAGAATCTTGTCAGCGATTGCATCCGCCAGCGATTGACTGCTCCACTTGAGCCGGTGACCGCGAGGTTTGCCATTCACCGTGCCCTGCCATTCGGGATGAGCTTTACGGTCTTCTTTGGTGATCCAGGAGTTTTCCAGTGCGTGGCCGGCGTTGAGTAAAAGGCCACCCATGCGGTTGCGGCGGCGATAGGGTTCATCCGCATACCAGATGCTGCGGTAAATGGTGAATGGCGCGGAACTGAAGTCGGTACTGGCGATCTTCACCGTTTTGGCGGTCGGAATCACTTCTCCCAGATCGCCGGGCATGTACCACCGACAACCCAGACGGTCGAGTAACTCGTACACAGCATAACTCGTCGCCAGATCAGACTCACCAATGAATCCGATGCCTTTGGGGGAAACGACCAGTCGGAAACCCTGCTTGTAGGGCGCGGACTCACCGGATTTTCCAAATTCTTTCTCCGCTGATTCGCCGGCGAGGATCGCAAGGCGTGTGTCACCCGCTGGACGCGCGGACTCGGCGACAACCTCCACCTTCGCACCCGACATCTTCTCCAATGTCTGCGCCAGATCCTCAAGCGATTCACGGAGACGAATCCGCTGAACCTCTTTCTCTCGTCCGGGCTCAATCAGTTCTTGTGATTTAAGGTGGGGATCATCGGGCGCACCGACTCGATCAGGCATGACAATCACAGCCAGTGACTGCCCGTCACGAATGATCGTGACCGCTGGCCCTGCAGGGGCAGGTTTCGCTGATGGTGATTCCGCGGCTACCGCGGCTGATTCCATTGAAGCACCCTGCTGACATCCGATGGCAAGGGCAAGCATCGGAATCAGAATGGAGAACAAAACGGCCAGACGATCGCGCAAGCTGTGAGAGATAGTCATGTGCATCTCCGATGACGGTATAGGACAGAATGATAAGCGGTCGAGCGAAAAAGGTCGTGCAGCTCATGCTGAACATTTTTGATGTGCAGGACGAATGTACGCTGTGATAAATCGCAGGCAGAGGGATGCGAGTGTCACCTCGCGGGCGATGGTGATGAGCGCGTAAAAAAACCGACCGGCCCAGAAGGCCGGTCGGCTTTGAAATCAAACTTTGCAGACTGTTCCGAAGCTGCTGTTCGAATTAGAACAGGAGCTGGAACTGCGCCCGCAGGACGAGCTGGCCAGCGTCGTCGTTCACGTCGTCGAGCAGGCCGGTGTGGCCGGTGTTCGCGCCGGGAACGCTGAAGATGCTGGAGTCGTCGCCGCTGGTGGACTGGAACGCGTAAACCGCGTCAGCCGAGAACTTCGCCGCATGCTGGCGGAAGTAGTAGTTGGCACCGACAGTGATGATGTGCACATCAGCCGGACCAGTGCCGCTGGTGGCGTTTTCATCATCATCGATGTTGATCCACTCATAGCGGACATACGGTTCGAGCTTGTCAGGGATGACCATGTAGCCGGCCTGAACGACCGCGCCAAAGTTATCCATGCCGTTGTCGCCCGCGTTCTCGGTACCTTCAACATGCTGGCCGACGATCGCGGCGTAGATGCTGAGGCCAGCCGACTCGAACGAACCATCGACGGTCCACGAGAGACGGTTGTCACCCAGACCGCTGCCAAACCCGCCGTTGAAGTCGGGGTTGAGCGGAGGAGTCGGAGGAGCGCCGACCGTGTTGGCCAGGCCGGTGTCCACGTTATCCCAGTTGACCGCGGCACCGATGACGAGGCTGGTCTCCTGACCTGACCACGCCGAGAAGTCGCGGATCTGATCCCATGAACCCATGAGCTTCACATCGAGGCGGCCAGTGATCGCGAAATCAGAGGCGTCGTTGTTGAAGTTCTTGGTGAGGGGGTATGCAGCGCCTGAGTCGTTGTTGACTTCGCCAGAGCCCGGACCGTCGTTGATGGTCAGGTTTGCCCTGAAGGTGTCATTGGTCCAGGTCGCGGCGAGACCTTCGACACGGCCGGTGCCGAAGATCGCACTGACAACCGAGCGCTCAATGGCGAGCTGGTAACGGCTGTCGGTCATATCCTCGCGGAGGAAGGTGTCCTTGAAACGGCCACCGCTGATCACGAGGTTGTCCGTGAGCTGATAGGCGATGGTCGCCTCGTCAACAAACACGGCGTTTGAGCTGGAGTCAGTCGAGGCACCGACGGCAGCTGCACCACCACCGGGAGCGAGAACCACGCCTTCCGAGGAAGACGTGTCACGGCCGGTCGCCAACTGTACGGTGTACATGAGGCGGGGTGAGCCGATGTGACCATCGAAGCGAAGCTTGACACGGTTGACTTCGAAGCCTGCTTCGTTGTCATCCTGTGGGCCATCGCTGCTGTCCTCTTCGCTGCGGAAGTTCGCGATGTAGCGAACTTGGATCTGACCACCGACGTTGAGGCGGAAGTTTCCGTCCTCGCTGGCGAGGAAGAAGTTCTTGCCGTTGTGACCGGCGGTCATGCCGTTCTCGAGCAGGCTGGCGCGGGTGTCCGCGTCGGCGAGCACTTCACGGACCAGGGCCTTGACTTCTTCAGCCCGCTGCTGGTTGAGCCAGCTCTCGGACTTCTGGCCTTCAAGCTGCGAGACCTTGGCGGTCAACGCATCGATCTTGGCCTGGAGGGCTGCGTCATCGGCGTTGGCAACGCCCGCGACACCAAGCAGCAACCCGCTACCGAGGGCAAACAGTTGTTTGCGACTTGTCATCTACGTCTCTCCTTAAAAGTTACCGCTTGTGGTCGGACATTCATTGCCCCCTTCACACGAAGGCGGGCTGCCCTTCCATCCCGGCCAACGCAGCCGAGACTCTGCCGACGCAACGAGCGCCGACGGAACAATCCTGATTTGCAAGCTGGTGACGTTCACCAGCATTGTCATCCTTGATGCGAGAGGTTGATTACCAACTGTAATAAACCTCTGTGCCTCTACACGCTTCGGTCATCCCAACCTCGGCGCCCTGGTCTGACTGATTCCGCAACTCCGCGGAACCATCATTACTTTCTTTCGCCCAATCTGCAAGGGGAGTATCCCCCATTGGCTCAGGTCGATATTGTGCGGATGCCAGTCAAGTCGTCAAGCCCTGTCAAGCCCTTGTGAATTACTCGTCAATATCGGACTCAATCAGAACCCTGTTTCAATTTCTCAAATTCCGATGCTATTGCGTATCTCCAAGTATCGTCAAACCTGGCTGTTTTCAGCCACTTTTCTTTATGCTTCAACTCCAAAGCTGTTGCGAATCCCCAGCATCCGCCAGGGGGAATAAGGCACGAATGAGCCGGCCAGATCAACCGCGAACATCCAGTTTCGTCCCTGAATTCTGGGCAAAACCACGGACCTGCTGCTGAACTTCCATCGCAGAATCAAGCAGAGAAAGCACCGCCGCTGCCTGCGCCTTCTGAACATTTCTACTCTTGACCGCCACAGCAATTCCTATCTGGTTGGCCATGAATATCGAGTTCAACCTGCTGGAGTCAATCGCACTCATCACTCTCCCCATCGACCACGAACCTGAGCACCTTAAAGATTTCTCATGAAAATCTCCAGCATTTAGACGCAATTTATTGTAATTTATACTCTTACGTTAACAACCATCGCGTGAACCGGACAATCCGCGTTTACAGTATTGACGTGACGTCCGGTAATAAAATTTTCGTTAGATGCTTGACGAGGGTGCTCCGAAGGCAGCCCGTAGCTTCGGGGCGATCACTTCATCTCCTCGCCCACAAAGCGAAATCGCGGCAGAGTTTTTCCGCTGACGGTGACTGATTCACAAAACATCGTCCGTGGCCGCACCCATAATCCGTGCTCACCATAAAGCGCGCGGTAAACGACCAGTTCCTCCATAGTCTCACTGTGTCGTGCGATGCCGAGAACTTCGTAGGCGTTGCCTTTGTAGTGGAGATACCTGCCGGGTCTGGGTTCTCTCCCATCAACGGATGGGTGATTGTCGTGGTTCACGTTGATGCCTTGCCCTTTCCAAGTTGTTTCCTGATCCGGCTGAGCAGACACTCTCTTCCCACGGGCATGAGACAAACCAGCCCGCGATTTCATTGATTCAGCATCAGCCGAACTTGATTCCAAACGGATCAGCCAGCTGAGTCATGTCATCACGAAAGCGAGCCAGCGAGCTTTCCGGATCCGCTCCGTACATCGTGCCGAACCATTCCCCGCTGAGATAGCCTGTGTA
Organism: Phycisphaeraceae bacterium; assembly: GCA_020851465.1. NCBI lineage: Bacteria > Pseudomonadati > Planctomycetota > Phycisphaerae > Phycisphaerales > Phycisphaeraceae > Phycisphaeraceae bacterium. The sequence continues at coordinate 101,789 of JADZCR010000007.1, read as the reverse complement.
GCCGGCCTTCACCAAGGCGGCGAACATCTCCTCCATTGGCATCTCCCCCTCCCCAACGGGCTTGATCGCCACCTGGTCCGGATGATTCATCGCATCGTGAAAATGTGTGTGACGGATCAGATCACCCATCGCGGCAAAGGTTGCCTCGATCGACTCGCCTTTACGAAAAGGGTGCATGTTGTCGTAGTTGATCCCGGCGGAGGGATGATCCGCTCTGTGAACAGCGGCGGCTGCGTCGTGGGCCTTGCTGAACGTGTCATGCGTCTCCAGCCAGAGCTGCACACCTGCCTGAACGGCCTCCAGACACACGTGATGCAGATGCGTCGCCACGCGGTCAATGGCTTCGGATACATCAACGCCATCCGGCAACGGACCGCAAAAAACACGAAGGGCCGGCGCACCCATCTCCTGCGCCAAGCCGATCAGCGGGCCAGCCTCGTTGACGGAGGCGGGATTAACCAGTTGCAAACTCGTCGCCAGACAGCACGGTTCAATGCCTGAGTCACGAATCATCCGTGCCGCATCACGCCTTAGAGCCGGCCCGGTTTCCACCTCGACTCCGTGCAGGTGATGCGCATCGACGCGCAACTCGACGCCTTGATACCCATGTCGATGAGCCGCGTCGAGCACCTGGGTGAGCGTCCACTCCGGGCAGGCAAAGGTCATAAATGAGAGTTTCATGGAATTTCCAATCGTTACGGGAAAATCAGACACTGGACCAGACAGCACCTGCCCGTCAGTCGTCGGGCTAACCGAAGGAGCCGTACGCCAAGATCGCAAATCATTGAGCTAAAATCAAAAACAAAAAACCCGCTACAATTCTGCTCTTTTCGCCGCTTACTCAAAGGATCCCGCCGTGCCTCAGCAGATCTGGCTCAATGGCAAGCTAGTACCCACCGACCAGGCGACCGTGAGCGTGTACGATCACGGTCTGCTTTACGGCGATGGTGTCTTTGAGGGTATCCGTATCTACGGCGGGCGCATCTTCAAGTGCGCCACACACCTTCGCAGGCTTTTCGAGTCCGCCAAGGCTATCCGTCTCGCTATTCCCTACACCGCCGAGCAACTCACCGCAGCGATGCGTCAGACGATGCTAGCCAACGGACGGACGGACGGCTACATCCGCCTCTGTGTGACCCGTGGTGCCGGCCCCTTGGGGCTAAGCCCCTTCACCTGCGAAAAGCCGAGCGTCTTTATCATTGTCGAGAGCCTGCTTCTTTATCCTCGTGAGATGTACGAGAACGGCATGGCGGTGATCACCGCATCGACGATCCGCAATCATCCTGCTGCGCTCTCGCCACGCATCAAGAGCCTGAACTATCTCAACAACATCCTCGCCAAGATCGAGGCCCACGACGCCGGTGTGCCCGAAGCCATCATGCTCAATCATCAGGGGTTGATCGCCGAGTGTACCGCCGACAACCTTTTCATCATCAAGATGCGTGGCGGTGAAAGCCTGGGGCTTTCCGGCATGCCGCGGATCATGACGCCGCCCCTCCATGCCGGCGCGCTCGAAGGCGTGACCATGAACACCGTCATCGATCTGGCTGTGCGCAACGGTCTGACGGTTGAGCGCCTCGATATGACTCGTCATGACATCTACACGGCCGATGAAATGTTCCTCACCGGCACCGGCGCGGAGATTATCGCCGTGACCAAGGTGGATGGCCGGGTCATCGGCAGCGGCAAGCCGGGACCGGTGACGACGAAGCTCATCGCTGCATTCAAGGCTCTGGTGGCCAAAGATGCGCCGGAAGATTGATTTCCGATAGAGCGAGGCTGCTGTCTGATTCATCAAGTCGAGTCCGACAGCCCTACGCGATAGGAATGAGTGCAGTGTCTTCCTCGTCCAATCCGAAATCCGACATCCGAAAGCTGACCTTCCTGACGGGAGAGATTCCCGGTATCGGCGGCGTCATCAAGCAACGCCCTGAAGATTTCCTTGTTGACGAGCAGCCGCTTTACGAACCTTCAGGTACCGGCGAACACCTTTACGTCTTCATCGAAAAGCAGGAACTGACGACCAGTGACGTGGTGCGCCACCTGGCGCGCGTGTTCCGCGTCGGTCGGGGTGACATCGGGTATGCCGGCCTGAAAGACAAGCACGCAATCACACGGCAGCACTTGTCGGTTTACCTGCCCGACAAGTCAAAAGATCAGGAATTGATGAAGCTCGTGGACACACCGCGAGTCAAACTCCTCTGGGCGCAGCGGCACGGCAACAAACTCCGTCGCGGCCACCTGACTGGTAATCGCTTCGTCATCCGAATCCGCAATGTCGAACCCACCGCGGTCATTCACGCCAAGCGTGTTCTCGATCGTCTGGTCGCGCAAGGCGCCCCGAACTACGTCGGTGAGCAGAGGTTTGGATACCGCAAGACCAATGGTGAGCTTGGACGGTTGCTCCTGCTGGGTCGCTTTCAGGAAATGCTCGATCTGATGCTTGGTGAGCCGCGTGAGACGGACTACGAGCAGACCCGTGCAGCGCGCGAGGCCTATGAACGCAGCGACTACGCTGCTGCGCTGGAACTCTGGCCTCGACACCTCAAGCCCGATCGTCAGGCACTTGATGCGCTGCGTGGCGGCAAAGGCCCTGAGGCGGCGGTGCGTGCGATCGAACTCCAGCAGCGCGAGTTTCTCATCAGCGCGTTCCAGAGCGAGGTCTTCAATCGCGTACTCCGCGAACGAATCGAGCGCGGATTATTCGCCCGCCTGGTGGACGGCGACCTGGCGTGGAAACACGACAGCCGCGCCGTGTTTGCCGTCGATCAGGCAACCGCAGACACAGAGAACGCTGACGGCGGCCGCATCGCCTCGCTTGCCGTGTCACCGTCAGGGCCGATGTGGGGCATCGGCATGACAAAACCCGCCGGCCAGGTTTTGACGTGGGAAGAAGAAGCCCTGCGAAGTTTTGATGTCGATGAATCCAATTTCGCCGGCGGTCCACAGGGTACCGCCCAGGGAAGCCGCAGGCCGATGCGCACCACCTTGCGTGATGCGGAGATTTCCGGCGGTGTGGATGAACATGGGCCATATATCCGAACGGCCTTTGAATTGCCGCGAGGCTCTTTTGCGACGAGTATTTTGCGTGAGATCATGAAGTCCGACGACCACGCCGCCGCGGAGGAAACGGGGGAAGAAGGATGACCGGACTCGAACCCCGATCAGTCAAACTGCTCGTGAGCGTGCGAAACGCTGCTGAAGCCGACATCGCTGTAAATTGTGGTGCTGACATCATCGACGCCAAAGAACCTTGTCGCGGCTCACTCGGTCCGGTTGATGCTCAAATACTTACCGAGATCATTCAGAAAGTCGCTGGGCGGAAACCGATCAGCGCAGCCGGAGGTGAACTGCTCGATCACCCACCCATCACGCTGCCGACTGGATTTGAATACATCAAAATCGGTCTGGCCAACGCACAGCAGCGGAACTCCTGGCCCGATATGCTGGAGAAACGCTTTCAAACCTATGGCCTCGCCCGGCCTGTTGCGGCGGCATACGCCGACTACCAGCGAGCCGGATCGCCGCCTGTCACCGAAGTATTCGACTGGGCACAACATCATCGCGCGGCGGGGTTTCTCATCGATACCGCAGTGAAGGACGGTGCCGGCCTGTTCGACTGGTTGACCAGCCGCGAGCTGTCAACACTCATCACCGCTGCACGCAAAGCTGACATCCTCGTCGCTCTGGCGGGTTCGCTGGCGGGTGAGAGCTTGGAAAAAGCACTGCAACTCGAACCGGACATCGTGGCGGTACGCGGTGCAGCCTGTCCGGATGGCGCGCGGGAAAAAACCATCGAGTGTTCGTGTGTTCGTGCTCTGGCTACGCGCGTCTCAGATCACAACAAGCGGGTGGGTGCTCGCGCAAATTGACGATCTCAACCGCAGCGATCCTGGAACATGCCGCAGGAAAATCTGCATCGACGATCCCGCATTTTGCTGCTTGTTCGGGATCGCAATTACCGTCCGGAAGTGTTGATTTCAGGAGTGTAAGCCTGCACGCACCCAGCCTCGATGCTGCGTGAGCAGCGATCGAGTCGCTCGTGAACGTCCAACGATGCGGAATGTGAACGCCTTCATCCGCTTCACGCTCCAGCCATGCGACAGGCTCCATGATCGCGAGCTTTTTCCGCTTCCACGCGGCTTCGCAAGACTGTCGATTCCCAACAAGTTCGGAATCTTTCATCACGGATGCGAGCATTTCCGCGTTCAACCGCATCGCACGAATCGCCAGCCAGTGGGCGACGGATTCATCGAGACTGAAAGCCCGGTCAAAATCGCGCACGACATCCGCTGCCGCACCGCCACCGACGACCAGCAGCATGGTTGCCGACTGTGTCTTGCGCCATTGCTCGAATCGTGTCAGCAGATCGGAAAGATCGAGCAGGCTCCCGCCGAGCTTCACGACATGAATGGGAGAAACCGACATCGCGAACACCTCTCGTCACGTCAAACCGACGATTGCACCAGACGTCAAGACTGCAACCTCAACAGTGCCCACGCGCAAGCTGCGACAGACGCTTTGCTGCCGATCATTTCGGACATACGGACGATTTCCATTTTTGCTTTCGCCTGATCCATCCAGGCATGCACGCCACGGCATGCCATGAATTCCCCGCTTCCACTGACGACGACCCGGCATGGATCGTGTGTCGCAACGCGAGTGATGGCTCTGATAATCCGGTTTTCCTGTATCCCGGCGAATATCCGGGCGATTTCCACTGCGTCGTTGACGGTGAGCATCTCCAGATCGGCACCGATCATGCGAACGATCCGGGCGGCGGAAAAAGTTCTGGTCCTCGGCCGGCCGTCAGCCGTGTCACAGTCGTCAGAGTTTTCCGGAACATCCCCGGTTAACAGATGCACATCGTCAAGGGTGGCGAACCGCTCCGCCATCAGGGGAAATGTTCGCTCACGCCAGGTGATCACCTCCGCCAGTGCCATCAACGGCGTCCGCTTAACACCAAGGTAATCCAGCTCGGCATTGGCGAGACGATCCATGTCTGTCGATCCCTTTGCCGCCACCCGGCCGCGTGACAGCGGAATGATGTCCGTGGTTGTGGAGCCGACATCGACAAGCAGCGCCTGATCTTCGGGAAATCGCCGGGCAACCCAGGTCGCCAGCGCGTGCCAGTTCGACGCAGCCACCCTGAGTGGCTCAGCACGCGCAGCAGCGGCATCGACATACTTTTCCGCAGTGCTCCAGACGCGCACTGAGTCGCTGCCGAGCGTTTCGACAGCATCGAGGATGTGGTTGACTCCGTGGCGTTTGGTCTCGAAGCAATCGCATAACTCACCGGTCATCGTTACGCGCAACTCGTCAAAGCCGGGTCCTGACCGCACAACTTCGCGGAGCTTTTCCGCCAGATTTTCCGGCTCTTTCCAAAGCGCAAATGAGACGGACCATGCCCCGCCAGCGGAATGGGCTGCCTTGATATTGGCTCCGCCGATATCCAGCGCCAGCACAGCCATCAAGTGCTCTCCCAGCCGATACGTCCTGATGCGTCATAGCTCACCACGCCGTCTTTCCACGCCAACGGCGCAGCGGGGTTGAGCAGCGCAGCGGCCACGCTCGTCTTGCAGAGTTGTCTCAGTCCGACGTATGCGACGCTCAGCCGGGCGTTAACTTCGATGACATGATCCCCTGCAGGCGCATCACCCAGCACGAGATCGACGCCGACATATCCGCGCAGTCCGGGAACAGCGCGTACAGCTCGTTCCGCCAGGGCAAACGCCCGCTCGGCGAGACGGATGGGCAGCGGCATCCGTCCGCCGTGGTAGTAAAACTGCTGCCTGCCGCGCACGAACTGTTCACCAGCGCGGAGCGGTCGCGGTTTACCGTTATGAACAATGAACGCAGCACTGCTCGCCAGACCGGGAATCAACGGCTGCACGATCCAGTCATCCGCTCGCGGCAGACGGCTGAAGTCTTCGACTGTGTGACAGACGAATGTCCGCTCGCATCCCGCACCGCTGCGTGGTTTGACGACCACCGGCCCATTCATCAACTTTTCGGGCAGCCCCAGTGTCGTCACCGGCGTGGGAATACCCAAACGACTAAGCACATCACAGAGCTTGTATTTGTCGGATACCAATCTGACTGCGTCGGCTTCGCATCCCAATGAGCGAACACCCGATGACTCGACCCGCTCGATCCAGCGCAGCAGCAATCCGTCAAACTCCGGTGCGATGACCAGTGCTGCATCCGCCGACTTCACCAGCCGGTCAAACACCGCATCGAAATCAGATCCCGCAGGCACTCGCGTCACCTTGGCGCCAGTCAGGTCGAGCGGCACTCGTTCATCGAGCGTGGTAATGACTTCATGCCCCAGAGCGACAAAATCCTCGACCACCGCGCGGAGCATCGCCCCGCCTTCCCAAACGAGTTTTGAAGTCAGTTCCTCGCCCGAAAGCCCGCCCCCGCAGATATGCTCAAAAATAAGGATGCGCATCCTGTATCAATGATACGACATCGCGTGTGAAGAATGATGCTGATTCAAAACAAGTTACCGCAGGCGGAGCGGGCCGCATGAAATCTCACGGCCGCATGGGTTGTGCCCACGCGGTCGGCAACTTGATCGCACCATTGCGCAGTGCGACGAAAAGGCCTGCTGCGATAAGATCCGCGGATGTTCCCGGATTTCGCAGGTTACCCTCCGCACGCAGGTATTTGTCCAATTCGACGAACTTGGCGCGTGTCTGTGGGTCACCCTTGAGTGCAGCCTCGAACACTTCCGCTGCCCGATCCTGACATTCATGGGCAGCCTCGTCGCCGCATTTCCGACGGATCAACGTATCTGCTTCAGCTCCCATCTGCGCCACATGCACCCATGTAATCGCTGCATCGAGAGGATAGCGTTGCGCGAGCACAATCAGATCGGGCACGATGCGTTTGAAAATGTCATCGAATCCGCTGGCGTATTGCCTGGCGATCGCATCGCGGTCGGCTGCCAGGGTCATCGCGGAGATCAGACTCATCTTTGGCCGGTCATGCACGTCGCCGTGTTCTACACGGCCAAGCCCGCCCGGTCGCGCAAGGGCGATCGCTTCGTACACCGCGTCGGCGTCGGCCTGCGTCAATTCCGCCAGCACACGCGGAACCTCGGTCTCCAGCGGTTTATCCAGAGGCACAGCGCATAACGGAGCCAGCAGCAGGATCATGCCCAGGTTGGTATTGCCCCGCGCCACAGCCTGAGTCGCGCGAACACATTGCAGAACCGTCGCTCCGACACCCTGCTCGGCGCAGCGGTCGAGTACCGGACCAATCGCCAATGCGCTGGCGACAAAATCGAGCCAGTTCGTATCGCTGAATGATTGATTGACGGTCACATTGCCGGCTTTGGCTGCACTGACCTCAGCAATACACGCCAGTTGCGCGAGCTGGCCGACGGTAAAGCCGAGGATTTCATCATTACTCGAGGTATCGCGGTTCATCACGATACTTTAACCGCACCGGCAAGCGCAAAACGCAGAACCTCAACCGCGATATCTCGACCAGTCACACGCGAAAGCTCGCGCCATCCGGGCACAGCGTTGACCTCAAGCACCAGCGGGCCTCGCTTTGGATCAATCGCCACATCCACGCCCGCCACAAGAGCCTCGCAACTCCCGGCAGCCCGAACCGCCAATTCACTGAGCGTCGAGTCGGCGACGAATGGCTCACCCGACGCGCCGCGTGCGACATTCGTCCGCCAATCAGCAGCACGACGTCGCATCGCAGCAATGACCCGGTTACCTAATACGAAAAGCCTCAGGTCTTCTCCGCCATGCGGCACGAAACGCTGAAGGTAGATGACGGATTGGATTCGTTCGAGGGCGGCAAAAATACGATCGGCGGTATCGGCATCGCTGACTCGCGTAAGACCGAAACCTTCTGATCCGAAAATCGGCTTGATGACCACATCTCCGCCAAGCTGATGAAACGCCTCACGTGCATCGCTCAACTTCTGACAAACCACCGTCTCCGGCACGAGAACAGCCGCCGCTTCAAGTCGCGCCAGCGCGAGGTATTTATCGACAGCCACTTCGATGGCACGCGGAGGATTCACCACATGCACACCGCTGCTTTCGAGTCGCTGCATCAAATCCATGCGGAAAACAATCTGCTCGAGCGACCCCGGCGGCATGGTGCGTAACAGCACAACCGTCGGCTGCGTCGCATCAAGGATGCAACCATCCACCGAGATGGCCGGAGCCAGACCGACACGCCCCACGAGGTTTCGCCATGAACAGGCGAAGAGCTTGTGACCAAGCAACCCGGCAGCGCGTGCCAGATCGCCGACATGCCAACCCGTGCCGCTGGAAAGAGAGACAAGACGCATAACGCGAGGATAACGAAGAATCAGGGCACGGTATAGAGACGACGAGTTGCTGATCTGTGCGTGAGCCGCGACGGATTTTATTTTTTCAGTACGCCACGACTGTATTGCGAACTGCGTCGATCACCGCCCACTGGTTCACCGGATTCAATGAACCGCCGAAGGGAAGCGTGCCGGTGTGACCGTCGGCGTAAACAAAGTTGGAGGCTCCGCCGCGCGAGCCTGGCCCTGAGCCGAGATGGCGGCTTTGTTCCAACTCCGTTGCGTCGTTGCCGATGCTTTCCAAAAGGTCCATGTAGTAATGCGCGCTGCTGTGGACTTTTTCACCAAACAGAATGGTTTCGGATGGAACTTTGACGTTCTGTTCGAGCATCGCGTCGGTGTAACTGTCGGTGCCGAAGTAATCATTCCATCCGTTGATGATGTAGCTGCGCGGTGCCGCATCGGTGGGATAAGCGGGATTCAACGCACCGGTTGCAGGGTCTGTCCCGTCGCTGGGGCAGATCAGGAGCGTGACAACCTGGTAGTTGTATTCAAGGAGTGCGGGCCATCGAGGCAGCGCCCCGCCGTAGCGCGGCGTGTACGAACCCTTGTTGTCGTTCGCATAGATGGTGAGACTCTGTCCGAATTGCCGCAGATTACTCGCGCAGGCGATCCGCCGACCTGCCTCCTTGCCCATACCAAGGGCCGGCAGAAGCATGCCAATGAGAATCGCAATGATGGCGATGACGACAAGCAGTTCGACGAGGGTGAACGCACGGACAGCAACGGAGCAATCTCGCGCCGTAATGAAATAGTGACAGCCGTGATGCGTTCTCATTAGAGGCTCCTCCTCAATTTGTCATACGTACCATCGCTTGAGGTATTGCCATGGGAACACGAACCTGGGCGCTGATTGTCATAGCGGTTTTGCTCGGAGGATCGTACGTCTATTTTTTCACCAGCCTGTTCGAGCGTGAAGAAATCCGCATCGTTTACCAGCTCCGGCCCGAAAGCGTCGTACAACCGACTAATGGACGACGACCGCGAAAACTGACCGCGGAAACACAAGCCGGCGTGTTTCCTGTCGTCTTCACGTTCGATAAAGAATATGAACTCACGAAGTTACAGGTGTTTATTGCGTCGGAATTGAAAGCCAATTCTGATGCGACCCCCATCTGGTCGCTGATTCAGGCCAATCCTGACAAGCCGGTCAAGGTCAAGGGATTTCGCTACGGAAATGTTCCGCGTGGTATGAAACCAGCGGAACCGGAGTTCAAAAAAGCACAAACGCTTGGACCGGATATCACCTATTTGCTTCGCGCAGAGACCACCCGGCTCAAAGGTGAAACGGAGTTTCGGACCAAAGAACTGGCGAAGGATTAGCTGTCTCACTCACATGAACAATGGTGACCTTATCGGGGTTATTTCCAGCCGGTCACCATCTGGTCTGTACGGAAAGATTCCCCGGCTCAAAAAAAAGAGCCCCACTCGTACTGGGGCTCTCTGGAAAATGCGTTGAAGCATCTTGGTTTAAGCGACGAAATTTTCCACGGCGGAATCGTTCGTTTGGCGATTCCTCTCTTCGGCGCGCTCACCTGCACGAGTGAGGTACTGCAAGCCGTAGTTTTCGATCTTGCGATAAAGTCGCTGCCGCTGGATCTGGAGCAGTCGAGCAGCTTCGGATTGGTTGCCCTCCGCGATGCGCAGAGCGTGAGCGATCTGGTTGCGTTCCATCATCGCCAGTGGAATCACAGGTTCATAGATCGAAGGTGAAGCGGAGGGCTTCGCCAGACGAACTTTGTCAGGAAGGTCATTGGCTGTGATGCAGTCGGAGCCACCCGCTGAAATTGCCTGTTCGATCACAACGGCAAGCTCGCGAACGTTATCCGGCCAGTTATACGCCTGAAGCGCCTCGAGCGCGTCGCTGGAAAGCGGTCTGGCTTTCTCTCCGAATAGTCGGGAAATCCGTGCGACGAAGTGCTCCGCCAGCGGTACCACGTCCTCAATCCGTTCACGCAGCGGCGGCACCCGGAGTTGCACAACATGCAGCCAGAAAAAAAGGTCTTCGCGGAATCTGCCGCGCTTGACTAGTGCTTCGATATCACGATGCGTCGAGGCGATGATGCGCACATCGACCGAGACGCCCTTGCTCGCACCGATCGGTACAACCGCGTGCGACTTGATCACCTTCATCAGCCGGGCCTGGAAGTCCAGCGGCATGTCGCCGATCTCATCCAGATAAAGCGTGCCCGTATGCGCAGTACGGATGAAGCCGTGAGTCGGCGGCGTCTGGCTCGCATCATCGCCGGCCGATCCGAAAAACTGCTTCTCCATTCCCGGATCGTTGAGCGTTCGGCAATCCACCGCGACAAACGGCCGATCAGCGCGATCACTCAAGAGATGCAGTTGTCTGGCAACAAGCTCCTTACCCGTACCCGGCTCGCCTAGAACGATCGCGGTGCAGTCGCGCCGGGCAGTCAGTTGAGTCGCTGTGTACAGCCGGTGCATGGCTGCGCTGCGAAAAACCATCACGGGCTGAATCGACGGAACAGATTCAGCGGGCGTCCTGATTAACGAAACTGGCGGGTGACTCTCATCACCAAGCGTGACGGTAATCGGAAGTGAAGTTGGTTTGCCGATCTCGATGGGTGTTTCCTTCACGGTGTCAGCCCTCAACTTCTGAGTGATGGAAGAACGCAATTGTTCTCAAATACCACTTCACCTATCGGCGAATGGTTCTGTTTCACAACAATTCCAGGCCGTGAGCAGAGCTGCCATCGGGAAATGAGCCGCCAACACAGACGTGAAAAACTCGCCTGCCGGGTCGCGTTGGTTCGACTGACCGGAAAGTCGGCGCACTCTTTACAAAACCTCCTACCGCATCAACAAACGATAAACCGGCACCGACTATCAAAGTAGAAAACTAGACTTCAACACCTTGATTTTCAATTGCTTACGAAAATCGCTGACCCGTGATGGGGCATACCTCCACCCGCTTGATGCGGAAGGAGTAACACGGCAGGAAGTTTCGAGTTGCGAGTAAGGACTCGGCGCATGGAATGGTTTAGCTCCGCGCGGACGCAGAGTGAACCAGCGGAGGATGTGTGATGTCACAAAGCTCAGCTTGCTGTCAATGACGGGCATGCTGTGCGTGCGTAATGCCTGTGCATCAGGACGCGAGCTTCCTGAAGTTTTCCAGGCTGATGCGGACCGATTCGAGCGGATCACCTTTCACCCAGTTGGAATCCTGCTCGATAATCAGGTAGCGCACGCCTGCCGCCGGTGCTGCCGCCACAACCGCCTTCATATCGACAATGCCTGTGCCCACTTCGGCAAATCCGCGACCCGCTCCTTTTTCCATGTCTTTGATATGCAGGCAGGGCACACGACCTGTCAATTTCTTGATCCACTTGATCGGATCATCGTTGCCATGCTGTACCCAATACACATCAAGCTCCGCAGCAAGAGGTGGATTGGACTCGTCAAAAATAATTTCCATCGCACTTTTGTTGTCAGCATCGGCGAATCGCTGAAACTCAAAACTGTGATTGTGGTAGGCATAGGAGATCCCCTGGGCCTTGGCGTCCTTTGCAGCCTGGCAGAGAGTCTTGACCGCTTTGCGGTACTCAGCCGCGGTCTTTTCCATATTCCAGCTCGGCAGGCCGGAGATAATCACGTCGTAGCCAAGGACGCGGGCGTCGTCGATGTGACGCTGAAGCGTTTCGGGCTTGCCATCGATGTTGATGTGCGCCGAACACGCCTTGAGGCCGAGTTTATCCAGGAGTTTGCGAATGTCCGATGCTTTGCGGTTATAGAGACCGGCGAATTCAACATTTTTGTAGCCGATCTTTGCGATCTGCGCGAGCGTCCCTTCAAAATCTTTTCCGAGTAGGTCTCGAACGGTGTAGAGTTGAAGGCCGATGGGGATTGCCATGATGTTTTTCCTTGAATTACCTTTGCTGATCGGTTCCTGACCCGCTATCCGCGTCAGTCGACCGCACGCTATCTAATCTAAGACGAGGGAAGGTAGCGACCGCAGCCCTGCGCAGCAAACATCAGGGCAACATTGAAACAGATCCACGCCTTTCGTGGAGTCAGCGTTCGGGCTGTTCGCTCGGGCCGCATGCCGGGTTTTATCTCTAGAAAATTCGGAGCAGCGGAGCGGTCAGCGAATCCGCCGGGAGAATATCGCGGACGATCTCCTCGACCGCGCGACGCTGACCCGGCCAGAGAAAAGCACGATCCGCATGGTCGCGTGTCACCCATCGAAACCCATCATGGGCGTCATCGAGTTTCGGCTCGATCCTTCCCGATACCTCGATGGCAAACCCGGGACTATGCATAACCGCATCCAACGAAGCGAGGAAAAAAGTATTAACCGACTCAAGCTGCCATCCGGCAAGAAGATCGCGTCCTCTTGCGTAACCGGTCTCCTCCTCGAGCTCACGTAGTGCTGCAGCAGTTGCGGTTTCGCCCTCTTCAATGTGCCCCATCACCGGCTGCCAGGTATTGATGATCATGCCCTTGCATCGATGCAACTGGAGAAACTCGACGCCATGCGCGATCGCGCGTTCTCCCTGGTTGCGGCGAAAAACGTATATCTCGACGACATTGGTGCGAACAACCGGCATGGATCACAGCCTATCCGATATTCCATCGTCAGCCGAAAGTTGAACGCCATCACGCAGTTCTGCGGAGATGGATTTGAATCGCAAGCTGCTGCCCGATGCGTGCTTGAGCAGGAATTTGAACGGACAATGACCGTCACCTTGCATACCGCCACAGCCCGGGATCATAGAGGTGAAATACTCGCTCGCTCATTCGTGCGTCGATCTCGCTCTGCGTGTTGATACGGAAGGCGTGCATATCACCCATGAGCAGGTTAGCGCCGCCGCCATGCCGGAGACGATAGAAGCGGAACGAATGATCAAAACGGGGTTCACGATTGCTGTCGATATAAATCAAGGTAAGGGTCGGCTTGGTCAACTCTCGCTTAGGGCATGTCCACGGATCCGATACGTTGACAGCTGCCCAACTGTATCCGAGGCCGGTGGTCATGCTGTACGTCGCGATGGTCTTGTTCCAGAAAGGCCCATAGATCCATGCGTCCTGAGTAAGACGAAAAGTAGGGAAAACATAGTCCGCCTCGGTCATGAGCGGAGCACTGGGGCAATAAGCGATATGTCGGCCAATCTGAGTCGTATTGAACATGCCCCGATTAAGCCCGCCGGGAGATAAGTAAGGTGCCAGACGATAGGGATAGGCAACGGTATATCTGCCCCAGCCGGGATAGGGTTCCACTTCCAAGTCGTACATCACGGGGAAATACTGCTGGTACTCATCGCGGTACATCGTCGCAGCCATACCCATCTGCCGCAGATTGGAGAGACACGCCATCGCTCGCGCTGACTCCTTCGCAGCACTCAACGCGGGAAGCAGCATGGCAATAAGCAAGGCAATGATCGAAATCACTACCAAGAGTTCGACCAAAGTAAACGCCTTAACCCGAACACGCATGTTACGTCTCAAAATATCTATCTCACATTCGCCCATTTACTTCTCATGATCGTCCACAAAAACAGGCTGAATTATACCCCGTTCTACCGGCCGATATCACTACTTGATGCACTATCAATGCACTAATTTTCCTGCAAAAGAGCCATGCAGATCATCTGTCGCGGCTTCCGTAATCACACAAAGACGATGGTTGATACAAAGACACTAAAACTTCAACCAACTGATAAATGCCAACGGCTGCCACTGATAAAAATTGTGGACCGTCTCGCAATTGGCAGGATCCGGCCTTCAACGACCAGCCTTTTTCGTCAGGAATTCATTGAGGGTCGTGCGGAAAAGATCCATCGGAGCCTCTTGTCCCGTCCACTGCTTGAATTGTGCCGCAGCCTGTCGCACGAACATTTCCGTACCGGAGATGGTGACACACCCTGCCGTACGTGCTTCACGCAGGAGGCGGGTTTCAAGCGGATTGTAGATCGTGTCGAATACGACCGATCCGGGGCCCCAGCCTTTGGTCTTACCGGCAGAGGGTATCGGCGTCGCGTCCACATTCGGCGACATGCCGATCGGAGTGCAGTTGATATACACCTCGCAGCACGAGTCACACAACTTATCGAGCCGGGCTGCAACGATCTTTCCATTCGATCCGCCCATTTGTTCCGCCATCGCCTGCGCTTTATCAAGTGTACGGTTGTAGATAACGACCGTCGCACCGGCCTCGGCGAATCCGGCAACCACCGCCCGCGCAGCGCCGCCGGCACCGATCACCGCAACGCGCTTGCCGATCAGTTCCTTACGTGTCATTCCCAGCCCATCGCACACCGCATCAAGCGCTGCTGCGTAGTCGGTGTTTGACACATGAAGCGAGCCGTCATCGTTGACAGAAAGTGTGTTGGCTGCGCCGATGCGCTCGGCCAGCGGTTCGATCACATCTCCCGGATGGGCACGCTCGCGCACGAAGCGAAGCAGATTTTCCTTATGCGGTATCGTCACGCTCGCGCCGCGAAAATCCAGGCCTCGCATATCAAGCCAGGTGGAAACAGTGGCTTTGAAATGTTCGTACTCAGGCGGGATTGACAACGGCAGATACACGCCGTTGTATCCCGTCGCGGAAAAGCCGGCGTTGTGAATAGCTGGACTCATCGAGTGTCCGACGGGATGGCCGATCACGCCGTACACCCTTGTTGCTTCGTTGAGACTGTCCCAGCGGTAGAGGTTCTTGAGCTGCGAGATCGTCGGTTGCCCCGGCGCGGTGCCTGAGTTTGCATCGAGAGCTGCAAATGTAAGCAGCGCATTGAATTTTTTTGCGAGTATGCGGCTGGGCAGCCCGTCCTCACCCATACAAAGCGCAATCGTGGGTTTGTGATGGCTGACAAGAATTTCAAAGGCTTCGAGGTTGTCGCGAAGACTGCGAGCTTTCCATGCGAGCTTGATAACACGACAGGCTGGGGCGGCAGCCATCGCTTCGAGACGTTGGAGAAGATCTCGCGGCCGGCCATCGAAATCATGACTGGAAAGAATGAGACCGGTGCCGGTGGGTCTGACCTGTCCGGGGTGATCGACCACCAGTCCGATTTTCTGGCGGAGATTGGCCGAACGCTGGTAGGCGGCCAGCTCGATGTCGATGTAGGCTGGCGGCCGCGCAGCTAAACCAGCGTGTTCGAGGAGAGCGATACGGGTTTGGTCGTCACCGTCGTAATCTCCGCCTTCCCACGTTGGCCGACAGGTGAGGATGCAGGGCAGTGCGGATCGCTCGACCAGAGCGACAACCTGTGCCGGGTCGCGTTTGAACTGATCGATGCGAAATTCAACAAGGTCCGCGCCGGCTTCTCCCGCGCGCGCAGCAGCGGCAAGCCCCTGCTCGAGTGTCTGCACCATGACCGAAACAGCGAGTCTGGTCATGGTGGTAGGTTAACAAAGTACCTGCGCTACAGCCTCGCGCGGATGCAAATCAAGAAGAAAACCCGCATCTGTCACACCATCACGCCGCTGACGACCCGCCGAATCCGCGCCACCGATTTGGCGTAGCGGAACGAATCCGGCAGCCGCCCGCGCAGGGCGCTCATGAGTTGACGATGACGCAGTCGAGCGATCAGCCGATTGATGCGGTGAGCAGTCGTACGCGGCTTGAGACTGGTAGATATGGAAGACATGGCAACGATCCTTTTGAATACGCGGACCAACGAACCGAACGACACCTTATTGCAGTCATCTTTCGGCTTCCCGCGACTGGCTCACAGCACGGGGAACCGCTAATCTTGTGCGCTTTTGTTATCCATCCAAACGCACCGCGTGGAATAAAGTTCATTCCATGCTTAGATGCCTTGCCGATTTTTATCCGCGAGCCACTGAAATGCCCCCAATCAAGCCGATTCCCGCCATCACGTATTCTACTTCTTCGGGAGGAGATCTTTCAAGCAAAATTGCACCTCCTTATGACGTGCTTGATGAGACGAGCAAAGCCAAGCTGCTCAGTGTCGATCCGCGAAATATCGTGGCGATCGACCTGCCCCACCTGCCTGCCAAAACCGTCGGACCGGACGCTACTTACGAGAAAGCTGCGGAGCTTTATCGGACGTGGCTCAGCCATGGAACGCTCATTCGGCAAAAGACTCCTGCCCTCTTTGTCTATCAACAGACCTATCGCCACAGCGGAAAAACTTTTCAGCGACGGGGATTGATCGCCAACGTCAAAGTTCAGCCCTTCGGTAAGTCCTCCGACAACAAGGGCGGCATCCATCCCCATGAGCAGACTTTCAGCGGGCCTAAGGAAGACCGCATGAAGCTGATGCGCGCCACTCGGGCGCAACTTTCGCCGATTTTCGGCCTGCATTCAGACCCGACGAACAAAGTCCACGCCCTGCTGACAAAAGCAATCGAGAGCACCAGGCCGGTGCTTCGCGGCACGACTGCTGGCGACGGGGTACTGCACGAAGCGTGGTCTGTCGAGAATCCAGCCGCACAGAAGCCGTTTCTCGATGCCTTTGCTGATTCAGACATTTTCATCGCGGACGGACACCATCGTTACACGACCGCGTTGAACTACCGAAACTCTCTGGCAGAACAATCGGGCGGAACTTTGGCTGCGGACCATCCCGCCAACTTCTGCTTTTTCGTCCTCGTGGCGATGCAGGATCCGGGAATGATTGTGCTGCCAACGCATCGCGTTCTGGGCGGCATGAGCGGGTTTACCTGGGAAAAGTTTGTCGCTGCGGCTAAAGGCAAACTCAATATCAAACCCTTCGCAGGAGATAATCTGGCGAAACTTGAAGCAGCGCTTCCCACAGCTGGGCCACATGCTATCGGCCTGTTCTGCCCGTCCCATCCGTCAAGCCCGCTGGCAATCGCGACGACGGTGGAGCAAGACCCGCTTCGTCTGAGTCATTCCAAACAATCGGAGGCATGGCGACAGCTCGATGTGGCCATCGTCCAGCATCTGATCGTCGAGGGTATCTGCCAGCCGTCGCTTTGCGCTTCGGGAGGCAGTGAAACAGTGCAGTGGAAGTTTCCGCACACGCTGGAGGAATTTCAGCGTGACACCACAAGCACGGGATTTCAACTAGGCCTGCTCGTCCAGCCGACGCCTTTGGAGTCGGTGCGACTGGTCAGTCAGGCGGGGGAATTGATGCCGCAGAAAAGTACGTTTTTTTACCCCAAGCTGGTGACAGGTTTTGTGATTAATCCTTTGGAATAATGACGGATGCTGCTGGCCAGCCGGAACAGGCGGGCTGGTGGGTTGTTGAGTTATTCACCATTCGGTGATAATTCCCCTTCGTGGCACCGCTGGCGTCAACTCATGGCCCAAGACAAGCCGCCCACACGATCCACAATCAGCGACGAGCAATTGCTCCAACGCTACCGAAGCGGGCAAACCCCTGCCTTTGAAGAGCTTGTGGAGCGATACCGGCTGGAACTATTCCATTTTCTCTCTCGTTTTGCGGGAAACCGGGCGGCTGCAGAAGACTTATTTCAGGAAACTTTTCTCCAAGTTCACCTTTCGGCGGAAACTTTTGACCCCCAAAGGCGATTTAGGCCATGGCTTTTTACGATTGCGGCGAACAAAGCCAGGGACTACTTACGTAGAAACAATCGCAGGCAGACCCCTCAGCTTTCGGCCCCCGTCGATGAATCGGGTGACGACAGCCGTTCATTTGAGGATCTGTTGGCGGGCGATTTCCCGCTTCCACCTGAGGAGGTGGAGAAGCAGGAGACGCAACAGTTAGTCAAGCAAGTGGTCAGCGAGATGCCAGACCACCTGCGCGAAGTGCTTCTGCTGGCTTACTTTCAGCAGCTTGCCTACAAGGATATCGCGGAGATGCTCAAAATCCCGCTGGGTACCGTTAAGAGCCGATTGCATGCAGCCGTCGCAACCTTTGCGGATTTATGGAGACAGCGGTACGAGGCAAAACTGTCGGAAGGTGACAAGAAAACTTAGCACGATGATGCAGACTCACCAGCGTGACCTGTCATCCCACACAGCCAAGCACGAACGATCATGAGTAAGACCAACCCCGATCGCCGACCCCAACTCAGCACCGCCGAAGCCCGCGCGGTTGATGCGTTACTTGCATCACTCGCACAGGCGCGCACGGAGCGCGACACCGGCTCAACGCTCCGGCTGACCAGCCATGAATCGGCACTTCCCCCAGATCATGCACCAAAAGCGGCGAAGGTCGCACAACTCTTCAGCCTCATCGGTCAGTGTCCGGTAGATGACCCTCCAGCCGACCTGACCAGACGAACACTCGAACGTATTGCGGATGACCGACGGCGGCGGTGGTTTGCCGAGCAGGCGCAGGCATTGGCGGCACCGCGTGTTGGTATGTCCTGGCGTGAAATCGCAGCAGTGGCGGCCATTCTGGTTTTGGGTTTCTCGCTCCTGTTCCCGATGGTGGGTCGCTTACGCGAAGACGCACGCCGGGTCGCCTGCGCGGGGAATCTGCAGACTGCGGGGATGGCGATTGGCCGATATGCCGCGGACAATCAGGACTCCATGCCGCGCCTGCCGATCACAGCCGGCCAGCCGTGGTGGAACGTCGGCCAGCAGACCGGAAAAGGCCAGCCTGTACAGTCAAACTCAGCCCACACCTATCTGCTCGTGCGCCAGGGTTATGTGAGTCCTGACGCCTTGAATTGTCCTGACAACCTCAACGCCGGTCGCGGTTTGACCCGTGACATGCATGATTGGCGCAACGCTTCCGAAGTGGGTTTCAGCACCCAGAATCAGTACGGCGAGCCGATCAAACTCTCACGAATTCCAGGCAATAACCTCTCACTCATGGCTGACAAAAACCCGCTCTTTGGCGGCCAAGTTCGACCCGGCGCACCCATGCACTTCCATCGCAGTCTCTCGACGGATACACCCAGCAATTTCCATCGCGGCAAGGGGCAGAACATCCTGATGCTTCAAGGCGGCGTACTGTGGTCAGCCAAACCGATTTTGCCGTCCGGCGATAACATCTGGCTCGCTAATGGGGTCGATCGTTACACCGGCACCGAGACCCCCGCTAGCACAACCGATACCTTCCTGGTTCCTTAACTCCTTCTCTCAACAAACACCCGATTGAACCGCTCCAAAGCCTGGCTGTAACGTCATCCTCGCGAGGCTGGGTGCAACGAGGAGGGCAAGCGCAGACTCCACCGCTCGATGAGTTGATCGACTTCAGCCTTACGAGCAGTACGTTTGGATTCTACTACCTGATTTTGGTACGGCTGTTTTAGGAGTATCCCTGATACGAAATTTGCTTGACTAGCGCAGCACCGAGTCATAACCTGCAAAGTAAAGCCTCATTTTGTTTTCGACGGGAAATCCGCACGGATGCAACACGACTTTGACAGCTTGTAGAAACATCCAATCGGAATCCTCTCAAAGGAACGAATGAGGAGACAGGTCTGTCTTTCTCACGGGAGGTGCATCATGACTGAGACTCTGTCTAATGCGACACCCGCACGTCGCGGCGGTAATCATTCCTCTTCACGAAGAAGCGGAAATGAGACACGAGCAAAGCGGATTCGGCCGGTATTCATCGACCTCGTGGCTGAGACACACGACCGACCGGCTTGCGAACTGGCTCCGATCATTCGTCGATCGCTGATCGAAGAGCAATTCGCCGTCTCCTCACCTGCGTCACCGTTGGAAATCGACCGCGAAGTCGAGCTGGTCATTGAAGCCCTTGAGGACCTGCGTCAAGCGGGCTTGAAGAATGGCGACTGGTCAACCGCACCGGTCCCACCGCTGATGTGCGGGTGAATTGTTCTCGTCACGTTGCTCCCTTACAGCCGGCGTCGCCAGAGGTGACGCCGGTTCTTTTTAGGAGGATCACGTTACGCTATGGCCATGCTCAACGAACCTGCTCCCGGAGAAGCGTCTGCATCCCGGACTTCCGTGCCACAAACCGGCGGGCCGGACCACCGCGACCTTTATCTGATTGTGATAGGCATACTCGCGGGCATTCTCATCGGGCCATACGTTTTAGGGGCTTTGAAGCCTGAGCTATACCGCCGGGTATTCGTCGGCGGCGTTGATGAATCAAAACGGCTGGAGGAACAGGAAGCAGTTGTTCAACGGATGCTCCAGACAGGCATGGCTGGCGCAAGCGATGTCGCGATGGAAGAAAAGCTGGCGGACCTGAATAAGACGAAGGCTCCGCTCCTTGCTCAATACCAGGAAGCCCTCCGCCAGCGTGGAAGTCGTCTTGCGAACATCGGCGTATCGCTGGTGCTGGCAGTGGTCGCGCTGATGGTGATTGAAACGCTGATCGATCCGATGCGACCGGATTTTCGCTCTCGTCTCTCAACCGCGCGCTACGCCGTCCTCGCTGCGTGGCTTGCGTTGCTCTTCGCTCGGCCTGAACTTCTCAAATCGCTACCCATGCTGTTTCTGGGGGGTGTAATCGTCGTCGCTCTCGCTGCGGCTTTTGTACCGATGGGAAAGCGATAGGATCGGCCTCATGACCATCCCCCACTATTACGAACGATTTAACTCGCACAATTACCCTGAAATCTGATCATCCTCGAAACCGGGCTTTACCCGCACCTAAGATTCACGCAAAATAACCTCCCCGCGTCGGAGGGTATGCGGGATTGTCTCAGGGTTGTGACTATGCAGCTGATGAGCTGGCCGCTTGCAAGGCTGGGGAGCCGATTCGGCTTCTTCTTCGAGCCTTATCACCGTCGCGTGCTCCACTCGGCACTGGGACGATTTCTCGACCGGCCAATGGATCTGATGGTCGGCCTGATTGAGCCTGACGGCACTGAACGCGTCATGCCCTTCACTCAGCGCGGCACACTCCTCTACAACCTCGAACAATTCGAGCGATTCAACTCGATCACCTTTCGCGGCTTCAGCGAAAAATATCGACTCCGTTTCGAGCTTAACGTCCATAGCGTCTTCTATCCCGAAAATGAACAACTCTGCCTGATGCCAGCTATCTATTTCGAGATGCGCGTCAGTGCTGCGCCGAGCGTACGGGCCATCGAGCCTGCCGGCCCGACGCCTTCACGAGTCAGACTGTTTTTTCGTGTAGATCGTCCTGAGACTGCGATCACCGCAACGACTCAAGACGGCGCTCGCATCGATCTGACTTACCGCAATTCACTTCAGCCGCGTCATGACGCAACAGTACCACCCAAAGCATCAGAAAACTCCGTCGAGGTCCGTGAGCGCATCGTAAGCCTCAGCTCCAGCGGTGAGTGTGCGGTTGATGCAGACGGCAAAGGGCTGAGCCTTGAACTGCCGGTGAGTGAAGTCGGCAGCGGTATCAAGTGGCGACTCGTCTGGGGGGCATTCTGCGGCGATAACGTGATCGAGGTAACCGAGGGATCGAGTACACGTTCCGCAAAATTCAAGTACCACGAGTACTGGAACAACCTTGACGAAATGATGCGCGACGCGATCGACACCCGCGATGAACGTCTAGCACTATCTCGTCGGGTTGAGAAGATCATCGAGCAGGCACCGCTGCGAAATGCTGAACGGCATCTTGTGAATCAGAGCTTTCAGTCATTCATCGCCAATACGTTCTGGTGTACGTTTGCCTCGGCAGAAAAGAAAAGCGGCACCGCACTGCGGCGCGGCGAAGTGGCTGCGACCGACTGGTTCAGCGTGTGGGAAGGCAGCAAATTCCGACACTCCACGCTCGACGTGGAATATAACGCGACTCCTTTTTACCTATCTTTCTGGCCTCGTTTGCTTGAGCGGCAATTCAGCCAGTGGGCACGCTTCGCCAAACCGCATGCCGCTTCGGGCGGCGTGTACCTGCCGCATGACATCGGCCGCGATCTGCGCATCACCGGGCAGACTTATCATCACGACATGCCGGTCGAGGAGACCGCGAATTTTCTCCTCATGATGCAGGCATACGTACACGTCACAGGCAACCGCGACACGATCACAAAGCACGCAGACCTCCTTCACAACCTCGCCTCGTATCTTCTCTGGACGGATCGCACCGGCAGCGGATTTCCAACCGAAGGTGTGGCTAACACACTCGTCGATGCCGGCCCGGCTGCTCACGAGGGAACTTCGCAGACCTACCTGGCGATCAAGCGACTTGCAGCACTCAACGCCTCGGCAGAGCTGCTTTCGCAGGTCGGTCGTGATGAAATTGCCGGCCGATGCGAGGATGCAGCCCGTGATGGCGCAACCAAAGTGGACTCCGCATCATGGCTGGGTGAACACTATGCAGTCTGCGCAACACCACGCGCAGACCGGAGCGGACTGGACTCCTGGGATGCGGACGCGGATACCGAGCTGATCCAACCCGCTGAATTTCAGGGCAGCGATGCGTATTCGATCCATACCGCCAACGGGCTGCTGCTTCCCATGATTACCGCACAACCGCTGCTTTTTGACAGCCAGCGGTTGCTTACCGATCTGACCAGCGCGTTGCGAGAAACGATCACGCCTTACGGATGCAGCCACACATCAGCTGATCCCGACACGATCTGGATCAGCCAAAACCTGTGGCGAGATCACGTCGCGCGCTACCTGGGCATCCACAACCTCGCGTGGTCTCCTAATTACTGGGATTTACAGGTCATGAGCAATACCCACGAGCAGAGCATGGGGTATTGCGAAACCTACATCAGTCGAAATCTGAATTTTTACCCGCGCGGCGTTACGAGTCTCGGATTTCTGTGGAGCTACCCACGGTTGGTAATCGATCGACTCGCCGCTGGCGGAGCACGGATCAGCGTCGAACCCGATCGCCACTACTCCCAGCGCTGGCCGCTGTTGCCTCTGGCTGACTGGGCTGCGGGCAAGATTCCGGTCTGCGTTGTTGACGCAGCCGGACGGGTGACGATCGAAGGCGAAGTAGATCCGATCATCGTGCGTGGTAATGCCGCGGCTTCGGATGTGATCGGTTAACTTTTCGATGACCAATCGTTGCGAGTGCTGCGATGCTGCATCGAAACTGAAAACTCACAATCCGTCGAAGTTTGATTTCGTACCGCCAGCAAGACACGGCGGCCCTGGACCTTGAGGAGAACAGCATGGCAAAGACAGTGAGGCGACCGGCGGAAGATAACGTGCGTGTCCTGCGCGAGGCGGATGTCGTCGTTCTCGGCGGCGGACCCGGCGGACTGGGAGCAGCAGTCGGTGCGGCACGACAAGGCGCGAAAACACTGCTGGTCGAACGGTACGGATTCCTCGGCGGAATGGCGACCGCTGGCGGCGTCAATCCTTTCATGCCCAACCACATCGGCGGCAAGAGGCTCGATACCGGCGTATTCACCGACTGGTGCATTGCGATGGATCGTCTCGGAGGAATTCTGCCCGACGGGCAGACCTTCAACGCGGAGATTGCCAAACTCGCTGCGGAGCAGCTTTGTCTGGAGGCCGGTGTTGATCTGCTCTACCACGCCAGCTTTGATCTGCCGCTGATGGAGGGCCGCCGCATTGATGCGGTAACACTCCATTCCAAGTCAGGAACTGTCGCCGTGCGAGGGAAAGTCTATGTTGACACCACCGGCGATGCCGACCTCGCAGCTCGTGCGGGTGCGCCGATCGAGGTGGGACGTGAGCAGGATCATCTCACACAGCCGATGACCGCCAACTTTGATATGGGGGGTGTCGATGTCGAGCGGATGGGCGGCCGTAAGGCAATCAACGAACTCTACGATGCGGCAAAGGCAGCGGGACGTTTAAGCTGCCCGCGGGAGAACTGCCTCTGGTTCAAAACCACCGAGCGAGATCGCATCCACTTCAACACCACGCGCGTCGTCAAGCACGATGCCACCAACGTCGAAAGCCTCAGCGAAGCGGAGCAACTGGCACGCAGACAAATTATTGAGTTCGTCGCCTGGCTACGTGCGGATGTCCCCGGCTTTGAACGCAGCTACCTGCTCTCTGTCGGCATGCATATCGGCGTCCGTGAGTCACGGCGAGTGCGAGGTCACGCCTATGTCACGCGGGCGGATTACGAACGCTGCGCAAAATACCCGGATGGCATCGTGCGGGTGCGATACCCCATCGACATCCACAATCCCTCTGGATCGGGTACCGAGATCGTTCACCTGCCGCCTGATGACTGGTACGAAATCCCCTACGGGTGCCTGGTACCGTTGAACGTTGACAACTTACTGGTTGGTGGGCGGCCGATTTCGGTGGATCACGCGGTACACAGCAGCATGCGCGTGATGCCGCCGGCCTGCACAGTAGGACAAGCTGCGGGAGTTGCGGCGGCGATGGCGGCATCACAGGGGGTGAAGCCTGCAGATCTGCCAGGAATCGATGTCAAGGCTGCATTGGTGGCACAGGGTGTGGAACTACTCAGCGGCGACGCCCAGCGAGGACCCGGCGGACCATTGAAAGACGTTTCGGGCACCGCCACACGGATCACCGCCTGACGCCGGGGTGCTACACGAATGTTGCTCAGTCGAAATCCAACGACGTGACCCATTCATCAAGACTGAATGAGAATCGTTGCAGGACTATTCATTGATCCCCAAATCCGTTTTGGTAAACAGGCTTGCGAATGCGTAACCTGCCTTTTCGATGTTTTCGCGCGCACCTTCCTGCCGATCAATGACCGCCACGATTTTCACAACAATCGCACCGGCATCCTGAAGCACTTTCGCCGCTTCGAGTACCTGCCCCCCCGTGGTGGCGATGTCTTCGACGATGATGACTCGCTCGCCGTGTTCGAGCCTACCCTCTAATTGTTTTGATGTGCCGTAATCTTTTTTCTGATTCCGAATCAGAACCGTCGGCTTGCCGGTGGCCATACCGGCTGCTGTTACCAGAGGAATTCCACCAAGCTCAGCGCCGGCGAGGCGGTCGATGGAACTGTCAATGTGCCCGGCAAACTTTTCGCCCAGAGCACGGAGAATATCGGGCTGGGTCTCGAAAAGATATTTATCGAGGTAATACTTGCTTTTTCGGCCGCTGCGGAGAGTAAAGTCACCGCGTAAAAGTGCAGCCTGGGCGATGCGCTGGGCGAGTTGCTGATCGTTCATGATGAAAGTATAGGAAAAACGTGGTGTACCGCGTTACGCACTGATGAAGCGTTGATGAGCGTACTATATTCACACTGTGACACGCACCAGACTTTTCGGACATGTCCTCGCTATCACCGGAGCAAGCTCAGGTATTGGTGCTGCTACTGCGATGGAAGCGTCCAAGGCGGGAATGCGCATCGCGCTGGCGGGTCGAAGACTGGAAAAACTCGAACAGGTGGCAGCCGCGATCAGTGCTTCAGGAGGAGAAGCCCTGGTGTATCGCTGCGATGTCGATCACGACCTGGAAGTTAACGCTTTTATAGAAGCTGTACGGTTGAAATGGAGGAGGCTCGATGCGATTTTCGCCAACTCCGGATTTGGGATCTTCGATCGTGTGTTGAATACCACTGACGCCGACTTGCGGGCGATGTTCGAGACTAATTTTTATGGAACGATCCGGCTCATCCGTGCTGCGGTACCGCTGATTCGGCAGAACCCGGTACCAGTCGGCGAAAAATATCGCGGCCACATCCTGATCTGTTCCAGTGCAGCCAGCCGTATCGGTCCGCCCATGTTGGGCTTTTACGCAGCCACCAAAGCAGCACAACACATGACCGCTACCGCGCTTCGCGGCGAGCTTGACGGCGAGCATATAGCCGTCAGCACCGTCCATCCGATCGGGACAAAGACCGAGTTCGGAGATCGCATGCGCGAACGTCCGAGCACGGGTGGCATTGAGCAGAAGTCCAGTACGCCGGACTTTTTTCGTCAGACCCAGGAGCATGCGGCGCGGGCGATCGTTCGTGCGATGAAGCGACACAACCCCCCGCCGGAAATCTGGCCGCATACCGGTACACGCTTTGGCCTTGCACTGACGGCAGCATTCCCCCGCATCGGAGCATGGGCCATGCGGAAACACATGAAAACCATGCGCGTGGTACCTTGATTTTTTCTTGCGGGAGCATCGTCATGCCTTCGTTCGACGTCGTAAACAAGATCGACATGCAGGAACTGGACAATGCCATCAACAACACGATCAAAGAGATCGCCACTCGATACGATTTTCGCAATCTCAAAACGGAGCTGACCTTCGACAAGAAGGAAAAGAAGATTCACATCGTGACTGCGGACAAGATGAAGATGGACGCGGTTCGAGAGATGTTTTTGAATAAGGCCGTCAAGCGCGGCCTCGATATCAAAGCTTTCGAATTTGAGGAACCACAGCCCACCTCAGCCGGTCAGCTCAAGCGTGACGTCAAGGTCAAGGAAGGCATCGCACAGGACACCGCCAAGAAAATGGTGCGAGCAATTAAAGACTCAAAGCTCAAGGTTCAAGCGTCCATCCAAGGCGAGGAACTGCGCATCTCTGGTAAGCAACGCGACGATCTTCAGGAGGCGATGGCACTGCTCCGCAGCGGCGGATTCGAGGTTCCCCTTCAGTTCGTGAACTTCAAGGATTGACGACGATTCACCATCGCGGTGACGATAGACACGAACCTGTCGGCGTTTACTTTCTCTCCGTGCCTTACGGTCTGGTTTCCTTCCACACACTCGATCCCGTGTTTGCCGACGGATTACTCGATCGTTGTTGCGTAGTAACCGACGTCTCGCCTGTATTCTCCGGTGTTGGCGCGGGGTAAACCTTCGTCTGACTTCCACAGCCCACGAGACTGACAGCCAAAGCGCATCCTGCGATCAGGATACCCATCGTTCTGCGAATATTCATTGCGACCTCCATTCTTGAGTTGAGTATTTCCCGGCAAATCCAGTCTGTTAATACTAAGCCGTCGGCGTTGAATATGCAGCGACGCCTGCCCATAGCGAAGTTCCTTATAGGTCGTTTGTGAGAAAATGATATCGAGCCTATCACGAACGATACCTCACAGACATCCTGCAATGAAAAATTGATGATCGCGATCTGAGATGGTATCTGGTCAAAGCCAGATCCGCATGCAAAAAGGTCCGTTGGTAGGCATTTCTGATTTTCTCCGCTACGCTTTGATCATGTCCACCAACGCCCAGCTTGCCGCCCTTTTCCAGGAAATGGCGGACATCATGCAGATCCTGGGGGTGGATGTTTTCAAGGTGAAGGCCTTTGAGAAGGTTGCTCGTTCGCTTGAACAGTATCCCGTGGACGTGGCGTCCATCGGGCCTGATGTGAAAAAACTTCAGGAGATCGAAGGCGTGGGCAAAGGATCGGCCACGCGGATCGCTGAGTTTCTCCAGACAGGAAATATCAAAGATCACGACGATCTGCTCGCGCAATTTCCTCCGACACTCGCCCCACTGCTGCGTGTCCAGGGACTAGGTCCGAAGACCGTCGCACTTCTCTGGAAAGAGTGCGGCATCACGAGTATGGAGGAGTTGAAACAGAAGCTGGAAAACGATGAGGCTGCCCTGTGTGAGATCAAAGGGATGGGCCCCAAGAAGGTAGAGAGCCTGCGAAAAAACCTGGAGTTTGCCCAGACAACACAATCACGAATCAGAATCGGCCAAGCCCTGCCGCTGGCGAGATGGTTTCTCGAGCAGTTCCAACAAATGAAAGAGGTCAAGACTGCCTCCCATGCGGGCAGTCTGCGGCGTGGCCGTGAGACAATCGGCGATATCGACCTGCTCGTAGCTGCTGATACTGAAAACGCACGAATCATCAGCGATAGATTCATCAAACTGGAACCCGTAGCCGAGGTGCTCGCCAAAGGGGATACAAAGACATCCATCCGCACGAAACGTGACAGCGGTGATGGCGTCCAGGTGGATCTGCGCATCGTCACACCGGATATTTTCGGGGCAGCCCTGATGTATTTCACCGGCTCCAAAGACCACAACATCGCGCTCCGCGAGCGAGCGATCAAACAGCAGATGAAGCTGAGCGAATGGGGTCTCTTTGACACCCGCAGCAGTAAAGAAAAACTGATCGCCGGCCGTACTGAGGAAGAGGTCTATCAACATCTCGGTCTGTCGTGGATACCACCTGAATTACGCGAGGATCAAGGCGAAATCGCACAGGCAGCCAATGGTTCACTGCCAAAACTGATTGAGATGCGCGACATCGTGGCCGAATTGCACGCTCACACGACAGCCAGCGACGGCTCGTGGTCGATCCGTGAGTTAGCGGAGGCAGCCATCGATCGCGGTTTTCATACGATCGCTGTCACAGATCATTCCCGGAGCCAGCACATCGCCAATGGCCTGAGCACAGAGCGGCTGGAGCAACACATCCAGGATGTGCACGAGGTAGCTGCGGCACTGAAGCGAAAAATTCGCGTACTTGCCGGCAGCGAAGTGGATATCCTCGTGGATGGTACGCTCGACTACCCAAACAGCCTGCTTAAAGAGCTGGATATCGTCGTCGCCTCTCCACACGCAGGATTGACACAGGAGCCTATGAAGGCAACCCGACGCCTGATTAAGGCGATCAACAATCCTTATGTAACCATCCTCGGCCACCCCACCGGACGACTGGTCAACAAACGTGAAGGAATTAAGCCCGACATCAAGGAACTGGTTACCGCTGCTGCGCAGCGCAGCGTGGCACTGGAGATCAACGCAAACCACTACCGCCTCGATCTGCGCGACACGCACGCAAGACTGGCACTCGAAGCGGGTGCCAAACTGTCGATCAACACTGATGCCCATGGACCTGGCGACCTTGATGAGCTGCCCTACGGCGTGCTGACTGCCCGTCGCGCTGGGGCTACAGCTGGTCAAGTAGTGAACTGCATGTCGAAAGAGGAGTTGACCCAATGGCTGGCGAAAACCCGAAAATAGCTGTCCCCACGAATTGGCCAGATTCGAGAGAATGACGCTGATGAGGTTACGCTTGAAATATGGTCAACACATCCGCACCAAGCCAGCCGCACCCCCATCTCCCAATTAAGCACATTGCTGCGGCCCTGCTCTTTGACCGTAATGGCCGCCTGCTGATTTATCTCCGTGATGATAAACCGTCGATTCCATTTCCCAATCACTGGGATTTTTTCGGCGGTCATGTCGAGCCGGGCGAAACCTACGAACAGGCACTCGTGCGCGAGGTGAAAGAAGAAATCGGTTACGACTTGCTCACCTACGCACACTTCCGCGACTACACAACGATCAGCGGTGACGCCTATCCAAACATCAAGCACATTTACTACGCAAAGATTGCCGCTGTAGCGGATGAGCTGACGTTGTACGAAGGACAGTACCTTAAGAGTATCGACCTTTCGGAACGCCACGGGGTGAAGTGGGCAAACATCCTCGGACAGATCGTGGATGACTTTGTCACCAGCGGACTGCACGTCTAACGACGTGCCGTGTTGAGCCGTATCACCAACAAGTCTCAATAGCGAACGACTGCAAAAGCATGAAGGAAATATGCACGCGATTAGTACGCTCGGCGATCTCGTTGCAAAAGCCAAAGCCGATAGAGCTCAAGTGCCTCAGGACGCAACATTGAAGCGACAATTTCCACCTTAGCACCGCCGATCTCTTTGAGTTTTACATTCGAAATCGGAAGCTCGTTGAACCCGAAACTCTTGGCATCATCAATCGTGGCTGCATAAACGATCCGAGGAATCCGTGCCCAGTGAATCGCGCTGAAACACATGGGACATGGTTCGGTCGTGGAATAAATCGTGCATTCGGGTAGATGGACCCGTCCACGGGCGGTGCAGGCCTCACGGATGCAACAGACTTCCGCGTGAGCGGTTGGATCAGTGGTAGCCCAAACGCGATTGTGTGTCCGGGCAATGACCTGGTCATCAGCAACTATGCACGCACCGAACGGCGACTGGCCAAACTCAATGCCTTGTCGGCAGATATCCAGTGCTTCACGCATGAATTCCGTGTCATTCATGCAGGTGAATGTAACTCATGCGCAGCCTCAGAGCGAGAAAAGATGCGGACAGCAATTTCTCAATGACATGGTGATAACGTCTATCCGACCGGATGCGTCTATCCGCGCCGGCGCAGCCACTGTATTTCTTCCGCGCGAGTGATCCATGCGCCGCCAAGGAAGACGACAGCACCAACGATGATCATGACGCCCAGCTCAAACATCGTTTCTTTCCGTGATAACTTCGCTGGATCCCACCGGTAGATGATCGGCCAGAGTGCCGCAGCCATCGCCAGTGAAAGCAATGCTGATCGAGTCCAGCCGCGCAGCACACTCGTGTCAATCGGGCGATCAACCTTTCGACCCAGCCGCCAGAGCAGGACGGCGTTCTGAAGGATCGCGCAGATGCACGTTGACCACGCCAGACCCGCTGCACCCAGCGGCCAGACGAGTATGAGATTGAGCACTAGATTAAGCATCACAATAATCACGCTTACGACTAGAGGGGTCCGCGAGTCTTTAAGTGCGTAGAACGCGCGCGTGACAACGTGTGTCATGGAGTAAGCCCAGATGGCCGGTGCAAATCCTGTCAGAACTTCCGCGATACGCAGCGAGTCATCGAGCGTGATCTTGTGATGTTCATAGAACACACGAATGGTCGGCAGGCCGACCATGAGCAGTCCGACGCTCGCGGGCAGTCCGATGAATACGGTCAGACGCAGTCCCTGCCTCAACGTCTTACAAAACTTTTCTGCGCCGGTCGCACCTGTTTCAGCAGCAGCGTGTGCCAGTGCGGGAAAAATGGCGGTTGCAATGGCCAGGCCAAAAACACCCAGCGGAAACTGGTAGAGCATGGATGCGTTGGCCAATGCCCGCACGCCACCGGGTTTGATCGGGTAATCGGCGGTAAACGAACCGAAATGAAACATCGCCGGCCCGCGATCCTGTGGCGAGAGCGCAAAGGCGATTACGTTGTCCAGCGCAGTGTTGATCTGAAAAACCGACAACGCCAACAACATCGGCAGCAGCACTTTCAACATTCCCCGAAAAGCCTCGTGCGTACCGGCAAAGATCGTGGTGAACTTGAAATATCGAGATAGAACCGCGCCCTGGCTGAACACCTGTACGACGCCGGCTATCACCACGCTCACGCACACACCAAATGCTGCATATCGCAGCGTCTGAGTTCCCTGGTCAGGTTTCAGGCGCAGCGACACCCACATACCGACAATCATCACCACGTTAAGCAGGATCGGCATACCCGCACTGGGACCGAACCGACCGTGAACCTGCAGCATGCTGCCGAAGACCGCGACGAGACAGACCATCGGCATGTAAGGCAACGTGACCATGATGAGACGGATCGCCAGCTCGGATTCTTCCGGCCACGGTCGAGCATGGAGAGAGCCCCACAAAATCACCTCGCCAATGATTGTCAGCAGCCCTAGCAGTACCGCAGTCAGCGCGAGGCAGAGTGATGCGAACCGCCGCGACAGTTCCGGATTCACCTTGAGCAAGTCCGTATAGGCCGGAATAAATGCTGCGGTCAGAGCACCTTCACCAAAGAGCCGGCGAAAAAGATTGGGAGCAAGAAAACCGAGGGTATAGGCATCCGCTATTCCGCCCAGCCCAAACGCACCAGCAAGATAACTATCACGGATCAGACCGGTGATGCGCGAGATGAAGGTAAGCACACTGACGACCATCGCCCCGCCGACAAAGGAATGATCCGAGTCTGATTCACTCGGAACTGTCTTTGCCGATGACGTTGGTTCAAGTGGCGCTGGAAAAGCTGCGTCACCTTCGACGTTAGATGCCGGCGGCATCGGCTCACCGATCAACCGACGGCTTGCCAGGAAGAAAATCACAGCCAGGATGGTTCCCATCGCAATGCCGACCGCATTCCCACGGAGATCGGACCATGAGGCTTCCCGACCAGCAACAAACCGCTGTGTCCATTCATCGAGCGGTGCATAGATGAGAGCCGCCAACACGCCGGCGGCGAGGTTGACCGTAAACCGCCGCATCCGACTTGCAAGGCATGCGCCGATCAGCAGTGTCGTCAGTAATCCAAACGCGGCAAAGTGCAGCCACTTGTCGAAACCAAAACCGGCAATATCAGGCCGCTGAATGTTCAGATTTGGGAAATGGGTGGAAACCGCCAGTGCCGGCCAGTAAATCAACAGTGCCGCCCGACAAAAACGGACGGTGAACGGACCAAGATCAGGGCGTGATGACGGACGGATGTTCAAGGCGACCCTCAGCGCGATGTAATGAGTCTTCGTCGGCCATTCAGGCGTTGACGACGCACAAATCAGGATGGAACGCACGCACGGAGTCGTCAATCACGGGTTTTTATGCCGAGGTTTGGATGGATGGGAATACCGCGTCAAACACCAATGTGATTTTCGGTGCAGAGACTTCACGCAGCACCGACCCGACGCTGTGCAGCGATCAGGGAGTCCTCCCACATCAGTTCATCGGAGTTACCAATGCGGCCTTCGCGATCGTTGGCCTCGATCACGCGGCGCAGTCCCTCTTCCAGCGAAATGCGTGGATGGAACTCAGGCACATCCCGGCAGATTGCAGAAGAGTCATAAATGACATTGTGCGCGAAGATCGTCGCACAGATGTCCGCTGACGGAACATTTGCAGCGATGATATTTGCCAACGGCACGCCGACAATATCGACCTTCCGGCCGACTGCTTTCATCACCGTACGAGTGTAGTTTTCCCAAGTGATAAAACCGGGCCGCATCATGTTGTAAACTCGGCCCACACATCGCGAGCGACCTAATGCAAAGCAGAATGCCGGCGCAGCATCATCGACGTAGAGGAATTGGTGCGGTGCTTTGCCGTCGCCGCACACCACGATCGGTTTCCCTTTACGGATGCGATCAATCCAAGTCGTGTCCCAGCAGACTTGGCGGAGTATCGGCCACTTGGGGCCATAGGTCGTTGAAGGTTTGATGATCGTGACGGGGAATCCGTCACGATGGAATGCTTCGAGAAACACCTGATCGGCTGCGACTTTATTGCGGCCGTAGTCCGTGATCGGCCTGAGCGGATGATCCTCCGTCGCGGGTAACCAGTCATAGTCCACGCCATAGGTGCACACAGTCGAACACTGAACAAAGTGCTTAATACCGCGAAAGGCGCGGATGCAACTGATCGCATCATCACGGTTGTGACACATCATGTCGATGGCATAGTCAAATCGCTCTTCCTGCATCCGTTGCTCAAACGCTTCACGATCTTTGAGATCGCCTTGCATCACGCGCACACCTCGGCGACGTTCCGCGTGCGCGTCATACGCGGACGATGGCTTGCTCTGTCCACGATTAAAAAGCGTCACTTCGTGCCCCATCTCCAGAAGCAGCGGAACGAAGGGAGTGGAGATATTGCCGGTGCCTCCGATGACGCATACGCGCATGGGATCATTCCTGTGCGAGAGATAGGCGTAATCCGCTTAGCTTGACTTCGCAGCAGCAGTCGCGTGACTCAGCAGACGTTCCACCTCGTTCTGCCATGTTCCAGCGACACGCACGCCGTATTCTCGAACGCCTCCGCTAGCTTGAGGCCCCGTCAAATAGGGTCGGTAGTCACGATCAGCGGCAAGCAGTTCCTGTTGTGCTTGATCGGCACGAAGAAAGTGATACGCGAAGCCAGCACGATCCTTTTGCGTGTGATTGGCTCCCGTCGCATGCGGCGTGCCGTAACAGAAAAACACCACGCCACCCGCTTTTATCTCACAAGGTATCGCGCGAGTTTCATCGGGATAGCAACGGATGTGATGGTCGCTCATCGGGTCACGGACATGCGGCAACTCTTCATGAAACACGCTGGGTATGACCCCGATTGTTCCATTTTCGACTGTTGCATCATGTACCGCGATCCACATGGCGGTACCTTTGAGCGGGTCGGCGATTTTGAAATAGGCGTTGTCCTGGTGCCAGTTGGTCCCCATGCCGTCACCGCCGGGTTTCAGAAATATCTGGTCAAGATGAAGAATGAATGGGTCACCCAGCAAATCGCTGACAGCATCAATTACCTTTTCCTCAAAAGGCAACGCACGAAAAAACGTGCTGTGCTTGACCGTCGGACAGAGCTGGAGATTTCGCTGCCGGGTTGAAGGTGTTTTGCCGTCACCATCTGTGGCGACATTTCGTAACAGGCCTTCACGCTGAAACCGTGCGACTTCCGCCTGCATCGCCTCGACTTCACGCGGCGTGAAAAACTCCGGCGCAATGACATAGCCTTGTTGACGAAATTGACTGATCTGTTGAGAGGAAAGCGGCATGAATGGACTCCCGTAGGCAAAAATCTTACCTGAGGGAGGTAACTCAATCCCACCAGACAGCTTTCTTTTTACGTTCTCGGAGTGCCGCCAATGCCGCCCAGAACCGATCGGAGACCGTCATCACCTCGCTGGCTTCACTTCCCCCCGTCGTGGTACGAGGACTCGACGCAGGACCAGAACCCGTCGGGGTAAACCCGCTGTCCGTCGTCAGCACCAGCTTGTCCATGATGAACCCGTCCTCACGCATGTACAGGTTCACCGTATGCAGGCCAGGCGTCGTCACCTGGATCGTCGCCACCGCCTTGTCCATCGTCGAACGAGACCACCCCAGACTGTTGTTGAATCCCGCTATGTTGTCGCTCGTCGAGGCGACCACACCGTCCAGACCCAAGTGCACCGAGTCGTCGCTTTGAGTCGCACCGCGACCGCGAACCCAGATGTAATACACCCCCGTCGTGGTGAAGTTCACGCGGTAGTCGAGCTGCGGACTCGTCGCCGCGATGTTTGAGTAAACACCAAACCCTGTGTTCGGCGTCGCCTGCATCGCAAAGCCGCCCGAATAGCTCCCCGACGAGACCATCGCCCACGTCGCGCCGCTCCGGGAGACGACACCATCGAAAATCTCGGTTTCAATCGTCACCTGACCGCCCGACTCCTGGTACGCCGGCGGGCCTCCGGACTCCTGCTCCAGCGTATGCGAGGTGGACACGCTCCCCGACGCTGATCCGTTGTCCTCAGCGCGGGCAAAGTACAGGTAGCTACCGCTCGACAAACCTGAGGTCGAGGCTGTCGCCGACCAGCCATCGGCACCGTTGGTATCCGAGCCGACCAGAACATCGCTTGAGGTGTTGAGTACCCCGTCACCGTCATCACGGTAGAAATCCACTCGCGTCACCGTTCCGTCCGGATCGGTGACGCCCGTTGCCGTCAGCGTCAATGTCGTCCCCACCGTCGCAGGGTCAGGGCTGACGCTCAGGTCTCCCACCGATGGCGGCTGGTTCCCGCCCCCCGTCGTGGTACGAGGACTCGACGCAGGACCAGAACCCGTCGGGGTGTATGCCGAATTGCTGGTCAGAAGAATCCTGTCAGCCACAAAGCCGTCTTCACGCATGTAAAGATCGATCGTGTGTAACCCCACGGTGGCGACATTCACCACCGCGACGGTACTGTTGCTCTTGTGATACCAGCCCAGACTCTTAAACCCGTTAAGGTTGTCCAGAGCCGGCTGCACTACGCCATCCAGCCCCGCATGAACCGAGTCATCCTGAAGGCTCGCCCCCGCGCCACGAATCCACAGGTAATGCGTGCCCGTGCGGTTGAAGTAAACATTGAAGCTCAGTCGCGGACTCGTCGCCGCGACGTTTGAGTAAACACCAAAACCCGTGTTCGGCGTCGCCTGCATCGCGACTCCGCCGGCATAAGACGGATCGGAGATCGCGCTCCACGAACTGCCGCTCGCGCTGCTGTTCGCATCAAACTCTTCCGCTTCGATGACTACCAATCCATCCGGGCCGGCATCCTGGATGTATCCAGGCGTAACACCCGTGGCATTCACGTTGACAGTCGTAGTCAGCGGAACGCCTGCAAGGTTGTGCTCATCAACACTGCGGGCAAAAAAGGTGTTCGACCCATCGGGCAGGCCGGCCGTGTTGACGTTGATCGTCCAGCCATCCGATCCTGAACTGTCGCTTCCGAGCAGCTCATCCGACCCTGCATCGAAAAGCCCGTTGCTGTTGGTGTCGTGGTAGAACTCGACCTTCGACACCACTCCGTCCGGATCCTGCGCACCGGTGGCTGTCAACGACAACGGATCACCCGCATTGAGCGTGGAAACACTGCCAGCTAAGGTTGCGAGTATCGGCTCCAGATTCGGTAGACCAAGGATCGTTTCCAGTGTTGCCCGCGCATTGAGCCGTCCGCCGGTAACCGTCAATCCCGCGTATTGAGGTATTGGATCGACGGAATCCAGGATCGCACTCTTGACTTCCTGCCAGGTAGCGGTGGGCTTGGCTGCATATGCCAGCGCAGCGACACCTGAGACTAATGGAACTGCCATCGACGTACCGCTGAGCGTGCGGTACGAGGAAACAGGCGACGTACTGTAAATGCTGGTACCCGGAGCCGCCAGATCGGTACCTACCGGCCCCCAATTTGAGAATGACGATTTCGAATCATTCCTGTCGGTCGAAGCAACAGAAATAATGTTCGTCAGATCATAGGACGCCGGGTAATACGGCGTGAGGTCCGAGTTCTGATTGAGATTGCCGGCTGCGGCAACGAACAGAATGCCCAGGTCACGTTGAGTGGCAATGGCGTCATACAACGCCTGCGTATTTTCATCGCCACCCCATGAATTATTGGTGACAAGAATGTTCACGCCCCGTTGCTTCATCATCGCGACGTAATTGAGCGCCTTGACCGCATCGGAAGCGACCCCCAACCCGTCGCTGCCGAGGAACTTGAGAGGCATGATTTTCACGTTCCATGCGATGCCCGTAACGCCGTTGTTATTGTTGCCGATACCAGCGAGCGTGCCGGATACGTGTGTGCCGTGGTGCTGATCGTCGGTGGGGTTATTGTCGTTGTTCTTGAAATCCCAGCCGTTCACATCGTCGATGTAGCCGTTCGCGTCGTTGTCGATTCCATCTCCCGGAATTTCGCCGGGATTGGTCCAAATGTTGGCTGCAAGGTCCGGGTGTGTCAGATCAATGCCGGTGTCCAAGACCGCGATGACGATGGTATTGCTGCCAGTCGTAATGTCCCAGGCTTCGGGGGCGTCGATATCCGCATCAAGCGTACCGTTCGACTGGCCGGTGTTATTCAGGGCATAAAGGACGCTGAAGCTCGTGTCGTCGGGAACGACATCGACAAAGAGTTTGTGGTCCGCTTCGAGGTAGCGGAACGAAGGCACACCCTCAAACAGCGAGGTCAGTGCAGACTGCGAGATCTGCTCGTTCGTACTGAGCCGATAAAGGCCCGACCCGCCGAGTGATTCAAATTGTGGTGCAGCGGAGAGGCCTAAGGAAGAAAAATCAAGGCCGGTGACCAGATCGACATCCGCAGCGGAACCAAGACTGACAATCCAGTTCGCAGCCGCAATACCAGTGGCGGGAGATGGCGTGACATCAGCAACCGATACGGCACCGGCGAGTTCTTCAGAGCCGGGCAGCGTCGAGCTGAGCAGTGTCCTCGACTCCAGCGGTTCGAGACCAAACCACACTCCAGCCGTAGTACGGTTGATACTTGCGCCTCGGACCATGAAGCGGTCAGATTTACGGCCTCGACTCAACTGCATGCACGCCCCTCTCCTCGAAGGATTCATGATAACCCCAACCACGCGAAATGCGCATGGGATTGCCATGTTTTCAGCCCTGATTTTTCAATTTTTCCGGTTGATCCCGCGAGCCGTTACAACCGGCAGATCTTATCTATCCTTCATAGGAAAAAGTGATTGGGGCTTGCACATCCGGATGCAGACTCTGATGAACGGGACAATGAAGTCCCGCAGCTTCGAGCCGCTGACGCTGCTCTGCGCCGAGCTTCGCTGCCTTATCAGCCCGAAAAGTAACAACCGTGCGCAAGGCTCCGATACGGCGTAATGGTTGTGTCACCATTTCCTTAATGACATGGACACGAGTGCCCTCGATATCCCACCCGTGCCGCTGAGCAAGGATACCCATCGTGGTCAGGATGCAGGTTCCCAGTGCGGTGGCGACCAGATCAGTAGGGGAAAAGCTCGCGCCTTTGCCGCCATTGTCGGTTGGAGCGTCGGTCACGATTGCCGAACCACTGGGGCCGTGGATCGCGCGACAATGGAGCTGACCTTCGTAGATTCCGTCAATTTCTACAGCCATGGTGAATCGTCCTCACGATTTGTTTGTTGGATTTTGCTCTGCAAAGTCAGAGAGTAAAACCGCAATCCGGGGATGAACGAAAAATTACCCGCATCTTCACAGACCGCATCGAGCAACAAAGCATGATAGGCGGTTTGCTCACTAAACACAGAAAGCCCAGACGTTTTGCGCCTGGGCTTTCTGATCTACGTTCCGATTGTTGGGCTTGTCTTACTGATTGAAACCCTTGACGACGCGCTTCGACTGGAAGATCGCCCAGCCGATGAGGACCAGGGTCACCACGATGACCGCAACGCGAACCGCCATGTTGCCGCCGTCGGTCGGAAGCGTGTTGACCGCGCCGGGGTACTGCTGGGCACCGGCATTCACCGTCTTCACCACGGAAGCATCGTAAGCGAGCATGAGCGGCACGCCGAGGACGGCCACCATGTTCATCACCTTCAGCAGTGGGTTGATCGCAGGGCCAGCGGTGTCCTTGAGCGGATCACCGACGGTATCACCGGTGACTGAAGCCTTGTGCTTTTCCGAGCCTTTGCCCGTGTTACGTTCGAGGTCGCGAGGTTCATCTTCGACCATTTTCTTGGCGTTATCCCATGCGCCGCCTGCATTGCACATGAAGCTCGCCAGAAGCTGGCCGGCGACGATTGACCCGCCGAGGAAGCCCGCCAGACCGATCGGACCCAGGAAGTAACCGACCAGGATCGGCGTCAGCACACCCAGGAACGCGGGGCCGATGAGTTCCTTCTGTGCTGCCGTGGTGCAGATGTCCACCACGCGGGCATAGTCGGGTTTCTTGGTGCCGGCCCAGATCTCCTTGTCACGGAACTGCACGCGGCACTCATTGACGATTAGGTAGGCTGCACGACCCACCGCACGGATGAGCATTGACGAAAAGAGGAACGGCACCGCACCGCCGATGAGCATGCCGATCAGCAGATTGGGCGAGCTGACGGTCAACAGGCCGGCGACCCGGTTGAAGATTTCGATCGGTAGTGCTTTTTCCTCGCCGCCACCACCCGAACCGATGACGGTGATGAACGACGCATAAAGCGAAACCGCCGCGATAACCGCCGAACCGATGGCCACGCCCTTGGTTACAGCCTTGGTCGTGTTACCCACCGCGTCGAGGTCCGCCAACGTCTGGCGTGCCTCCTTGTAATCTGCCTCACTCTTGAAGTCACTCTTGGAAAAGCCCATCTCGGCGATGCCGTTGGCGTTGTCGGCGATCGGGCCGAAGACGTCCATCGACACGGTATTACCGGTGAGGGTCAGCATGCCGATGCCGCACATCGCCACACCGTAGGCGATGAAAATCGGGTTCGACTCGTTCATCGTCGAGGAGTAGATGAGCACCGAAGAGAAAATCGCAACGCAGAGAACCAATCCGGTCCACACAGCCGACTCATAACCAACGGCAAAGCCCTCGATGATCGTCGTGCCGTGGCCGGTTTCACAGTTACGTTTGATGCCGTGAACGGGTTTGAACTCGGTACCTGTGAAATACTCAGTGATCCGATTCAACGCGATGCAAAGGATGATACCGATGAAGCAGGTCCATGCGGGCCGCATGTCCAGCCCTTCCTGGCCAAAATTGCACCAGA
Source organism: Phycisphaeraceae bacterium (assembly GCA_020851465.1). Taxonomy (NCBI): domain Bacteria; kingdom Pseudomonadati; phylum Planctomycetota; class Phycisphaerae; order Phycisphaerales; family Phycisphaeraceae; species Phycisphaeraceae bacterium. Next base: position 61,963 of record JADZCR010000007.1, on the reverse strand, counting down.
AAGGCAGTGCCTGGATGTTTTCCCAGACGCCCGGACGGTTGGCCGTATTTTCCGGAGTAAACCGCAGGTAGAACCATCCGAGGATGATGAAGCCAACGACGGACAGGAACGAGCCGATGTAGAAGCCCTTGTTGATCTGCTTCATGGCTTCGCCGACGTTGCCCTTGTCACCGGCACGGACGGAGTAGGTCGAGATGATCGACCCGATGACGCCGATGGCACGGACGAGGATGGGGAATAACACACCCTTATGACCGAAGCTCGCCCAGCCCAGAATCATGGCTGCGACGATGGTCACTTCGTAAGACTCGAAGATGTCAGCTGCCATACCGGCGCAGTCGCCGACGTTGTCACCGACGTTGTCGGCGATGGTCGCCGCGTTGCGAGGATCGTCTTCAGGGATGTCCTTCTCGACTTTACCGACGAGGTCAGCCCCGACGTCTGCAGCCTTGGTGTAGATACCACCACCGACACGCATGAAGAGTGCCAGCAGCGTACCGCCGAAGCCGAAGCCCAGCAGGGCTTCGTAAGCGTGCTCGCCATAGGTCATGAAGATGACGGTGCCGCCGAGCAGACCCAGACCGTCGGTGAGCATGCCGGTAATGGTGCCTGAGCGGTAGCCGTACATGAGCGCCTTACCGAAACCGACACGGGCAGCCGCGGCGACGCGGAGGTTACCGATCGTTGCCATTCGCATGCCAATGAAGCCTACCAAGGCTGAGAAAATCGCACCCACAAGGAAGGAGAGTGCCCGCCCGATCGCGTAAGTGTGTGCGAGCGGATCGTTTTCCTTAAAGGCACGACTGCAATAGAGCACAATCACCAGCACGACAATCAGGATGCCCACGACCTTAAGCTGTCGAGCCAGATAAGCGTTGGCACCTTCGCGTACCGCTGCGGCGATTTCCTGCATCCGCGGAGTGCCCTGATCGGCACTGACGACCTGTTTGACGAGCATCCATGCGTAAAGCAGGGCTGCGAGGGCGACGCCGAGCGTAACCCACAGGGCGATGACCTCACCCTGTGAAAAGCCGGAGTCCGGTTTCATGAACGAAAAGTATGAGAATGGCCGTGCATGCGGGTCCGCGTGAACCTCCGGTGCCGCGGTAACGGTCTGAGTTCGCGCCCGCTCGGCGACGGAAGGCGGCAACTCTGCCGAACTGGTGTCGGCGGCGGTGGATTCGACCACGGCCGGCGCATCCGCCTGCGCCAGCAGCCCCTTGGGTGTGCCGTACACGCCGGCATGTACGTACATGCCGACGAAGAATACGAGCAACCCAATCAAAAACAGGATCGACTTGGTTTGCTTGCCTCGCTTGAACCTCTTCATGAATGTCTCCAGGGATGCGGTGGTGATACGTGTCCGGCCAGAAAACCGCCGGTTCGATTGGTGCTCATCTGTTCGTGACGTTGTGGGAGGTTTCCCCTGATCTGATTTCCGTGACCGCCGATAAGGCCCTCATTTTCAGGCCTGAAAATGGGACAAACAAACTAGCAGAAGCATTTAAGTTTGCAATCCGTGCTCCGATAAAGATTTATCAGACCTCTTTATCGGCAATTGGTTGCGAAATGATTTAACTTCTCACTCTCGCAATCCGGTAGTTCTTTTTTCCCGTTCGCAATACCACTGCGACACCAGCCGCAAGTTGGGCTTCTCCCAGTGCTTTGGTGGGGTCGTTCCAGGGTTGATTGTTCACGTAAAAACCGCCTTGGGCGATCAACCGTCGCGCCTCTCCGCCGCTCTTAACCAAGCCACTGTCACGGAGGGCTTCAATGGGTGACCAGCCAGCAATCAGCTTGGCGCGATCGACCTCGAAGCTGGGTACCTCCTTCGACAGCGCTTCGATACCTGCTGCATCGAGAGTCTGCGCTCCGTCGCCGCCGTACATCACCGCCGCCGCCGATGCCGCTTCACGTGCAGCCGATTCTCCATGTACGAGCGTCGTCATCAGCTCAGCGAGCCGTCTCTGTGCCGCTCGATTCTGCGGTGCTGTTTTGACCTGCTCGGATAACTGCGCAATCTCCTCCAGTGGCAGAAACGTGAAGTATTTCAGGTAACGCTCCACATCGGCGTCCTCAACACGCAGCCAGAACTGATGAAAGTCGTAAGGACTCGTTTTTTCGGCACTGAGCCAGACCGCGTTACCCTCGCTTTTGCCGAACTTCTGGCCACTCGCGGTGGTAATCAACGGCATCGTCACGCCGAACGCATTGCCGCTCTCGCCCTCAAGTCTGCGGATCACATCAATGCCTGCCGTGATATTGCCCCATTGATCGCTCCCGCCGAGCTGGAGCACGCAGTCATGTTCCTTATAAAGCTTGTAGAAGTCGTAACCCTGAAGGAGTTGATAGCTGAACTCGGTGTAGCTCATGCCTTCACCCGCGGAGCCGCTGCCTTCCATGCGGGCCTTGACTGACTCTTTCGCGAGCATTGAGCCGATGCGGAAGTGCGCTCCCACATCGCGCAGAAAGTCAATCGCAGACATGCTGCCGAACCAATCCAGGTTGTTGATGATCCGCGCCGGGGCTTTGGGGTGGTTGAAGTCAAGAAACCGCTCGAGAACTTTCTGGATTCCCTTGACGTTTTGAGCCACTTTTTCTTTGGTGAGCAGTTGACGCTCAGTGGTTTTACCGGAGGGATCACCAATAAGCCCGGTCGCACCGCCGACTATGGCGATCGGCCTCAGGCCGTTGCGCTGCGCGTGCATCAGCGAGAGGATGGCGATGAAGTTCCCCACGTGCAGACTGTCGGACGTGGGATCAAAGCCCGCGTAAGCTGCCACCGAACGCCTCGACATGATCGAAACGAGCTTGGTGTCGAGATCAGGATCAGATGTCTGCGCGAGTAGCCCGCGCGATTGGAGATCACTTAAGAGTCGCATAGACAATCATGATAACGGTGCCGCAGCCGGTCTATCAGACAACGCCTGAAATCCACTTGGTCTGGTTCCCGCAACGAAGGCAAACGCTAAACCCCGCGCATCGCGGCAACCAAGGCAGAGCAATCCTGAAGTCGCTTCCCTAAGCCCGGCGGAGCCAGCCGACAGTTCCTACTCGCGGTAGGGAGTGTTTCATGGATAAAAGTCGCATGGACCTCGTTCAGCCACGACTCGCCGAGGTATTGCGACAAGCTGCCCAGAATGATCACATCGGGAAAGAGCATATCCGCGATGCGAGAGCAGATCTCGCCGACCGCACGGGCATTGATGGTGATGACTTCGCGGGCATCTGCGTCGCCGTCTCTGGCCAGACGGGCGATTTCGGGCGGCGATGGCACAGCGTGTTCCCATCGATGGGGAAACTTCCACGCTGCCAACCGTGAAAGTCCCTTCGCTGAACAGAAGGCTTCCGCACTTCCCGTTTTGCCGAATGCCTCCGGTCCATCAACCGCATAACGTGTGTGGCCGATTTCACCTGATCGCCCCTGCGCACCGTAGTACGCTTTCCCGTCGAAAACGTAGCCTGCCCCGAAACCCGTCGCACAAGTGAGATAGACCAGCCGCTCCGCACCGACCCCCGCGCCCCAGCGATACTCAGCCAGTGCGCAGGCTGCTGCATCGTGCTCGATGAACACCGGCAGTTTGAACTGCTCCTCAAGAATCTGACGAAGCGGAATCGCATCCCAGCCGGGGAGATTCGGCGGAGCGTGAATAATCCCGTTCCTCGCATCGAGCGGCCCACCGATCGATACGCCGACAGCCTGTACTCCCGCATGCTTCTCCCGCAGATAACCAGCATTGGTCGTCAGATCGGCGATCATCGGTTGCGGACCACGTTCCGCCTGCGATGGCCACTCGATGCGTTCGCGGATCGTGCCTTTATCATCGCCGATCACCACGGCACATTTCGTACCGCCTACGTCAAGTCCGAGATAGAGATTTGTGCCAGCCACGGCTTACTCCCGCGGCAGTAACGGTTCGACAGCCTCACACAAGACGTGCAGCAGCACCTTGTGCGCCTCCTGGATTCGAGCGGTGATATTGCTGACGACGACCAGTTCGACTGTCGCTTTTCCCCTCGCTGCTCCGCCGTCACGACCAAGAAAGGCGATGCTTTCAATTCCTACGGCTCGCGCAGCGTCGAGGGCTTTAAGAATGTTTTTCGATTTTCCGCTGGTAGTAAAGACCACCAGCACGTCGCCCTGATGCGCAAATGCCTTGACCTGCCGGGCAAAGATTTCGTCAAATGAATAATCATTACCCGTGGCGGTGAGGGCACTGCTTGACTCCGCCAGCGCGATCGCGGGAAATGCTTGGCGGTCCTGTTCAAAGCGAACGACAAATTCCGTGGCGAAGTGAGCCGCATCCGCGGCACTGCCGCCGTTACCGGCGATGAGCAGCTTGTGCCCGCCGCCGAGGCAACGCGCTACGATTTCCACAGCGCGGGCCATCGACGGCTCAAGGTTACGCAAAGACTCGATAGTCGCTGCGCTGGCGCGGATGGATTCTTCGTAACGCGACATGCAAGCAACGTAGCGAGGCGATTCCACGGTAGCAAACCCGATGAATCGCCTGTCTGGTACCCTCCCATAGGGAAGACGCGCTCGTTTCTTCCTATTTCTTGCCTATTACCTTAATAAAACAGTCGCTTGCTTGAACCCTCCCCTTTTCGGTGGTACCGTAGGCTATGCCTTCTACGCAAGATCTCCTCGCGGCAGCCGGCAACAAATCTCAAGAGACCGAGTTTTTCAACCCCATTCCTGAAGGCTATGTCAGGGGACGGCATAAGTATGTGGCCGTCCTCGGCAGCGTTATGTCAGGACTCGGTAAGGGAATCTTCGCCAGCTCGCTCGCCAAACTACTCAAAGACAAAGGTCTCGCAGTCTCGCCCATCAAGATGGAGGGTTACCTCAACATTGACTCGGGCACCTTAAACCCTTACCGCCACGGTGAGGTGTTCGTGCTTGATGACGGGCTTGAGACTGACATGGATCTGGGAACTTACGAGCGATTGCTCGACCAGAACCTCACACGCGACAACTACACGACCTCCGGTCAGATCTTCCGTGGAGTGCTCGACAAGGAGCGTCACGGCGGATACCTCGGCCGCGACGTGCAGATGATCCCGCACGTCACCGGCGAAGTGAAATACATGCTCCGCGAGCTGGCGGTCAAGCAGAACGCTGATGTTATTTTTGTGGAGGTCGGCGGAACCGTTGGCGACTACGAAAATGCCTTCTATATCGAAGCACTGCGCGAGCTGGCGTTTGATGAAGGCGAGAACAGCGTCTGCTTTGTCGCGCTGACCTACGTCATCGAACCCAAAGCCCTTGGTGAGCAGAAATCCAAGGCGGCGCAACTAGGCTTGAAAAAACTGATGGAAGCAGGTGTGCAACCGCAGATCATCGCCTGTCGTGCACAGAATCCCGTCAGCGAGACGGTCAAACAGAAAATCGCGATGTTTTCCAACGTGCCGATGAAGCGAGTCTTCTCGATGCACGACCGCAAGAGCATCTACACCATTCCCGAAGCGATGCGCGAGGCGGGCCTCGACAGAGAAATCCTGGGCATTCTCGATTTGCACGAACGCGTCAACGCGGTCCATGAAGACGAGGCCCGCGAAAAGTGGCGGGGATTTGTCGAAAAACTTACGGGTAAGCGTCGCTTCCGTACCCGCATCGGGATCACCGGCAAATATGCCGCTCTCCGTGATGCCTACGCATCGATTGACAAGGCTCTGGAGCATTGTTCCGCCCACCTGTCCGTGGATATCGAGCTTCAGTGGATCGACACGACTCGATTCGAGCCTGCGGAATCCGCGAGTAAGCTCGAAGGGCTGGATGCTGTCATCGTGCCGGGAGGCTTCGGCGTCAAAGGCACCGAAAGCAAAATCGCCTGCATCCGCTACTGCCGTGAAAACGCGCTGCCGTATCTGGGATTATGTCTTGGCTTCCAGGTGGCCGTGATCGAATTCGCCCGCAACGTGGTCGGCCTCAAGGGGGCCGCGAGCACGGAGTTTGACGCGAAATCGCCCTACCCGGTCATCGACATGCTGCCCGAACAAAAACAGATCGAAGGTCTGGGCGGCAACATGCGGCTGGGAGGTAAGGATGTGTTGATTTCCAGCGGAACACTGGCGGCATTCTTGTATGAAAGTGAAAGCCGCAAAACGCAAAATCCCAGCTCCTTCCTCATCCGTGAGCGATTCCGACACCGCTATGAAGTCGATCCTCGCTATATCGCGCAATTGGAAAAGGCCGGATTAGTCTTCTCCGGTCGGCATCCTGAGCAGCCGATCATGCAGATCCTCGAATTACCGGTGCGTGACCATCCGTTCTTTCTCGGTGCGCAATTTCACCCGGAATTGACCAGCCGCCCCTTGCGTCCGCAACCAATGTTCATGGGTCTTGTCGCCGCTGCGATTCACCACGCTCATCCCGATGTTCCGCGTGAGCAAATCAGCACGCGATGGCTGCCTGAACCTAAAAAGCAGAACAGTGAACCGCTGACCACTGCCGGAGCGATGTAAGTCGCAAGCCGGTTGAGCGCATGATCGACGACTCTATTTTGCACCCACCACGCATTGAGAGACCAGCCACCCCGCCGCCTCTCCTCAACCGGTTGCATACAACCGTTGATTACATTGCATAACGTGGCGTATCCCGATACCGTTTCTCGCTCAACGACCTTCCGCGGAAGGTCAGTTCTCGATTAACCTCTTGAGGCCAGTAATGAAGAAGATGCTGCTTCTCGCCACGGCAATGATTACTTTCACCTTCACACCCATCAGGGCTGACCAGGTCATTCTCTCCACCGGCGAGGTGCTCAAGGGCACCATCACCTCCCAGGATGATGACAAGGTAGTGCTTGAACACCCCGTGTTAGGGACGATCAATGTTCCCAAAGCCAACGTCGCATCGACAATCGTTCCCGCGCCGGTGCCAAAGGCGAAGCCTGTACTTTCACCCGGACCTGCTGCTGCCTCTCCCGATGCCAAGGACGCGATCTCTAAGGCCAAGTCTGACATCAAAGCCCTTCCCAGCCCGGAAAACCGCTTCATTGATAACTGGGACGCCAAGCTCGAACTGGGTATCGCCGGCACCGAAGGCAACTCCGACACTTTCGACGGTCACGTCGGCTTCCTCGCAAGCAAAGAGGACTCCAAGGACCGCTGGAAATTCGACACCGCCTATTTCACCAGCGCCAGCTCGGGTGAAACCACTCGTAATGACTTCACCGTGGGAGTGTTAAAGGACTGGTTATTTCAGGACAGCAAGTGGTTCTGGTGGGCGGATGGACGCTATGACTACGACGACTTCAAATCATGGCGACAGCGCGTGGCGGGCCACATCGGGCCCGGTTACACGTTTTACGACACGGATAAGTTCAAGCTCATCGGCCGTGCCGGTGTCGGCGGTCGTAAAGAGTGGGGCTCAGACGATCAGGAGTTCTCGCCTGAAGGTTTCGCCAGCGGTGAGTTCCGATGGAAACTCTCCGACAGCCAGACCCTGATGGGCAGTTCCACGATCTATCCCGATCTGGGAGAAATCGGTGAATTCCGTCTGCGTAACTCGCTTGATTGGCTTTGTGCGATCGACAAAGCGGACGGCTTGTCCTTGAAGGTCGGTCTTCTGCACGAGTATGAATCGCAGGTCGATACTGACCAGCACCATAACGATCTCAAGTACTACGCAGCTTTGCTGTTTGATTTTTAAGTCGTCCGATTCCAATCACACGCCTATCCGACCATCGTGGATCGGAATAGGTATCCACAGGCAGTAAACTTCCCGTATGAAAACCCGTGCTGCGGTTCTCGAAAAGATGGGGCTGCCTGAGCCGTACTCCGAATCCAAGCCGCTGCGCATCGAAGACATTGAGCTGGAAGCACCAGCTGCTGGAGAAGTCCTTGTCGAGTTGCGGAGCAGCGGGGTTTGTCATTCGGACTTATCCACGATCAACGGCTCCCGGCCATGGAACACACCGCTGGTGCTTGGACACGAAGCCAGCGGAATCGTCCGTGAATGCGGCCCGGAGGTACGTGATCTTCGCGTGGGAGATCGCGTCGTATTTTCCTACGTGCCTGTCTGCGGCGGGTGCCTGAGCTGCGTATCAGGCCGTGGATGGCTCTGCGAAAACGGCATCGTCGCCAACCGTGCCGGTACACTCCTTGGGGGTGATCGGCGATTCTCACGGCGAGGTGAAAAGTTGTTTCACCATCTGGGTGTGTCTGCGTTTTCACAGTTCACCATCGCCTCTGAAAAATCACTCACCAGGATCGAACCTGATCTGCCTGATGATGTCTCTTCGCTCTTTGGCTGCGCGGTCATGACCGGAGTTGGCGCGGTACTCAACACCGCGAAAGTCGAACCCGGCGCAAGTGTGGCGGTTTTCGGACTCGGTGGCGTCGGACTCAGCGCAATCATGGGTGCGAGGGCTGCCGGCGCAGGAATAATCATCGCGGTCGATCCGCTGCCGCGAAAACTCAGTCTGGCGAAAACACTCGGTGCGACGCATACCGTGGACGCCGCTGGTGATGTCGTCGCAAAGATCAAAGACCTCACACACGGTGGAGTGCAGTACGCTATCGAGTGCGCCGGCGTTGTGGCGGCTCTGGAACAGGCGTACCTCTCCACACGCCGCGGCGGTACAACGGTCACGGCTGGACTTCCCCATCCTGACTTGAATTTGACCTTACCCGCCGTATCCCTGACAGCCGAAGAACGCACCCTCAAAGGCAGCTACATGGGGTCATGCGTACCCCGACGGGATATTCCACGATTCATCGCGATGTATCGCGCGGGTTTGCTGCCCGTGAACGCACTCCGGTCACGAACAATCAGGCTGGAAGATTTGAATGAGGCGTTCGATGTTCTAGCCCGTGGAGACGTAGTCCGGCAGATCGTGTTATATGAAAACACGGATTGATGAGACCGCATCACCTGCTGTTCGACAGAGGTACAGCATCGTTGGTAAGCACGCTCTGGTTTGTAGAAGAACACACTTCGTGAGGGCGGTATTAAATCGCCTGGCCGCCGCGTTCACCGGTACGGATGCGGATACATTCATCCAGTTGCGTGATGAATATTTTGCCGTCACCGATCTCACCACTTCCGTGGCGGGCGGCTGCGAGTATCGCGTTGACTGTGATATCCACAAACGCATCGTTGCACGCAATGTCCAGGCGAACCTTGGGTAACAAATTGGGTACGACGAGTTGCCCGCGATACACATCCTCGCCTTGATCTTCGCGCTGGTGCTGACCGTGACCCGTACAGCGGCTGACCGTGATACGAGTGATCTCGGCCTTGATCAATGCCTCGCGCACCTCATCAAGTTTGTCGGGTTGGATGATGGCTGTGACGAGTTTCATATGAAATCCTTCAAGAAGAGCGGAGGCTTGCGGCATCAACCCGCGAGCAGGTGGTAAGGACGATTTTGATAGCTCTTCGACCTGATCTTTCAGCTTCCGACACTTGCCTTAATGGAGATTCAGCAAACCGTACCCGTGCTCGCCGTGAAGGCTGTGGTCCATGCCTGCACTCTCACGTGTCGGATCGAGCCGCAGACCCGCGGTTTTATCCACGAGCACAACAAGAATTATCGAGCAGAATGCCGAGTAAAGGATGGCTGCGCCGACAGCCTTGACCTGAGTGACAAGCTGGCCCGCGACACTCCATTGCGGGTTGGCAGTGATCAATTCGTGTTTGACGACCGGGCTGATGAAGAAGGTTAACGCCAGCGCGCCGAAGATGCCCGCGATACCGTGAATGCCGAATACGTCGAGCGAGTCGTCGTAACCGAGCTTGCTCTTGAGCATGATCGCGCCATAACAGATCAGTGACGCCAGGACGCTCAGCGCCAGCGCGCCGGGCACCCCGACGTGACCGGCGGCTGGCGTGATAACGACTAAGCCTGCAAGGATTCCGGAGCAGAAGCCGAGGCTCGTTGCTTTACGGTGATGGATTGATTCGATGAGGATCCACGCCATCGCACCGGTTGCCGCGGCCACCTGCGTTACTGTCAAGGCACGGGCCGCCAGATTACTGCTGGCCACGGAACTGCCAGCATTAAAGCCGAACCAGCCGACCCAGAGCAGACCTGCCCCCATCATCGTCATCACCAGATTGTTGGGTTGCATGACTGTTTTCGGATAGCCCTTGCGTACGCCAAGGTAGAGAGCCATCACCAGGGCACTGACACCAGCGGAAACATGGACGACGGTGCCGCCGGCGAAATCAATCGCCCCCATCCTGAAAAAGTATCCGTCCGATGCCCAGACCCAGTGGCAGAGCGGGTTGTAAACCAGCAGCGCCCAGAGCGTGATCAGCACACAGTAGCCCCGAAAACGGACGCGCTCGGCAAAAGCACCAGCGATCAGGGCCGGCGTGATAATCGCAAACTTTCCCTGAAACATGGCAAAGACATATTCAGGTACCCCGACCCCCATCGGAGCTACGACGCTTCCATCAAGACCCGCCAGACCGATTTTGTTGGCATCCCAGCCGATCCATCCGCCGAGTATGTTCGAGCCAAAGCAAAACGCATAACCGCAGACACCCCAGAGCACCCCGATGATCGCCATGGCGACAAAGCTGTGCATCATGGTGCCCAGCACGTTCTTTGTGCGGACCAGGCCGCCGTAAAACATCGCTAGTCCGGGCACCATCAGAAGCACCAGTGCAGTGGATGTGAGCATCCATGCGGTGGCACCCGTATCCACAGCCGGCGTATCAACCGCAAACACCATGCTTGGAAGGGCTAAAAGCAGCGTCAGGGCTAACAGCAATCGACGGCTGGTCGTAGTCATGGCGTGATCGCCTCCTCTACATGCGCATTGATACAGCAGCACGGGTCACTCAAACACACATAGAACAAACGCTGCGCCAGAAGCATGGCCGCGAGGTGCGTATTCGCATCAACATCGATAATCAACTGGTAAATGGAGTGATAGGAACAGTCGCTGGGTGGAAATAGCTGCCGGGTTGGCGGAGACAGCGATGGCTTGAGTGACTTATTTTTGGGCAGATCATGTCGATACGCTGAATCCAGAGGCGGGGCAGATGACGCTGACGGGGTTTACCCCTGCCGCTCCAATCGTTAGCCTCGCGATATGGACACCAAACTTTTATCGTTGATCGACACCTACGCTGCTGCCCCCAGACGGATCGAGTCCGCGGTACGCGGCCTGACCCGAACACAACTCCTGACCCGACCCGTGCCGGGAAAGTGGTCCACCCTTGAAGTAGTCGCGCATCTGGCGGATACCGAGCAGGTCTATTGCGACCGCATGAAACGAGTGATCGCGACGTCGCGGCCACTGATCATCGGTTTCTCCGAAACCGACTACGTAGAGCACCTCGCCTATCACGAGCGGGATCTTGCTGAGGAACTGGCGGTCATCAACATCAACCGCGCCCAGATGACACGGATCTTGCGTCTGGTTCCTGACGAGGCCTTTGATCGGGACTGCGTTCATAACAAGGCTGGTATCATCACGTTACGCAATCTTGTTCAAGACATGATCGACCATGTGGAGCATCACTGCTCCTTCATTGATGCCAAGCGAAAGGCTATGGGGTTATGTCCGTGACAAGCACCCGAACAATGGCAGCCCGAGTCGCCCCCCAATGGGAACAGAACGCAGTTGCGAAATCACAGGATCGCATTCCGAAGCTATTTGACGTGAAAGTCGTACCTACGGTTCTTTACAATGAGTCCAACCCTTACGGAGTCTCGCCATGCGTAAATGGATCAAGGTACTCCTCATCCTGATCATTCTTATCATCGTGGCTGTTGCTGTGGTTTCTTTTTCTATCGACGGCATCGCCAAGCGACAGGTGGAATCCGCCGCAACCACCACGCTTGGAGTGGATACCTCGCTCGATTCCCTGTCGCTGGGAATTCTTCGAGGTTCGGTCAAACTTCGTAATCTCGAAGTGCGAAATCCCGCGGGTTATACGGCTGAGCATTTCTTCGAAATGAAGGATGGTCAGCTCGTCGTCTCTCTGGGCACGCTCATGGGTGATAAGGTCGTAGCCCCTACGCTGGAGCTGAGCAATCTGACCATCAACCTCGAAAAGAAAGGCGGCAAGGCAAATTACGAAGTCATTACAGATCACCTGAAGAAACAAGATACGCAGGATCCCAACGCGCAGGCAGGCAAAAAGTTTGTGATTAATGATGTAACGATCCGCGACATCAAAGTTCATGCGCAGATGATGCCGCTGGGTGGAAAGCTCACTGCGCTCGATCTAGTGATTCCTGAAATCCACGTAAAAAACGTCGGAAGTGCCGGTGATAACGGCGTGGCGATGCAGGAGGTGACGAACCTCATCATGAAAGCAGTGCTCACCGCGATAGCGAAAAAAGCCGGAGGCATCCTGCCCGCGGAAATGCTTTCGGACCTTTCCGGCCAGCTCGACAAACTTGAGGCGGTACCCGTTGAGGTCATCGGCGATGTAAGCAAAGCGGCTGGTCAGGTCGTCGAAGGTGTCGTGGGTGAACTCGGAAAGTCCATCGAAGGCATCGGGAACATCGGCAAGGATGGAAAATCAGGAGAAAATCCCGTCAACAAAGTCGGCGAAGGCGCTGGTAAAGCGATCGATGACATCGGCAAGGGAATCTTCGGGGATAAGAAAAAGAAGTGATGTGGATGGTCCGCATGCCCTGCTCATCGGGCGGTGCGCCTCAGGCAGATTGCGCTACGGAATTAGGTTGTTTGCAGCGGACAAGATCCGCCACAGTGGTCCGGCTAAGCTCTTCGCGTAGCCGTGATGCTGCCTGGTCGCATACCGACTGCAGTAAGTTCACGCTTGCTGCGATCGCCTCACGGGAATCCAGCCGCATCGATCCGTTGATTGGACCGTCGATGGCTTCGACGATCTGCGCCAGAGAAATCTCCTGCGGCTGTCGGTGCAGACGATAGCCACCCGTCCGACCAAGCTGACTGATGATGATTTCCTGTCGTGCGAGCACCTGAAGAATTTTTAGCGCACTGTCGGTTGGAATCCCTAAATGCGTCGCAATATGCCGAGCCTGAATAACCACCCCCGCAGGTTGGTCAGCCAGAAACGCAAGAGCAAGTGCAGCGTGCGCAGAAGTCTTGCTTAGCTTCATGTTTCGTCTCCACCACGCCACACCCTGACCGGCATGGACTCCATTTTCAGCAGGCGATCCGTAGCTGACCGACCCTGCTACCCAACACAGAAAATCGGCGCCATCAAACGGCGACAATCCTCGATAAAACTACGAACAACCCCATGATCTAAACTACCCTCCAACGAATCCGATAATACTCTAAGTCAAGTGTATCAGATACGCTTCCACTTTGTGGTGCAGATTTTTCATCGTCAATCACGTCAGGTTAACTTTAGGGGATTAACCTTACCGATATCATTAAAATTATTTGATTTAACTCGACTTATAAATTGATGATGACAAGGTCACTACGATTTGAAATTTAGAATCGCTCGATCAGCGTATATTTCCATATCCCCTGCATGGAAGATTGAGCATTTCTGGATACCTTGACAATTCTCCGATAATTTTCTTCGACTGCCTCAATAAAATCATCTGCACAGAAGTTTTGAATTGGAATATTTCCAGATTACGAATCCAAGACGGAATGCGGCGTCTTGTCGGTTGATGATATTTCGCACGCTTTCGTCCGTAATCCTGTCGTCGCTGTTTTGCTGCGGGTCGCGCGGGTCGCTATCATGTCCGCCCCATGGCCAAGACTCGAGAAATCAAGCGGCGCATCAAGGCAGTCGGTAACATTCGCCGTATCACCAAGACGATGCAGATGATCGCAACCGCGCGATTCCAGGCGGCACAAAAGCGGGCTGTCGCCACACAACCCTATACGCGAAAAATTGCTGAACTTGTTGGCGAGCTGGCGCAGGTCGCACAGACGGCTGCGGGTGGAAACGACGGCACATCCTCCGCCCTGAGCCATCCACTCCTGCGTCTGCCCGATCCGAAAACTAATCGTGAGCTTGTCCTGGTCCTGACGTCCAACCGCGGATTGGCCGGCGGATACAACGGCAACATTCTCCGCACCGCACTGAGCTTCGTACGCGAACGTGCCGGCCGGGAAACTGTCGTCGAAGTCGTCGGTAAAAAGGGATTGGCATTCTTCAAGTTCAACAACGTGCCGGTCGCCCAGTTTCACTCTCAGTTCAGCGATCAACCTACGTACGAGCAGGTTGAACAACTTGCTGATCGTTACATCGCAGAGTTTACGGACGGTAAATACGACGCGATCCATGTGATCTACATGGCTTTTATTTCCATGGCGCGACAGTCGCCGAAGATTCTGAATCTCCTTCCGCTCTCCAACCCCGCAGCCGAAAGCCCCAAAGATTCTGCAGGCACCAACTCTCCCGCAGCAAAGGGTAAAGCAGTCGTCGATTATGATTTCTCGCCTGAGCCGGTGACGCTGCTCAACGAGTTGCTTCCGATCACGGTTAAGACGCAGCTTTTCCAGTGCTTCAACGAAGCGGTGGTCAGCGAGCAGATCTCACGCATGGTGGCAATGAAGGCTGCGACTGACAGCGCGGGCAAGATGAGCAAGACCCTCAGCCGCCGCTACAACCGCGCCCGACAGGCGGCGATCACGACCGAGCTCTCCGAAATCATCGCGGGAGCGGCAAGCCTCGAATAACGGTAAGTTCACTCAGAATTGATGGCGAATTCCGGTCACACACCCGGCACGGTTCATTTGTTTGTTTGCGATGTGTTTTCTTCGCTCTTGATCCCGGCGGTCAGGATGAACCGCATCGCCTGCTCCATAGGCATGTTCACTGGCTTGATCGCTGACCGGGGCACGAAGATCGTGTAACCACCAAGCGCATAGCTCATCGGACAATACACAGCGACGGTATCGCCCGCGCTGATGACCGGCGGCAGGTCACCCAGATCTGACCGCGTTACGAATCCCAGCATGTGAATACCCGACAACTCCACCAGCACGACCTGCTGATCCTTGGCTTTCTTCTGCTTGGAAAAAAATCCGGTCAAATCTCGCACAGAACTGAAAATCGTCTTGGCCAGCGGCAGCCGCTGGAGCAGGCTTTCACTGGCGCCGATGAACTCACGGATGATCCACGCGTTGAGCAGCAGTCCTAGAATAAAAATCAGCAGCAATCCTACGACCAGCCCCATACCCGGCTGGTAGTACGAAACCCATTTGCCGTCGATGTACCGGCCAAGCCACGGCTCCAGAGCCTGACGAAACGGCGATTCGAGAATACTCGCCAGCCACACGATGACGTAGATCGTTGCCGCGATCGGCAACGCGGCGAGCAGCCCTTTGAAAAAAGTGCGCGTGATCGCCCGACTGATACGGTGAAAAATCGAGGGTGATTCGTTGGTTTCGGACATGAGAGCTGAATTTTAGTCAATCTGTCGCCACGACGCGACGGTGGAACCACCTGTCCCCAATTCCATCAGGCTCACGTTTTGACGTACATACTCCGATTCACGGCGTCTCGCGTCGATCATCCTCTACGCGGTACGATTTGATTCATGTCGGATCGCCGCTACATGCTTCGCGCGCTGGCCCTGGCTCGGCGCAGCCTGGGTAAGGTCGAACCTAACCCGCTCGTGGGCTGTGTGCTGGTACGTGACAGCAAGATCGTTGCTGAGGGATTTCATCAGAAGTACGGCGGCCCTCATGCGGAAGTCGAAGCTCTGCGAGATGCTGCGAGCAAAGGCGTCAATCCAGCAGGGTGTCACGTGTATGTCACACTTGAGCCGTGCTCTCATCATGGCAAAACCCCGCCCTGCACGGATGCGTTGATCGCAGCGAAAGTCAGCCGCGTATTTGCAGCCATGATCGATCCGTTTCCACAGGTGGCCGGCCAAGGCGTCGCGCGGCTGAGAGCGGCTGGTATCACGGTGGAGACCGGGCTTTGCGAAACGGAAGCGAGTGAACTTAATCGCGCGTACCTCAAGCGCGTGACGGTTGGTTTGCCCTACGTGATCGCCAAGTGGGCACAAACACTCGATGGCTGGATCGCTCTTACTCCGAGCGACTGTGCTTCACCGGAAACCCGCTGGATCAGTAATGAACAGTCACGAGCCTACGTTCACGAGTTGCGCGTTCGGCTGGACACGGTGATCGTCGGCATCGGTACGGTACTGGCTGATGATCCGCTGCTCACGCCCCGCCCGCGCAGGCGGCTGTCCTGGCACCGCCAGCCGCGCCGCGTTGTGATCGATCCGTCGCTGCGGTTGCCGGCCGGCGCGAGGCTGCTGCAATCACTCCCCGTGCCGCTGACGATCGCAGTCAACCGGGAGCGTATCGTTGACTCATCTCGTGTCAGTGAGCTTAAGTCACAGGGTGTTGAGATCATCGAGCTGCCGACATTGAATGACGATAAACGCACTCTAGACCTTGTTCCGCTCCTGCGTCACCTCGCATCGGTTCATGGCTCCACGAACGTCATGATCGAAGGCGGTTCCACGCTGCTGGGTCATGCGTTCAGCCAGCGCGTGATTGATGAAGCACTGGTATTTATCGCGCCGAAATTAGCGGGCGATGACGGCAGCGTTCCGGTAGTCCGCGGGTTGAAGCACACCATAATCCGGGAGATGACAGCTATTACCCCTCACAAGGTGAAATGGTTTGGCGACGACGTAATGCTGGAGTACCGCATCCGCTAGTCAGCGGTGCTCAGGAAAACTTCGACCAACCTTGGATATCTGTTGCGAGATGCTCCACATCGATAGTTTTTACGGCGGCGCTAGCGATGCAGAATAGGTCGAGGCCCACCACCAGAAACCGGGTTGATCGGACCAGTAACCGTTACCCCCGCGCGGGTAGATATCGCTGGTCGTGCTGAACTTCCAGCTTCTCTGGTGGCCGTCGGTGTAGCTCATGTTGTTGGTGCCATCATTGGCAGCCGTCGAGGATTCGAAGTGTCGAAACCGCATATAGCCTGAGCCAGAGGCAACATACCAATAGGAGAGGTAGGTCTCCGCCCAGCCGTCCACATAGAGGAGCGTCTTGGCAGGATTGGGAGATTCCCCTTTTCGGTTAGGGAAAATAGTCCGATCCGAGTAACCGAAAAAGTTATTGATGTGGTAGCTGGCGCTGATATTCTCGCTGCTGTAGGCGTACACACCATCGACCCATGGCGGATTGGGGTATTGCGGATGCCAGTAGGACGGGGCTGGCGCTCCGACACTGTAACTGGCTGGACAGATCAACGGGTTCTTCGTCGTAGTGTTGCTGGTTTTCAGAAAATCAAGCATGTTGAAGCCGCGCGCCACCACCGAACGCCACTCCGGCGGGTCGGTGGCCGAGTTGTAGATCATGGCGCACGGCCAACCTTCCTTGGACTCAAGATGGTATTGCAGCGTGACGAACGTGATCTGTCGTATCCGGCTGGCGCAATCGATTAACTTGGCACTCTGACGGGCGGCATTGAGCGATGGCAGCAGAAGCGCAATCAACAGCGCGATGATCGTGAGCACCACCAGCAATTCCACCAGCGTAAAGCCGCAGCTGCGCTTCCGAGCATTAAGCGAATCATTCATATGTCTTCGCTCCAAGCCCCCGTTTCATTATCGACTCAACATGTCATACCGATATAACTCTGCCGCATCATTCTATCCCGTCTTACTCGCTAATCGTCACAGACCGCCCATCATGGGTATTCTGTCTCCGACTTCTCCATTACTTGAAGCGGAAATCCCGTTTACGTGCCATATAACCTGTCTAAAAGATCGGCCGTCGAGTTGCCTCAAGATTTCAGGCGAACTCAAAAACTTCACGTTCCACAGGCATTTTGAGCGTCTTGGCATCACGCATCCAGCGGAAATACTTCTTCTCGTCGAGCAGCGAACCATGCGTCAGCAGCGTGTACTCAACACATGACTGGCCGGGATGGAGCTTGCCGCCGTTCTTGTTCAGACCGTCCGGCCAGGGAGTGATGAACAGCTTGAGCACATCATCGAGTTTTGGCACCTTCCCCAGTTTTGCCAGTCCGTCGGCGAGCATTTTTTCCGCCCGATCACATGCCGCCCAGAAAGTTTCGTCCGGTGCCTCGTCGCCAAGATTGAATTTCTTCACATATTCATCACGGCGTTTTTTCTGGTACTGCGCCTGAGGCGACTTGGAATCGCGACAAGCCATACCCGAACAGTGACTCCGACCATCCGGGCCGGGATAAAAAACCTCAATGAAATTGAAACTGCATTTTTCGATGGCGACGCTGCGCTTCTGCTTATCGCGCACAACACAGTTACACCCGCCCCAGAAGTTCTTGTACCGCGTGAAAAACTCTACCGCACCCGGCACGTCCGATGCGTAGTGTGGCATCATCACCCGCGCGTCGAGAGGAAAAATCTCCTCCGGCTCGTCATCCATGTGCAAGCCGCTGCCTACGCCATCGTCCACGATCGCGTCATTAAGAGGCAGCGTTGTCGGAGCCGGCAGATTACCTGTCCAGTAAGTCGCGGGGTCATCCACGTTCTTGATGTGGAGTTGCCCGTGATCCGTCTCCGGCAAATAAGCGACTCTGCATTTTTCAGTCATCACCGGCTTGGCAGCAGCAAACCCGCGGAAGGTCAAATAAGCTCCCAGGCTCCGACGCATGGCCAGTTGCTCGTCCGTGAGATTGGCCTGCTTCTTGAGCTCGCGGTCCAGTGCAATCCGATGCTCAACCCACGGTTTGGCTTCAGGAAATTTCGCAGCTGAGGGAATTTTCTCCATTCTCTCCCGATGAAACTTTGTCAGACCCGCAAGCAGGCTCTGTCGATCCACCCACGGCGCATCGTTCATGACGCGATCAATCCTCGCATCAAGCTCGTAATGGCGATCAAGGTTGATGCGTTCAGCTTCGGCTCGTGCCGCAATTACAGGATCAGTAAATGTCGGAGGCATGGTTCGTCCGGAAGGCCGGCTCCTGATCAAAGGTTGGAATCGCTTGATTTTAACAGCTTTCCGCACGGCGATCGGGCTTCACCAACCGATTGAGCAGTCTGTGTAGCGAATTCCCCGTCACGTACGAGGCACTGATGATGTAGGCCGCATCGTTTCTGCAGGCATCGCCTGAGCCAGACGGCGGACGACCGCAGGCACGATCTCGATGGCGCGATCAATCTCCTTACGGGTCGTGTATCGACTCAGTGAAAAACGCACTGAGCCATGCGCCACCGCTTCCGGGATTCCCATAGCCAGCAGTACCGGAGAGGGTTCGAGCGAGCCGCTCGAACAGGCTGCACCAGCCGAGGCACAGAGGCCACGCTCACTGAGCCCCAGCAGAATCGCCTCCGCCTCAAGACGGGGGAATCCGAGATTGGTCGTGTTCCACAGCCGACCGCTTGATGCACCGACGGAGTTGACCACGGTATCCGGCAACTCAGCGACGATGGCTGCTTCCAACGAGTCACGCAGTGCTGCGATGGCGTTAATCGTCGCCGTATCGCGCAGGAACTCCTCCGCCAGTTCCGCAGCCACCCCCATACCAATGATGGCAGCGGTGTCTTCCGTTCCACCACGACGGTCACGTTCCTGCGGCCCGCCAAGCTGTTGCGGTCGAAACCGCACCCCTGTACGGGCGTACAGGGCGCCGGCTCCCTTGGCTCCATGAAACTTGTGTGCTGCGAGTGTGAGCAGGTCAACACCAGCCGCTTTCACATCCACAGGCAACTTGCCGACAGCCTGTGTCGCATCGACGTGAAAGACGATTCGCGTTCCCGTGACCTTTGCTGCACCCTCGCGTGCAGCCTTGATCGCATTGGCGAGGTCTGCGATGGGCTGGATCACGCCGGTCTCGTTATTTGCCCATTGAATGGAGACCATCAGAAGACCGCCTTGCTGGCCGTGTTCCTGTAATGCCGCAGTCAGATCCTCGACACGAACGACACCCGCGCGGTCAATCGGCAGATGAATGACTGTCACGCCGCGCTCACGCAGGGCTTCGCTCGGCTGACGGATCGCGGAGTGCTCGATGCGTGTGGTAATCAGTGTGCGAGGTGAGCTACTGTCCGATGGGGTTGCCGCTTCCAGAGTGCCGCGCAGGGCGAGGTTATTCGCTTCGGTCCCCCCGGAGGTAAAGACGATTTCACGTTCCCTGGCACCGATGAGTCTGGCCACTGATGCGCGGGCGAGTTCCACCCGCTGCCGCACCGATTGGCCGAACCGATGCACGCTGGAAGGATTCGCCCACAGGCATTCCAATACCTCGTTCATCGCGGCACGGACCTGCGGCGCGGGTTGCGTCGTAGCGTTATTGTCGAGGTAAAGCCAATCCACGAGGGTATTTTAGGGATCAATAGGCCAGCCAGGCATCTAACCCGTCGATGTGACCTAATTTTTTTTGAAATACTTGATGATGCAATGCTCTATCCGAGGCTAGCATGTCAGGTTGAAGCGGTGATGATGCTTCGTTGTATTCGATCACATAAGGGGACATACCAATGGATAAGGTCAAACTCGTCGAGAAACTGAATCAGGCTATCGGCCTCGAACTAGGCGGATTGCTCCAATACAACCAATATTCCAACGTACTCATGGGGCAGGATCGCAAAATCTGGCGCGAATTTTTCCGCTCATCAAGCGATGAGTCGCTCGCACACGCTCGCAAATTCGCGGAGCGAGTCACCGCTCTGGGCGGCGTGCCGGCTGTCGAACCTGAAACCGTCCGGCAAACCAGCGATGTCCATGAGATGCTTCAGAACAGCCTCGACCACGAAAGGCGGGCTGTCGAAATCTATACGCAGGCGCTGACGTACTGCGAAGACCATGCGGGCTACCGCAATCTGCTCGAAGATCAGATCCAAGCTGAGACAGAGGATGTCGAAGAGCTTGAGAAGTATCTGAACCAAGTGACGAAGCTCGCCAGCGGCACCGGCGGACGTCGCGCTTCAAAAAGCGCGTGAGTCAACTGTTCGGTCAACATTCCATTCGTATCACGAATTGATGAACGCTTCACGCTTCGCGACGTGTAGAAAGCACAAGCCGCGAACCAACCATCGGCACGGGAAACGCGAGTGTCGCGTCTTCCTCCTGTTGCGCTGGGCGAGGGATCAGACAATCAGCCTTGCGCAGTTGCGGGATAAGTTGACTGATCAATTCGCCGGGGATGCAGAAACTTTTCTGCGTGTACCAGCCCAAGTCCGAGCTGTACGCCAGATGCTCAAGCCGGACGTAGCCATCAATCTTCGGCTCGACGCGCACTTGAATCGCTGTGCCGGGTATCGATCCGGGAATCGTCGCCAACACCTCTTCGGTGGCACTGGGTAGAACACAGGGGCAGTTGGTTTTCGCCATGGCCGAGGTCAATTCGTTTGCTTTACCAAACATTGCATCCAACGCTCATCCAGCAAGTATATCCGACATGAGACCGAGTCTCAATGATATCGTTGTGAGTAAAAGCCGTGAAAGAGAAGAAAACGGGTGTTGCGGCATGGCACCACGCGACTACAACGTCCTGAAATCAACAATAACTTCCCTTCATCATTCCGACTACGCCGCGGGATAGCGCAAAAGTTCAACCATTGATCGCCTCTGCCAGAAACGCCCCCACCTTATCGAGGGCAATGCGTTCCTGCTGCTGTGTATCGCGGTGGCGAACCGTTACCGTGCTCCCACCCCCGGAAAGCGTCTCACCATCAATGGTGAAGCAGTACGGCGTACCGGCCTCGTCCATGCGGGCGTAGCGTTTGCCGATGGTCTGCTTCTCGTCGAACTGTACCGTGTACTTCTCCCGCAGCTCGAGGTAGAGCTTTTCAGCTACTTCGGGCATTCCGTCCTTGTTGACCAGAGGGAAAATGCCCGCCTTGATCGGAGCCATGCGCGGGCGGAACTTCATGTAAACACCGCTGGGCCGCGATGGATCGCTCGTGAAGGCTTCGCAGAGCAGGGCCAGCGTGCCGCGATCAGCTCCGGCGGACGGCTCAATCACATGCGGGAAGTATTTCGACTTTTCCGTGATTTCCTCCCTGGGCCGGCCTTCGGCCTGTAATTTCACCTGGAGTTCCTGGTCGAAATATTTGAGCTTGTCGCCCAGGCCGGAGTGCTGCGCGTGCTGACGCAGGTCAAAGTCGGTGCGGTGCGCGACACCTTCCAGCTCACCAAAGCCCGGAGCCGTGAAGGGGAAGCGATACTCGATGTCGGACGTGCCTGCACCATCTCTGGCGTAGTGGGCCAACTCGTCCCGGTCGTGCTCGCGGAGCTGGAGGTTGTCACCGGAAAGGCCGACTGATTTCCACCAGTTGAACCGCGTGTCGCGCCAGTAGGCGTACCATTCTTTCGCAGAATCGGGGCGGATGAAGAACTCAATCTCCATCTGCTCAAACTCACGCGAGCGGAAGGTGTAGTGCCGTGGCGTGACTTCGTTGCGGAACGCCTTGCCGACTTGCGCTATGCCGAACGGCACCTTGACCCGTGAGGTATCCACGACGTTGCGGAAATTGCAGAAGATTCCCTGCGCGGTCTCCGGGCGGAGATAGACCTTGCTGTCTTCCGTCTGCGTCAGTCCCGCATGGCTCTCGAACATAAGCTTGAACGGCCGCGATTCGCTCATCTCGCCGCCGCACACAGGGCAAGGCGTCTGAAGCCCGGTTTGAGCAAGCTGTTCGGTCGCCAGGTACTGCGTGAGCTCTTTCAATTCGAGGCGGTTTGCTGGTTGCGAGTTTATACGCTCGGTCAACCACGACAGCGTTACCTCCGGGTTGCGGACTAACGCCAGATTCGGCGCGAGACGCTTCCCTTTCCCTCTGGCCCATCGCAAAAGGCGCTCCGTATCGATCTTTCCGGTGCTAGGTTCAACCTCCTGAAGCAGAGAATCAAACCATGCCGATTGCGTCGTGATTACTTCCCAGAGGTGATCCGCCCGTACCGCATTGCCGCATCGGGCGCACCGTGACATCGGATCAGCAAAGTTCGCCACATGGCCGGACGCTTCCCAGACCTTGGGGTGTGTGATGATCGTGGAATCCAGCCCCACCATCTCAATCAGGCTTCCATCAGGCCCCTTGCCGGGGGCACGCACAATGTCGTGCCACCAGGCGTCCTTGAGGTTGCGTTTGAGTTCGACACCCAGCGGGCCGTAGTCCCAGAAGCCGTTGATCCCGCCGTAGATTTCGGAAGACTGGAAAATGAACCCACGACGCCGACATAGCGCGACGATGTTATCCATCGTCTTCGTCAGTGCGGACGCACCCCCGGAAGACTCCGAAGCTCCAGAAGCAGGCGTATTCTGATTTTCAGCCATACATCGTTCCTTCGTTTCGTCAGGGCAATCACCCCGGGCCCAAGCCGGAGCGTTGCGAGAAACGCGGGATGTTAACACACTTGCGCCATCGCCAACGACCTTGCGAACTTTCCATCCTCCCCGATCCTGGTCCGCAATCGCTCCCGGCACACTAACGTTCAAACATCTCTAAAAATCCCGTCTGGCAGGCCGCGACCATAGCGGACCGTCGGTTTGCAGTCCGATTTGTAAATATTTGTCGGTAAATCAAGGGTTTTCGGCGGCGGGAGCCGCTGTGTAGTTGCGACAATGATGAAACGCCTTTACAATTCGGCGTTGCAGGGAAGGTCAGGACCTGCGGATTGGCTTCGTTCGGCAATCGGGCCGGCGAAACCCCTAACCTGAGCGGTAACAGGCCTCAACGGTTTGAGGCCGTGCCTAACGCTTTCATCCTAAGCGCCCTAAAAGCGGTCGCACCCTTCGGGAGTGATCCCAGAGGATCCGAAAACGGGTTTGACTGCGGCGTTGTTGCCGCCGTCTGATCCCACCCGGACCTGCCCGTGCCGCCGCCGGTGTCGCTGCCTCCTTGAAGGAGTCTGTTCATGGCCTCTCTCGTCAAAGACCTCGTCGAAGCGGGTATCCACTTCGGTCACCGAACGACCAACTGGAACCCCAAAATGGCCCCCTACATCTACGACAAGAAAAACAAGATCCACATCATCGATGTCAAGGCCACCATCAAAGGCCTGCTCCTGGCGCGTAAATTCCTCACCCGCACCGTTGCCTCCGGCAAAGATGTGATCTTTGTCGGCACCAAACGGCAGGCGCGGGCGTGTCTGGAAAAGTACGTCAAAGAAACCGGCCAACACTGGGTCACCGAACGCTGGCTCGGCGGCACGCTCACCAACTACCGCACCATCCGTGAGCGGCTCAAGCGGCTCGAGGAACTCGAAGGTCTGGTCACCAGCGGTGAGATCAACAACTACTCCAAGAAAATGGAGAGCCAGCTCAACCGCGAACGCGAAAAAATTGTCCGCAACCTCGACGGTTTGCGCGGCATGACCAAGCTTCCCGGCGCTATGGTCGTCATCGACGTCAACCGCGAGCTCAACGCGGTGAAGGAAGCCCGCAAGCTCGGCATTCCCACTGTCTGCCTCATCGACACTGACAGCGACCCGGACTATGCAGATATCCCGATTCCTGGCAATGATGACGCGATGCGCGCCATCGAAGTGATCGTGCAGAACCTCTGCGCCGCGGTGATGGAAGGTAAGCAGGCCCGTCGTGAACAAACCGGCAAGGAAGCGGATAACGAAGGTGCCGGTCAGGGCGAAAAGTCGGATCGTCCGCGCCGGAGCAGCCGCGCCAAGTTCCGTGCCGATGACACAGGCTCCGCCTCTGCGAGCGGATCGGATGATCTGAACGCCGGCGACGAAGGTGCCGCTCAGACCACCGGCGGAGCGACCGCGGACGCCAAGTAATCTTTCCGTTTGACGATGGATCGCCGCCGATCGTCCTTGCGGCAGGTGCCAACGCATCGCTGCTTATCCGGTCAGTGGCTGTAATCACACTCAACAAGCAATCAACCTTGGAGTTTCTCCCATGGCTATCACCGCCAAAGATGTGAACGACCTTCGCCAGCGCACCGGGCTGGGGATGATGGAATGCAAGCAGGCTCTCAATGAAACCAACGGCGACGTGCAGGCTGCAATCGACCTGCTCCGCAAGAAGGGTATCGCCAAGATGGATGGACGAACTGACCGCGCCAGCGCGGAAGGTCGTATCGCGTCCGTCGTCAATGCCGACCGCACTCGCGGCGCAATCGTCGAGGTCAACACCGAGACTGACTTTACCGCCAAGAGTGAGACGTTCGTCAAGATGGCACAGAAGGTCGCCGACGAAGCCCTCAAAGCAGGGCCCGGCGACGTAACCAAGACCGATACCATGCAGGCGGCCATCGACGAAGTGCGTCTGACGACCAAGGAAAACGTACAGTTCGCACGAGGCAAGGTCGTTGGCGGCACCGGTCGTAAAGTCGGCTCCTACGTCCACTTCACGGGGAAACTCGGCGTGGTCGTCGAGGTTGAGACCGGCGACGCCAACGTAACCGATGAACTCCTCAAGGAAATTTGTCAGCACGTGACCGCCAACCCGGTGGTCCCGTTAGGTGTGACACAGGCGGACATCTCCCCTGAAATCATCGCCAAGGAACGCGAAATCGCCAAAGCCCAGGCCATCGAACAAGGCAAGCCCGAACAGATCGCCGAAAAAATGGTCGAAGGGAAAATTCGCAAGTTCTTCGAGGAAACCGTGCTTAACGAACAGCTCTTCGTGCTCCGGCCGGAAGAAAAGAAAAAGGTCAAGGACCTGCTTCCCAAGGGCGCGACGATCAAGAGCTTTGTGCGCTATCAGCTCGGCGGCAAGTAATCACCCGTAAAGTGTCAGCCGTTGCATGGCTGCGGTTTTGCCGTGATTCTATTGTGGACACTCGTGGGTCTTATGCGGAGCTGCGAACCGATGCCCCACATTCGTTTCACGCAGAATATCCAGCGTTATGTGAAGTGTGCGCCGCGAGAAGTGGAAGGCCGCACCGTTCGTGAATCACTCGAAGCGGTGTTTGCCGAAGCTCCTGTGGTCCGCGGGTATCTTCTGGACGATCAGGGTGCATTGCGCAAGCATGTGAATGTTTTCGTTGACGGTCTGCCGATCCTTGACCGTACCGCACTTTCCGATGCGGTAAGCCCCAGCGCTCAGATAGACGTGATGCAGGCGCTTTCCGGGGGTTAAAAGAAAACAGGCGAACTCCGATCCGCCTGATGGCATCACGCTATCAAGGAGCCGCGTCCATGTCCGAGCGACTACTCGTCGGCACGCGTAAGGGGCTGTTCACGATTAAACGAGGGCCCGCAGCGAAGTGGAGCATCGACCGTGTGGACTTTCTCGGCGCGCCGGTGCCGCTGATGCTCGCCGACGCACGTGATCCGGGCGGTACGCTGTATGCCGTGATCGACCACGGCCACTGGGGGCGCAAACTCCAGCGCACTCGTGATAACGGCGCGACGTGGATCGAAGTCGCGGTGCCCAAGTATCCGGCCCGCCCTGAAAATGCTGATGACATCTGCCCAATGCGCAAGGTTCCGATTCCCTGGAATCTCGAAGGTATCTGGGCGCTCGAAGTCGCGGACCCCGCACGCAAAGGCACGCTCTGGTGCGGCACCGCACCGGGTGGGGTCTTTTATTCGGAAGACGCAGGTGAATCGTGGGAGTTGAACCGCGCGTTATGGGATCACCCCGGTCGGAGAGCCTGGGTCGGAGGCGGCACGGATTGGCCAGCACCCCACTCCATCTGCGTCGATCCCCGTGACTCTAAAACCATTCGCATCGCCATCTCATGCGGCGGTGTCTGGACCACGACCGATGCCGGTAAATCATGGGGACAGACCGGACACGGCCTGCGCTCCGACTATCTGCCCCCCGATCAGGCATACAACCCCGACGGCCAGGACGCTCATCGCATGGTGCAGTGTCCGACACAGCCCGACAACCTCTGGATCCAGCATCACAACGGTATCTTCCGAACAACCGATAGTTCCAAATCGTGGACGGAGATTAAGAACGTCAAACCTTCGGCCTTCGGCTTCGCAGTCGCTGTCCATCCCACGAAACCTGATACCGCATGGTTTGTACCCGGCATCAAGGATGAACAGCGCGTCGCAGCCAACGGCCAGGTATGTGTAACGCGCACACGTGATGGCGGAAAAACCTTCGAGGCATTGCGCAACGGTCTGCCGCAGGAACACGCCTACGACCTCACCTTTCGTCATGCTCTGGACATCGACCGCAGCGGGAACCGATTGGCCTTTGGCACGACGACCGGCTCGTTATGGGTGACGGAAAATCAGGGCGATACCTGGCAGACTGTGAGCGAGCACCTGCCGCCGGTTTACTCCGTTCGTTTCGGATGAAGATCACGCGCGGAAGATCAAAAATCTATCCGAATGAGCATAAATGAAAGCATGCGGTGACGCCTCCACTCTCCGTGCGTGAGGAACGGTGCGTAATGATGTGACTTGAGAGACAACGTTCGACAAGCCGCGTGCCGTAAACCACTGCGCTCAATGTGTGGGTGATCGATCGACGAGTGATCGAAAATCCGAATAAGCTCTATACCGTCTGGTCGTCTTGGCTGGCCTCTTCGTCGCTCGATTCGATCTCATCATCCACGTCGATGACTTCTTCATCGGGTACAGCTTCTCCCGCTTTCCTGCGGGCGATGTAGCTGGCACGCAGTTTCGCCCTACGCTGAGCGCGGAGCCTCGCATCTTCGCTCGGCCATTCGTACTGCATTTCTCCCGTCTGAGGGTCGCGCCAATCGGTAGCCTTATCCTCGGAGATGACCTGATCCGCCTCCGGGCGCAGCTCGAGCTTGATCTCCCCCGCTGCCCGATCCTGAAGCACGCGCACGCGACGCTGCCGAACCAGTTCCAGCGTCGCCAGAAACAGGCCGATCATCTCACTCCGTGATTGACGTCCAACAAAAATCGCCTGTAACGACATCGCACCGTCGCGCTGGAGCCGATCCACGATGTCGTCCGCGTGCAGGGCGATAGGCGTATCGTCGTAGGTGACCTGATGGCTCTTGTTCTGTCCGATCGAGTCGAGAATCCGCGAAAACGCAGCACATAGATCGAGCACATGCACATCTTCAAGGTCGATCTCAACCGGTTCGGAGTCTTCGTTTCGGCCTTCGGCTTCCAGCTCCGCAAGCGTCTTCCTCGCCGGCGCAGAATTCCCCGCGCGGGCAAAACGCGATTCCCATTCACGGCGGCGATGCTCCAGACCGTTCGCCGCATCTTTGAACCGCTTATAGGCGAGCAACTGCTGCACAAGCTCATAGCGCGGATCGAGCGGATTTTCCGTCGTCGCGGTAAGGGCGGTCTCACCCTCGGCCATCTCCGGACGAGGCACGAGCATCTGGCTTTTAATCTCCAGCAGAGTCGCAGCCATCACCAGAAATTCACCTGCCAGATCAACGTCAATCTGTTCGATCACACGAAGGTGTTCGAGGTACTGCTCGGTGAGTCGGGCGAGGGGGATATCGTTGAGATCGATCTCATGCCGCTTGACCAGATGGAGCAACAGATCGAGCGGGCCGGCATAGAAGTCAAGCTCGACTCGGTAGTCTTCCAGCGTGCGGGGCATGATGTCCTCCGTGACTTCGCGTTCCCGCCGGTGCGGGTATCGCCGGGTTTGCGGGACCGGAATGGCCCTCGCATAATGTCGAGTTTACCCATTTACGCAGCATGAATAAAGCACGTGGCGAGCCTGCAGCGGTACCGGAGCAAACTCAGCGGGAGTTTGCCCAGGGGGTACTCCGCGCGGAAGCCGACGCAGTAGCACGGGTATTGATCGACGAGGCATTTGACCGTGCGGTTGATCTGATCCTGGAACGGACCGGCAACACCGCGCAGACTGGGAGCGGAGCGGTCGTGGTGACCGGGCTGGGCAAGAGCCATTTCATCGGTCAGAAACTTTCCGCCACCTTCGCTTCCACGGGTACACCGAGCCATTTTCTGTATCCGACCGAAGCGATGCACGGCGACTTGGGCCGCGTTCGTGCCGTCGATGTGGTGCTGGCACTTTCTTATTCAGGTAACACCGAAGAGATCGTCGCGCTGGCGACGCTGCTGCGACAGGACGGCGTGCCGGTCATCGCCATCACAGGTAAACAGGCGTGCGACCTGGGCCGACTCGCGGCTGTCACACTCTGCATCGGTGATGTAACCGAGGCCTGCCCGCTCAACCTCGCCCCCACCGCCAGCACCACTGCCATGCTCGCCCTGGGGGATGCGCTGGCACTCTGCGTCAGCAGGCGACGGAACTTCGGTATCGAAGATTTCAAGAAAGTTCATCCCGGCGGCGGACTGGGGCGACACCTCATGCCCGTCACCGAAGCCATGCGTCTTCATGCGGGGAAAAACCTCCCCCTCATCCAGCCGGAGATGACCATCGAACAGGCGTATGCCTATGCCGGAGAATTTTCCAAAGGCGGTCGTCGTGTAGGCGCAATGATCATCGTCCATCCGGACGGCACGCTGGCGGGACTCTTTACCGATGGCGACCTGCGAAACACGTTCATCAAGCACGGTCTGTCCTCGTGGCAGCAGCCGATCGGACGGTTCATGACTCGAAACCCCCGCGTCCTGACCCATGCAGCATTAGTGCGCGATGCTGTGCAGATGGTCCGCGAATTCCGCTTCGATGAAATTCCCGTCGTGGACGAAACGGGCAAGGTGCTCGGCCTCATCGACGTGCTCGACCTCATGGCCTTGAAAGTAATCGAAGGATGAACGAACCCGCATCACCCCAGGAACTGGCAGAACAACGAAAAGTCGCGAAATCGCTGGGCCTGCCTGCGACCGGGCGACACATCTTCCTCTGCTGCGATCAGACCAACCCCAAGTGCTGCGACAAACAACGCTCGCTCGTCGCATGGGAATTCCTCAAAACCCGACTCAAGGAACTGGGCCTGTCCGAACAAGGCGGCGTCGCGCGAACCAAAGCCAACTGCCTGCGCATCTGCCGCGGCGGGCCAATTGCCGTCGTCTATCCCGAAGGTGCGTGGTACGGCGGATGCGATCCCGCAGTGCTCGAAAAAATCATAACGCAACACCTCATTGGCGGACGCATCGTTGAGGAACACCTGATCGCAGCCGGATCTCTCGGTTGTCAGACGAACTCATCTGAGACTACGAAGCCGCATCTCAACAAACCGCAACCGTAATAGGATCGCGCATCCGTTTAACGTGTGCGGAGCGAAGCATCCTTGCTCTCGGTGCATGTATCGGTCGTCCTCATTAAGCCTAGGCAAGGTCTGTTGCTGAACTATGCTGTTTCAATTTCTGCGAACCAAGGCTTCCCAACCTCTGACGGATATGCCTCACGGACGTTCGCGCCTTTTTTCTCGCATCGCGCCTATCCTTTGTTCGGATTACTTTGATCCGCGGTATCGGAGTGTCACCTTGTCCGACGATCTCACCCACGAATTGCACAAGGCACGGCAAAGCGCGCGAAAACTCGGCCTGACCTCCATCCAGCGACACATCTTCCTCTGTTGTGACACCGAAGAAGCCGCATGCGCCGGCCGCAAAGAGATGAAACGATCGTGGGACTACCTCAAGGAACGTGTCAAAGAATTGGGTCTCGACGGCTGTGCGCACCCGTGGGCGACGAAGACGCAGTGCATGAAAGTGTGTCAGGGCGGGCCGATTGCCGTCGTCTATCCCGAAGGTACGTGGTACGGCCGATGCACGCCTGAAGCACTCCGACAAATCGTGGACGAACATCTCGTCAATGGCAGGATCGTCGAAAAATATCTGCTCTTTGTGAATCCGCTGGATGGATCGTCAACAAAAGCGCCCAGATAACGGGTATCGAGCCGTGCTATTGGCGGTCTGGTTGTGTCGTCGGCGTTGGCTGGATTTGATCAGATAGCGAAGCGCGGAGCTGACGGGCGCGATCGACCAGCGTATCGTGGTCAACCGGTTCTTCCGGCTTCATCGTGAAATGCCAGACCTGTTCCGTTTTGTTGTGCGGTTTGACTTCCGCCAGCAGGTCCGGGCCCGGTGCTTCCCACCAGGGAGCCTTGGCACGCTGTTGCGTCCACAGGGGTTGGTAGCCCTCGTGTTCCAGTCGCACGTCATAGGTGCCGTAGTAGGTAAACGGTACGGTCACAGGCGTACGGCCGACTTCCTCATCGTTGAGGTACACCAGTGCGCCGTCAGGTTCGGACGTGATGCTGATCGTCCGCTCGACGCAGCCAGCCGACGTCAGAAGTGCCAACATGATGAGCAATCGCCTTGCGGGCATGATGGCATTGTAACGGCAGCGATTAAGTTGGGAGGGTGATGATGTAATCCGTCACACGTGATCCGCTGCGATGTCGATTACAATCTTGCCATGCCGCGCCAACGCTCCTCATCAAAGACTGCCGACCGCCCATCTCGAACCAAGCTGACGCATCTGGATGAAGCTGGGCGAGCCCGAATGGTGGGCGTTGGCCATAAGCCGATCGTCCATCGTGTCGCCATCGCATCGGGGGACTTTGTCGCCGCGCCAGCCACATTGGACCGCCTGCTGCGTGGCGACCTGCCCAAGGGTGAAGCCCTCGCCGTCGCTCGCATTGCCGGCATCTCCGCTGCCAAACGTACCGATGCGCTGATCCCGCTTTGCCATTCGCTGCCGCTGGATCACGTATCGGTTGACTTCGCCCGAACCGCGTCGAATGTTGTCCGCGTCACCGCCAGTGCCAGCATCGCAGCTCGCACAGGTGTCGAAATGGAGGCACTGGTGGCGGTGAGCGTCGCGTGTCTGACGCTCTACGACATGACCAAGGCTATTGACAAGGCCCTTCGCATCGAAAATATCAGACTCATCAGCAAATCTAAAGACGGCAAACTTTCGTCCTCTGGGGTGACGACTTGACCAGGGATGAAGTCCTGCGGTCCTGACGCCCTAAAACTCCTCCTCGCTTGAGCCGCTCAACTCTGTCAATCCCGACAATGCCGTTGAGATCGTCTCCGAGTCGAACCCTCGTCGAGCGAGCATACCCCAGAGACGACGTTTCCGGGTCACGGGTTCGAGTCGGCTGAGACCGCGCAGTTTTTTCCGAGCCAGCTCTCTGGCGTCGGCGACCGCATCACGGGCGGGATCTTCCGCTGTTTCTCGCAGAAGTTTTGCAATCAGTCGCTGTTCCAGCCCGCGTTGCTGGAGTTTGGCGCGGAGCAGCGCGGGGCCGGCTAGTTTATGCGACTGGATTTCCGCCACCAGTGCCCGGCCAAATTTTTCATCATCCAGTGCGCCAAGGCCCTTCATCCGCTCGACCACACGCGCGATCGTGTCGTCGTCATGACCAGCCTTTCGCATCTTTCCCTCAAGCCTGCGAATGCTGAGCGGACGGCGTCCCACCGCTTTCATCGCTGCGGACACCGCACGGTTGAAATCCGCCAGTGACTTGACTCGTGCTGCCAACGCTCCGTCCCACGCCTGCCCCACTTTCAGGCCTGCTTCCATGACGACCGATAGGGGCAGCGTCGCGACGACACGCTGACCCACCATCACCACCACTTCATCAATACGCTTCTCACTGGCGACCAGACGGGTGATAAAAGCAGGTTCGGACATGCGAACGATTTTATTCTGAGGATGTTGAGACGGGTGGAGGCTCGACTAACCAAGACTTTACCGCCGACGTCGGCGCAATGAAGGTGCTACAATACCAAGCGTTCGCTAGGGGTGTCCGTCGCCTGCGCCATCAGCGGGCTGGACTGAGATCAAACCCTTAGAACCTGATCCGGCTGGCCCCGGCGTAGGGAAGCGAACTCCTGGGCGATGCTCCCGCGTCGCTCTCCGAGTCGAGCTTCCCAAGCTGTTTTTGAGGAGTTCGACATGATCCGTTCCAATCCGTCTGCTTCCACCGAAGCACCTTTCACCCTGCCGCCGCTAGGTGCGAATCCATCGACTGATGCGCAAGGTACGACACCGGGCAGCTTTGCGAAAAAGCCGCAAATCGCTGCCGGCCTCGCGGGTCGGTACACCTTCAGCTCACCGGACACACCCGGCATGCCTGAGCCGTCGGACAAGACCGCGTGGGATTTCATGCCCGGTGACTGGGAATGTGTCGATCCGGCCAACAAGGAACACGCACAGGCGTGGCGGGCACCGGCGGACTTCAAACCCATCACTCAGCTTGAGCATGCACGACTGGGAACCATCACGCCGGAGATGCGCCGTGTCGCGGAGCGTGAACCGCACCTAACACCGCAGCAGGTACGCGATGAGGTCGCAGCCGGCCGGATGGTCATCCCCGCCAACATTCAGCATCTCAAGTACAAGCTCGAACCAATGGCGATTGGCCGGGCGAGCAAGACCAAAGTCAACGCCAACATGGGAGCCTCTCCCGTTTCCAGCTCACTCGATGAGGAAGTCGAAAAGCTCAAGTGGGCGGAAAAATGGGGTGCCGACACGGTCATGGACCTGAGCACGGGTGGTGACCTCGACGCGACGCGACAGGCGATCATCCGCGAATCGACAACACCCATTGGCACGGTACCGATCTATTCCATGATTATCGGGAGAAAGATCGAAGACCTCACTCCTCCCCTCATCCTCGAACAGATCGAGCATCAGGCCAAGCAGGGTGTGGACTATTTCACAATCCACGCCGGCGTGTTGCGCGAACATCTGCCTTTTGTCAGAAAACGACTCATCGGCATCGTCTCCCGTGGAGGCTCGCTGCTGGCCAAGTGGATGCTCGTTCACAACCAACAGAATCCGATGTTCACCCACTGGGATGACATCTGCCGGATCATGCGGCAGTATGACGTGACCTTCTCTATCGGCGACGGCTTGCGACCCGGCGGACTGGCGGACGCCTCCGATCAGGCGCAGCTCCGCGAGCTGGCGACCATGGGTGAGCTGACCGAACGCGCCTGGACCCACGGCGTGCAGGTGATGATCGAAGGCCCCGGACACGTGCCGGTGGATCAGATCGAATACAACATGAAACTCGAACGGCAGCTCTGCCATGGCGCGCCATTCTACGTGCTCGGCCCGCTGGTAACGGACATTTTCCCCGGTTACGACCACATCACCAGTTGCATCGGTGCCACGTATGCCGCCTATCACGGCGCGAGCATGCTCTGCTACGTGACCCCCAAGGAACATCTGGGCCTGCCGAAAAAGGATGACGTGAAACAGGGCTGTATTGCCTACAAAATCGCGGCTCATGCGGCTGACGTGGCCCTGGGTATCCCCGGCTCGCGCGACCGTGATGATGAGTTGACCAAGGCCCGCGCCGCCCTCAACTGGCAGAAACATTTCGAGCTGTCATTCGATCCCGACACCGCCCGCGCCTACCACGATGAAGACCTTGATGTGGACACCGACTTCTGCGCCATGTGCGGCCACGACTGGTGCAGCGTGCGGATCAGCAAGGAGATCAATGAGTTCTGCTCCGGCAAAGATGAAAACTACGAGTGGGACAAGCCCATCAAGTCCGCGGCTCTTACCGCCCAGCAGCAGGAAATCCTGGCAAAGCGCGGCGTACTGAGTCCCGATGAAATCCACAAACTCGCAAGCAAAACAAAGAAAGCGATGACTGGCGGTACCGACGATACCACCGACAGCAAAAACACGGCAACCTCAACGGATACGGCTGCCAAGCCATCCTGTCACAGCGACTACGTGGACCCCGAAACTGCTAAGAAAGTCCAACGGGAAAAGCTGGTACAACTCGACGTGCGGCCGGCTCTGGGAATCTCCAAGGAAGATTCGCTGATATGAACCCGTGGAAGCCCGTAAAAAGGATCTCCGCGGTGAATCGAGCCTGATCGATTCGTGATAACTGCCCGCCGGGAGCTTTGCACGTTCAAGGCACTCTTGCACAAGCGGCACAGGGCACCATAATTGACGGTTCGTTCGCAATCAGGCGCATCTGTAATCCGCAACGCGGAAGGCCGTCATGCCCCCCACCACGCGCCTCGTCGTTTACTGCCTGCTGATTGTCGTCGCATCGCTTCTGGGCGGATGGATTCCCCACTTTGTCCGGTTGACCCATAAACGGATGGAACTGGCGATCAGCGGTATCGCCGGCTTCATGCTGGGAGTTGGTTTGCTGCACATGCTGCCGCACGCCGCCGAAGCGGTCGGAGACATAGACCGTGTCGTGCTCTGGCTGCTGGCGGGATTCCTGGCGATGTTTTTTATCGAGCGGTTTTTTCAATATCACCGCCACGACGTGCCTGAATCAGAGGCCGACAAGTTCGACACCCCTACCCGCGACCACAGCCACGCGCATCATCATGACCACGATCACGCCTGCACCGGACACGTCCACCATGAGGACGCTCTGAGCACCCACGCGCTCTCGTGGAGTGGAGCCGCGATCGGCCTGACGCTCCACAGCATTCTCGACGGTATCGCGTTGGCGGCCGCTGTTGCGGCTACCACTCGCCCTCACAGCGACGCCGCTTCCGTCGCGGCGGGGTTGACCGTCTTCCTCGTAATCCTCCTGCACCGGCCTTTTGATTCGATGACTCTCGTCACGCTCATGTCCTCGGGCGGCTGGTCCACCAAAGCCTGCCATATCGTCAACGGCCTCTTCGCGCTGGCGATCCCTCTGGGAGTGCTGATCTTCTACATCGGCGTAGGCCCCGACCACAGCGGTGTCGTCGTCGGCTGTGCTCTGGCGTTTTCCGCCGGCACGTTTCTCTGCATCTCAACCAGCGACCTTTTGCCGGAACTGCAATTTCACGCTCACGACCGCGTGCCGTTGTCCATCGTCTTTTTGCTGGGGCTGGCGCTGGCGTGGGGTGTCAGCCGATTCGAACTTCACCCCCATCATGAACACGACCGCAACACGTCGCCGGTGCATGACTCCAGTCACGAGTCAGCAAATGAACACTGACTCCCGGACTCAGAAATCGTCGTCACTCTGTTTTTTTGTCGGCCGCGCCTGGCCGTACTCAAGTTTTTCCAGATTTGATTTGAGCATGTCAAGGTAGTTGTCGTAACCGCTGATCCCCTCCCCACCCATCGGATCGAGCGCGATAAGTTTCACCCCGGTGTGGCGAATCACCGCATCAAGCGTCGGATCATTCCGTCTAGCGTAGCCGTACACCACGGGCAGGTGATGCTCCTCGATCACGTGCGCCAGCTCTTGTGCATCGAGTGCAGGCGTGTCATCGGCGATCGAGCTTTTCACATGGCCGACGACCTCCAAACCATATTTCCGCATCAAGCCGTCGAACGACGGATCGTAAACCACCAGTTTGCGTTGCTCCGACTCACGAAACTTGGCCGCAAACTCCACGTCGATGGCGATGAGGCGGGTACGCATCAGTTTCGCCCGTGTGCGCAGCGATGTCGCATGCTCCATCACCAGCGGGGAAAGTCGATCGCCGAGTTGCTGGATGAAGTAATCCACCAGGGCTGGATCGAGCCAGAGTGCCTGCGCGTCGCGAGTGTCTGGCTCCGTGGCGGGCTTTGTCCGAGCACCAGCCCCGGTGAGGCCGACGATATCAGAGAAGCGCAGGAGTTTGAGATCCTTGCGAGAAACCTCCTTCGCCTCTGCCTCAATCCATCCGTCGTATTCGGGAGAAACGGTAAACAACACCTGAGCCTGAGAAAGCTTTTTGCGAGAGTAATCGCTTAGCTTGCGGCTGGTTGACAAGCCATCAGGTGGAATCAGCGTGTAAATCTCCAACCAGTCCCCCGCGAGCTGATCCACGATGCTCGCCACGGGATAAATCGAGACAACCACAAGCGGTTTGGCCGGCTCACTCGCCGGTGCGGATGCAGCCGCGGTATTACCCGGCCCCGAACCGCGCGGCACGTCCTCGCCGCAGGCAAAGAGTGCGAAAATTCCCGCTCCCAGGCAGACTAACCATGCGACGGTTTTCACAGTGGCTTTATCGTCCTTCCGTGGGTTGCGAGGACAGGGACGCATCCGCCGATTCTCCCGGCTGAGTAGCCGGTGTTCCGCTTTTGATCATCCAGCGTTCGCGCCACTTTAATCGGCCATAGCCTCTGAGCGTCCCCGCGGGCATGGCGAACATCTCTGCTGTTGATGGTCCATCGAGCCACTGACGCTCAAACTGCTGACCTTCGACAATTCCACGCTGCACCGCGCTGTCACCCGTCAACTCTCCCGCTGTCGCCAGCTGCGAGGTGACAGCACCGTGAGGCAGCGGTTTTCCCTGCACGTTTTCCAGCTCTACGGTGATATCGAGCGTCGCCGACTCTCGATGCAGATCAAATGTCTTGCGCCAGCGCAGGCCGCAATGCTTATCGCTTAATAAAACCAGATGATCGCCCCATGCTTCGACCTGCCAATAGGTCGAAGCGTCCAGTGCGGGACAGCCCTCCACGGTCGTCATCCATCCGGGCGAACTGAGGACATTTGCTTTTTGCGGCCGCTCGACCAGGCGATAGGTCGGGTCCGCCAGGCTGCGGGGATCCACCTTTTCTGAAATCCATTTCGGACGACGACCAACATGAAAATCAATGACGCGGGCACCCACCGGATCGATCGTCACGCTGGAAAGACGCCCTCTCATGCGGATGACCTGCCGCCCATCCACCTTGTCCGTGTCCACGTTGGGTACCGTCAGCAGCCCCACCGTGGTATCGACACGCTTCCAGGAATTACATCCTGTGCAGCTCAGCGCGATCACTGTCGCCGCCACGCCGATCGACCAGCGATGAATCATGGATAGGCCCGCCATCACGCAAACATGATACGGTCAATGGATATCGACAACCTCACCCCTGTTGATGAAAAGGAGCTTAGCGGTGACGTTCGCAATCGGGATTTTGAGCATGGCTGCCAGTGCGGCTCGATAGCTGTCGATCTGCGGGCGATAGGCCTCCACGCGCTGCGACAGGTTGTCAACAGTCACCGTATCGCTCTTAAAGTCGGTCAGCGTGGCTGTCACCTGTCGGCCGGTATGGCGATGAACCACCACGCGGTCGAACTGCCCGCGCATGATCTCTCCGTTGATCCGCACGATAAATGGCCGCTCGCGCCAAAGCTCCGCGCCTTTTTCAGCGCGTCCTAGAGCTGCGCGAACCGAAGGAATCTCCAGCATCCGGTGAAACTCCGCCAACAGCGGACGAAGCCGGGCTTCACCGCTCATTCCGCCCGCACGGCCCAGATCATTCACCACATCAGCGGCAATTTGCAGCAAAGCAGAATCGTCCGGCAGCGCAGAATCCATCCATTCAACCTGCTCAAACCATGCGTGAAAAATGCTGCCTCGGACCCTCGCGCTGCTGGTTTCTAAAGCGAACAGGTCGGCGGTCCGAACCGTCCCTCCAGCTTCACGAGATGACGGCGCTACCACCGCCAATGCCCGTTGTGCCACCGACGGTGACTGCGCGAGCTTCGGTCGCAGCAACTCCATAACAGGCGGAGCGGGTGCAACACTGGCAAACAGCTTCATCCACTCATTACCGCCCTTGGAATACAAAGTCTCCCCGCCTTCATAGGTCGGCTGCTCTGGCCCCAGTGCCCGCCGGAGAATCGCCGCGTAGCTGAGATTGCTCCATCCGCGCGCGCAGGCATTACCATCTTTCTTCATCGACAATGGTTTGGCAATCATGTACAGCGCGTGACGTGCCCGAGTCATCGCAACA
Organism: Phycisphaeraceae bacterium; assembly: GCA_020851465.1. Classification (NCBI taxonomy): domain Bacteria; kingdom Pseudomonadati; phylum Planctomycetota; class Phycisphaerae; order Phycisphaerales; family Phycisphaeraceae; species Phycisphaeraceae bacterium. The sequence goes on along the minus strand of JADZCR010000007.1, from coordinate 23,625 downwards.
TAGAGCACGGACAGGTCGTCGCGCAGACGGCTTTCAAGCATCTGGTTGTAGGCTTTTTCAAGATCGCTGGAAAGCGACCGCACATCCTTATTCGCCGGGGCGAAGACAGCACTGATCGGCAAGGTCGGCGCATCACGTTCCACATAAGCAGGCAGGTCGGTCATTTTCACAATCAGACGATCAAGCTCCGGCATCACCACCGCATCAAACTCCAGCCCCTTTGCCGCATGCACCGTCATCACCCGTACCGGCGAAAGCGATGTCTCTTCGACGCGCTTCGCGTGGACATACTCCACAAAATCGCGGGTGCGCAGCGTGATCGTCGCATCGTAGCTGTCGGCTATTTCGATCAGTTGCAGCAGCCGCCTTGTGCTCGACGGCCCGCATGAGGGCGCCAATCGCTGCACCCAGTCGGCGATGAGGTCGGCATAACCGCGATTCAAGATCTCATGTCGGATGTGCATCGCGACGGCGTGGCAATCCGCGGAGCGTTGACTTCCAAGACCGACAATCTCGTTCAGCGGCGAATGAAGCACGTGAAAAGCCGCGATGCTGTCGCCGGGATGATCCGCCAGGGTTAGAGCTGCAAGGATCGCCAGCACCGCCGGATCGCCGGTGATGGCAACACCGCCCTCGCCGCTGGCGTCCACTCCCAGATTACGAAGCTGCGGCAGGAGACGACTCGCTGCGAGATGCGTTGAGACAAGCACTCCAATGGAAGCTCCGGGCACAGCACGATGCAAAGCGGTGATTTTTTCCGCGACAAACACCTCATGTGTTGATGCCTGCTCCGTGACCGCGGAATCGTCACCATCACTATCTTCATTAACCGTGACTTCCCCTTGCGTCAGAGTCGATGTGAGCAGTTCCACACAACCGGGCAGGGACTTAACTGCTTCGTGTCTGGGGAACTTCTGCGCCCACCGCTGCACGATCGGAGCGTGAGTATTCAGCACAGGATTTTCCGTCAGGTCGCTGAACACTGCGTTTACCGCGTCGAGCACGATTGATGAGGATCGGTGGCTCTTGTCGAGCGTTTCGATCGACATATTTATCAGGTTCAACTGTTTGGGGAGTTGGTTGAAAATCTCGGCACAACCGCCGCGCCAGTTGTAGATCGCCTGTTTGACATCGCCGACGCAGAAAAAGCTGTGCGACATCGTGCCATCATCGCTGGCAGTGATCTCCGAGGCCACGGGTTGCAGCACCGTCCACTGGGCAATACTCGTGTCCTGAAATTCGTCGAGCAACAGATGCTTGACGCGCGAATCGAGACGGTAGTAAACGTCAAACCAGATTTGTTCACCCAGTGTTTGCAGTTCGCGGGCGAGCTTATGTGTCAGGTCGGAAAAAAGCAGCACGTTCTGTTCATGACGGAGACGGGTGAAGTGGCTGTCGAACCGGCGGACCAGGTCATAGGACGCCTCACCGCGCTGCGCGACGCGCTGAATCGCGATCGCGTCTACGCAGCGGACCAAAGGCTCCAGTACAGCGACCACACGGAGATCGATTGTCGTCCCGCCATACGTACATTTACCGGAGCGCACGGCGCAGATGAGGGTGTTTCCCGCCAGTACATCCCATTGACGTTGCTCAAACAATTCACGACAGGTGCGCAGTGCCTTGGCGAGATTTTTGGTTGGGACAGCACCTTCAACGCACACGGCGAGCAGTCCGTTACTAATGTCGCGTATCTGTTCCTCCGTCGGCACGGGCGGGACGCTGAGTCTGTTCCACTTGTCTTCCTCTGGTGCTTCGCGGTAGATCTCGTATAGCTCGCTTACGATGGTCTCGATCGAATCGGTCACCGACCGCTTATTACTGTCGTGGTGCAGCCTTCGGAGCAGATCGATGAGTACCTGCGGCTGGTCGTCAGCAAGCAGTGCTTCGATGGCGCGCAGGCGAATCTGGTTAATCAGGGAATCGCGCTCATCGACGATGCGCGGCGATGGCGGAATACCCAACTCGAACCGAAAGCTCGACGCCACGCGATTGAAGAAACCATCGATGGTTGAAATGGTCACGCTATGAAGCGAGTCGCAGAGCTGGACGAGGAGTTTCCGGCAATCCTGCTGTGTGAGCGTGAAATCCTTGATGTCTTCGGCCAGCTTGGCGGCTTCGTGATCCGAGCTAGCTGCTTTCGCCAGCCGCAACAGCACACGGGCGAGGATTTCACCGGCAGCCTTACGGGTAAACGTCGTGGCCAGGATGGTCTCCGGCAGTGCGCCGTGGCGCAACAGTTTGAGATAGCGAGCCGTCAGGGCGTGAGTCTTGCCGGTCCCCGCCGACGCACTAATCAATAGATGCGTGGCCGATACGGTCATCGCCCGCTCCTCTTTGGCAGACCAGCCAGACGATTACCTTCAGACAGTGCTGTCTCACGCTCCTCCCAGTCGTCCAGACAGATACCCGCGAAATCTTCCATGTAGTCAACTGGATATGTCGGCGGCCAAAATACTCCCTCACGCAGCCCACGGACCACCTTTGCCGCAGTTTCGAGGGCGGCATCAAGCTCCGCCTGCGACCACGTTGCCTCGGTAAAGCCGACACTCGACAATTCTCTGGGCAGTTGGATGTAACCCATCACCGGCTCGCCGCGGACTCCCGGCAGATTCAGACTGGCAACCAACACGCGATAGAGGGGCAGTTGAAGATCGACCCATTCACCGCTTTTCCGGTGAATGGCTTCTGGTTTCGCTGCTTTGTCACCGGTTTTGTAGTCCGCGATACGCACGCGGCCCGCTTCGTCTCTGTCGATGCGGTCGATTTTTCCGGTGATCTCGAACGGCTGACCGTCCACGTCGATCGTGGCGGTTACTTTCTGCTCCCGCGCGACGATGCGCCAGCCTTGCGCGGTCTGGGCGGCATGCCACCGGGCAAAGGCACGCAAACGCTCGCTGAGCTGCTGCGTCTGGATCATCACCGCGGCGCCAAGCTCATCGCCATAGTGGTGGCGCACCAATTCACCCAGCCGGGCGAGCAGATCATTCCCGATGGCGTCGGCGTCGGACGACACAGCTAAATCGCTGTCTCCAAACATCTGAAGTACTTCATGCGCCAGGTTGCCAAAAGAAGCCGCATCCAGCTCCACCGCACGATCATCGAGAGCTTTCAATTTGAGAACGTGCTGAAGGTAGAAACGATACGGACACCGCAGATAGTCCCGAAATGCGGTGACGTAGAGCCGGTTGATCGGTGTTGCCGGCGGCTGCGGTGGAGGCACGATGAAGCGACTGGTTTTTCCCGATTCAAGTACGGTGGACGACACAGCATGATCAGTGTCCGCGGATTTGGGGTCGTAAAACCGCAGCACGCGGCGGGGTAATTCATCCGGTGAACAGGACAGAAGCAGGCGGCTGGGTGTGAGGGGGTTGTCGTCCGATCCTCGTCGTCCGCTGATAAATCGCACTGTCGGACGGCTGCGCAGGATCGCATACATCGCGTACTTATCACGAGCCAGACGGCGGCGGTTGTCCACCAGCCCCAGAAAACGGCGGGTGCGATCGGGCAGAAAAGCATCGGCCCGCACGCTTTCAGGGATATAGCCTTCATTGACGCCGGTGACGATCAGCGCTGGCGCATCATCAAGCTGGAGTTCAAGCCAGCCGAGCAACTCGACAGCCGGCCCGCTCGACAAAGGCGGAATGGTCGCACCGGTCAGACAGGAAATGAGGATGGCTGTAGCTTCCACCAGCGAGAGTGACGGCGTGAGGGGATCGGCTGCATCAAGTTCAGCCAACTCGCGGATGGCGTCGGCGATTTTCTGCAACGCCAGCAGCAGCAACCGATCGTCCGGTATCTCGCGGTTGAGTTCACGGTGGCTGTAAACTCGCTCCAGCAACTTGGAAAAGACCGTCGCCCACTCCGGTAGCGGTCGCGCCACGTGATGGTCCGCTGGCACCAGCGCACGGATCGTCTCCCACGTTTTTTTGAGTCGAGCTGCGCGGAATTTTTCGCCCAGCCATTGATCGGACAGCCGGCCTTGCAGGTGATCGGTGATGTAATCATCCAGCAGCGTAAGCCAGTCACCTGAACCGTGCGCTGTATCTTCAGCAGCGGGTGTCGCGGCATTGGGCCGTGATCTTTCCAGCAGAAATTCCTCGATGTCCGGATGACGCAGGAGCGAGGCAAAGTCATCGAAACGCTCGCTCTCGATAAACCGTGTCATCGCGGTCAAGAGCATCACCGGTGCGGACTGCGAAACCTCCCGTGCGATGGCTGACCGTGTGGAAATACCGGCAATCTCCAGCACACGCGCAATCATCGGCGAGATCTTGTCATCACCGATGCCGATCGTGATCTGATCTGCGGCGAAGCGCCCATTGAACGATTCCATCTGACGCAGGGTTTCATACGCCTGATCGCGCGGACGATCCACGATGCGGATGATCCGAGGGTCCGGGTCAATCTGTCGCGCACTCCAGGAATCCACCAGCAGGCAACCCAGCTCGTCAAACGTCGCCGCCTCGGATTCAGGAGCATGGACCAGCGCGAAAATATTGCCGCTGCCCTGCTCACTCGTCTGGGCAGCCTGACGAAGCATGCGAATGGGAAGCTGATCCAGGTCTGCGGTACAGACGAGGACGATGTCGCGCTCGGCAGCGCACGAGCCGGCTTTCAATGCTGCCAGCCGCGCACGGTTGCGATCCGTCAATCCATGCCGATCCAGCATTTTCTGATACGCACGGTCAAGCTGGTCCAGGGCCACCCATCGCTGCTCATCCGGAAAGTCCAACTGATTTCGACATAACGCGGGGATCTGTTCCAGCTCTACCGCACCGGCGGCGACGGCGTCGTAAACTCTCTCCAACTCACGCGCCACATTCCACCACCCGCGCACATTTTCCGCTTCCGGCGGATCGGGAATAATGCTCTTGATCAACCCATCCTCAGCCTGACTCAACACGTGCGCGCGCACCAGCGTGCGACGCAGATCGTGGATCACGACCGCATCAGGGCTGCGGTAGAGCAACTCCGGCAAGTCGCCGGGCGTGATGATCCGCGGCGGGAGCAGCATCAGGCCGTCAGCTGCGTCCACCAGAACTTCAAGTAATCGCCGGCCCGCGCGAGAGCCGGGCGTCACCAACGCCACTTCGCTCAGATTCCACACACCATCACGGATGTAACGTTGACGCAGCCACTCTGCTGCTCGCCGTAATGCAGGCAACTCCCAACCTAAAAACACCCGCTCAACTGACATGAGGGCATGTTAACAAACGCCTGACGCAGGACATCTGACCAAGTCTCGCGCCGGTCGGGTGTTTTTCGGATCTACGGTGAACGGAATAACACGCGGGTCACGCCCGGTTTCTTTTGCGCACTACATCCTGTCGTTCATACCGCCTATGCTATGAGCATGGATGCAAACACACGTATCGAACAGTGGGAGAAGATGACTCAATCCGATCCCGACAACGACATGGGTTGGTTCAGCCTCGGCAATGCGTACCGCGATGCCGGCCGCTCCGAGGAAGCAGCCAAGGCACTCAACCGAGCCATCGAGCTTAATGCGCGCAGCTCGCGCGCTTATCAGCTTCTGGGACAGGTGCTCATTCAACTCAACCGCAATGACGACGCCGCGGAATTGCTCACCAAGGGCTACGTGGTGGCTGCCAGCCAGGGTGACGTAATGCCGCAGCGGGCGATGGGTTCGCTCCTTCAGAAGCTGGGCCAGCCCGTACCGGAGGTTAAGCGGACGCAAACCGCACAGGTGGAGCTAGGTGAAAACGTGATCGTCGATCGCAAGAGCGGCAAGCCGGGCAATCGACTCGCCGACCCTCCGATGCGCGGACCGATCGGCAGATTCATCTACGACTACTACACGCAGGACACCTGGCGCGAGTGGATTGGCATGGGCACCAAGGTCATCAACGAGCTGCGTCTCGACCTGTCGCGTGAAGATCATTCGCGTGCATATGAGGAGCACATGCTTGAGTGGCTGGGCTTCACCCGTGAGGATGCACTCGAGCACGCCAAACAATCCGCACCGACAACCTGATCGCTGACGTTACAATCGCGCGATCATGCCGGATGTGAATACCAAGATCGTCACTCGTTTCGCTCCATCGCCGACGGGCTATCTGCACATCGGCGGGGCGCGGACGGCGTTGTTTGCCTGGGCGTTTGCCCGCCGCCACACTGGCGCCAACACGTTTATTCTGCGTTTCGAGGATACGGACCAGAGCCGTTCGAGTGCCGCCAGCACCGTCGCCATGATCGACGATCTCAAGTGGCTGGGGATCGACTGGGACGAAGGGCCTGATCCCGACGCCGCCGATCCTTATCAATGTCAGCGAGGTCCACACGCACCCTATTTCCAGAGTCAGCGGCTTGAACAGTACCGCGACTGCGCTCGGAAGCTCATCACCGCCGGTCGTGCTTTCGAGGAGAACGGTGCTGTCCGCTTCCGTATGCCCGGCCGGGATATCACTGTTCACGACGAAGTGCTGGGTAATATCACCATCGCCAAAGATCAGCTCGAAGATTTCATCATCCTCAAAAGTGACGGATTTCCCACGTTTCACCTGGCTGTCGTGGTCGATGACGCGACGATGGGAACGACGCACGTGCTCCGTGGTCAGGAGCACCTCATGAACACGCCTAAGCATGTCGCGCTTCAGGAGGCACTGGGCTATCCCACGCCGTGCTACGCACACATGCCGGCGATCCTGAACCCCGACAACTCAAAGATGGGCAAGCGCGACAAAGCCAAAGCCGCACGCAAAGCCGCAGAGGATTGGCTTAAGAAAGCCCCGACTCAAACCGTCGCCACACTTGCACAACAGAGCGGCGTGGACGGCCCCCGAATGGCGGCATTCATGGCCAAAGAAAACGACGACATGGATATCGCCGAGAGCCTCGGCCGGACACTGCGACTCCAGCTCCCCGAAGTGAGCGTGATCGACTTCCGACGCAGCGGCTATCTGCCCGAAGTGATCCTCAACTATCTCGCGCTGCTCGGCTGGTCACCACCGGATAAGGATCACGAACGGTTCAACCTCGATTACCTCGTCAGCCATTTCACGCTGGATCGCGTGGGTAAGTCGAATGCGAAGTTCGACCGTCTCAAGCTGCTCGCGTTCAATCAGGAGACGATCTCCAAACTCTCACCGGATGAGTTTTTCACTCGATGGCTGGGACATCTGAGAGCCTTCCAGCCGGAGTTTCCCGGCAAACTCAGTGATGATGCGCTGCGGATGATCGCCGAGGCTTACCGCCCGCGCAGCAAGACGCTGGCTGATCCGGCAATGATGGGCCGATTTTTTATCACAGACGATGAAGCGATCGAGCTTGACGCCAAAGCCGTCGAAAAAGTACTCCGAAAAAATGACAGCGCGGGTCTGAAAGTCCTGACCGAGCTTCGCGACGAGATGAACAGCCTGTCCGACTGGTCCCCCGCTGCGCTGCACACCTTTATCGAGACGTTTTCCACCCGGACAAATCGCGGCATGGGCGATGTCGCACAGCCGCTGCGCGTTGCCATCACCGGCACGACGGTCAGCCCGGCCATTCACGACACGCTGGCGATCCTCGGTAAATCAGCGACTATCCGAAGAATCGATCGCTGCCTGACCTTCTGCGCTGCCGCGTTACCTCGCTGATCCTTACAATCCGCAACCTCAACCCTGAATCCTCAACCTCAACCCCCTACCCTAATCAAACCATGTCACTGATCGTCACCGGCTCTATCGGCATCGACTCCATCGAATCACCCACAGGCAATGCTGACAACGTGCTGGGCGGGTCGTCGATTTATTTCGCGGCAGCGGCATCGTTTTTCGGTCCAGTGCGGCTCGTCGGCGCTGTGGGCGAGGATTTCCCGCCGGAGTTCCTCAACACATTCCGGCATTTCAAGGTCGATCTGGCGGGGCTGGAAACACGAAAAGGGTCGAAGACCTTTCGCTGGCGCGGCAAATATCACGAGAACATGAACCACCGTGACACGCTGGAGGTCCAGCTCAACGTGCTGGCGGAGGCACTGCCCCCCGTGCCTGAGGCGTACCGCGACAGCCGCTACGTTTTCCTCGCCAACACCCATCCAGCGGGCCAGCTATCGCTGCTCGAACAATTCCCCCACGCCCGGCTCACCATCGCCGACACGATGGATCTGTGGATCGAAACGGAACGGCCGACGCTGCTGAAGCTGCTCAAGCGTGTGGACGGGCTGGTGCTGAACAATGATGAGGCGGAACAACTCGCCGGTGACAGCAACGTGATTCGTGCGGCGGAGAAGATCACGAAGATGGGGCCGAAGTTCGTGGTGGTGAAAAAAGGCGAACACGGCGCGCTGATCACGCACGGCAATCTCAAAGTCGTGCTGCCGGCCTATCCGGCGGATCACGTCGTTGATCCCACTGGCGCGGGCGATTCGTTCGCCGGCGGCATGATGGGCTACCTCGCCTCCACCGATGATCTCTCCCTGCCCAGCCTCAGAAAAGCGATGGCGTATGGAACCATCGTCGCCAGTTACAACATCGAATCTTTCAGCCTCAGCCGTCTCATGCAGATCACCCGCAAAGACCTGGACACGCGATTGGCGGAGTACCAGCGAATGCTGGCGATCTGAACCACCCGGACAACGACTTCGATCGAATACGATCGCAGGCGGACGCAGAAAGAGATCTGAGAAACTCTGTCTGGACGAGTCGCGGCCTTAAGAGTGCGGAGCTTTCCACCGTCAATCACCGCGCCTTACGGTCTCGTTAAATAGAGACGAAAGCTGTATCCGCGCATGGATGCGCAGCCCGCGTACTGTTTATCGGCCACGGCGACGGGGCAGAACCAACAGCCCGCCTGCGGCCAGAAGTGCTGCGCTGGCCGGCTCAGGGATAGAGGCAAGCGTAGCGATGACGTGTGCATGGGCGGAATCAATAGAGGTGTACACATAGCCCGTCGGAGGGAGCAGGTGCTGCGGAGTGTCGTACTGGGCAGGGCTTCCGCTTTCAAAGCCCGCCTCGCCATAGTAGTTGTTGAGTCCCCAGCTCCAGATGCTGCCGTCCGATGAGAGTGCAAAGCTGGAACCCTTAGACGCCACGACGCGGACAAAGGGCACGCCAACTACTTGGAGCACCATCGTCGGAGTGTTGACGCTGGACCCGCCCGCGCCGTTGCCGAGTTGACCAGAGGCGTCATATCCCCAGCTATAGACGTCGCCGTTCATGATCGCCAGGCTGTGATAGCTCCCGGCTGAAATATCGGTCACGCCGCTGGTAAGGACCGAAGCGGCGACGGGAGTATTGCTGCTGGTAAACGTACTGTTTCCGAATTCGCCCTGTCCGTTATAACCCCAGGCGTAAACGGCACCATTTTTAATCGCCAGACTGTGATATCCCCCAGCCGAGACAGCCGTGACACCGCTGGTCAGGCTGCTGACAGCTACTGGAGTATTGGAATCAGTGTTCGTGCCGTTACCCAATTGGCCATTGGCGTTTTTTCCCCACGCATAGGTAGCACCATTCTGGACCGCCAAGGCGAACTCTGGCCCCTCGGTGGCGTCGCCTCCCGCGGAGATGGCGGTCACGCTGCCAGTGAGAATCTGAACGGGGGTGTTGGAGTTGGTGTTGTTGCCGTTACCGAGCTGGCCGCTTCCATTCGCCCCCCAGGAGAAGGCGTTGCCGTTCTGGATCGCCAGACTGAAATTCCCTCCCGCCGAGATGGCGGTCACGTTGCTGGTCAGCGTGTTGACAGCCACAGGAGAGGACGAATGACTGTTCGCACCGTTGCCTAACTCGCCTGAGTCGCCCCGACCCCACGCATAGACAGCGCCGCTGCTGGTGAGTCCCAGACTGTGGTAAAACCCTGCCCCGACCGCGGAGACAGCGCCGTCCATCGGAGAGTTGACAGCAACGTGTGTGGGATGAGTGTCAACGGCTGATCCGTAGCCAAGCTGCCCGTAGATGTTAAACCCCCATCCCCATGCAGCATCGGTCGGTGCAGCGTGGGTGGGAGTCGATAGCGATAACGCCAGAAGAACGGCCGATCCACCCATGAATAGAGCGGACTTGCGAGACGTCAAACAGGGCATGCTTCCTCCTCCTTAATTTCCTCTTGCTTTCTCCGACAACACTACCTGTGCTCAGAAAACGAATACATCGCTACTGTTGCGAGGACAGATAGCAATTACATCAAGGCAGCTTCTCCCGTCATTATACAACAATTTTACCTTTACGCCAAAAATTACAGAACGAATTTTCGACTTACCTTAACCAGAACTTTCAGAATTAAATATTTAATATAAATTGACTTATAAAATTATTACAAGATGATAAGCGTACAAAAAATACGGTCGGATATTTATTTAGCTAAACGCCTACCGCTTCGCTTCAACATACGCTTGCTCTTACGGGTGACGGCGGCTCCCTCATGCAGGGACGCATCCAGATCGAGGAGTTGCCCGGCAAGTGAGTCATGGACCTTATCAAAAGGCAGTTGTCGGCACATGAACGGCACCTGCTCGGCTGCATAACCCCCTGTCGCGGCTGTCGTGCGATCCGTGGCGTAGCCCAGCTCATCATTGGTCACGCTCAAAACCAGCGGGACCGGCGAAACAGCTTGTTTCACCACGTCATTCTTAATCGCCTGAAAAATCTCCAGCGGTGCTCCCAGCAGCGAGACCGGCCCGATGCGGAATCCCTGCACCTGCGTGGACAGGTCCATCGAGTCGCCCCGCTTACGCCTCGCAATCAGATCACGTAAAGCAGAAACGTAAACCATCGCCAGCCGCGTCTGACCATCCTCGTCGGATGCATCGGGAGTGTGCAACTTCAACTCGTACTCGGCGAGCATCTTTCGTAACTGGGGTTCGGTCATCCTGCGGGTCTTGAACACCGCATCACGCAGCACACCTCGAATCACATCAACCTCAATGGGCTGTGCTTCCACGATGCCCCGCCTCACGCTCCGGGCAAACCGTGAGGCGAGGATGTCCAGCCCCATCATGGTCTCAGCCTCGTTTTTGTGGACGAAGCCGGAGTTGACATCGCCCAGCGCGCCCTGAAGAAACATGCCGGTGATCCCCGGAGAGCCGGACGCTTCGCGTTCCAGCATCGTCATTGCGACGCCGACAAAATCGCCGTGGATACAGGTCGTCACTGACGAGCCGACAACCGGGTGGCAGCCGAAGTATGCGAGGAATCCTGCGAGCTTGTCACCACGATTAACCGTCAGCACGTGGCAACGGGTATCGGTCAGTTCGGGTTTAGCCGGCCGCCAATTTTCATCCGCAACCTCAGCAAATGGCGGAGAGTCCCGGTCATACTGCCGGTTGAGCGCGATACCTTCGCAAGGCGTCGCCGCATGGCGGAGAGTTGCGGGCTGAAGATCGCCGATCGCCTGCTCACAGGCCTTGGCGATGCGATAGGGCAGCATCTCATACCACGGTGCGTCCACGTCACCCCAGCCGGTCAGATGCGGCAGCGGGTTAGGCCCGCTGTGCGTGTGGGTGCAATGCACCATGACAGCTTCGGGAGGCAGGCCGGACGATCGCCGTACCAACTCGCGGACTCGCCGGGTCACCTCGGTTGCGACGCCGATAAGGTCACAACTGACCAGGACGAGCGTCGTACCGCTCAGTTTCAGGGCTATAGCCTTGGCCCACAGTCGGTCGCGGACTGAGGTCGAGTGGCGGTTGCGATACGGCCCATATCCGCAAAGCTCCACACCCACGCGAGGCGTGATGTCCGTGCGGCCAAATCCTGCTTCGAGCATGAGTAAATCTCCAGCGTGCCCTCAGACCGAAAATCCCCGCATCGATTTGCAGGACTTCGTGAACGAATTATCTGTAACTAAAAGTATCCGGCAAGCGAGTTCTCAAACCGTGCGTTTGTTCATCGTTGCCGCTTACTGTGCAGGGGGTGAACAGAGGTGAAGCTGAATATCTCGATTTCGCGGCAGCGTAACCAGGTCGAGTGGCAGCCCGGGTTGTGCATCACATCACACGCTCGCGCCAGCGACGGCAGAAGCATGACAAAAGGAACGCGATCATGGAGATCACGGCAGGAACTCCACGAGCATAAAACTCCACCCATCAAGGCACCGGTGGTCGCCGTTCGCTAGATAGCTCAGGCATCCTTAGCAGCCGGTGCTTGACTGCTGAAAGGCGTAAGCGTCACGGTCAGGCGGGGCATCGCCGTATGGATACGCACCTCATCCTCCAAGCCTGACACATCGATCTGAACCGCTTCCGTGACCTCAGCAGCGGCTGGCGCAGTCTGCACGCACGTTACCAGCAGATGTCGCGTCGCGGCGGTGGCTGGAGAAATCCGCAACAGAGGCATCGTGCCATGCGTCTTGCCCCCGGTGTGGATGCGTGGCTGGTCCTCCGTCGTCGCCTTAAGTGCCGCAGCAGCATGAAAGCGGAGACGACAGGCAACCTTCTCCCCGCGTCCGACAAAGGTGTTGGAATCACTGCCCCGAACGGGAAAGGCCGTATGAAACAGGAGCGTCGGCGTGATCGGAGACACGCTCTCCACGGCGTCGGCGATGATCCAGACATCGGGCCTGATGTAGAGGACATGCCGCCGCAATCGGCGCAAACCCAATTCCACAGGATAAGCCAGGGTCATGTCAGCGATGCAGTAATCCCACAACTCGTGATGCTCGGCCCGTTCCATGAATGGATACTGACGACGCTGGCGATACGGCAAGTCCTCGAACCACTCCGAGTTTTCACCATACTGGCCGACGCCGTTGATCAGCAGAGTGTTGTGAAATGCGGTGTTTTTGTAAACGTAGCCGGGATGGGTCAAGACCCACCCGCCATGGGAAAAAATCTGGATTTCTCCGTTGTTGGGTTGCATGTGTCCGCCGCCGAGCGGGTGGTTGTAGCGGCGGGCGGCATGATGGCCGACATTCGGACCGCACTTGACGACGCTGGCTGATTCGGTCCCGCTCCAGTTGTCGCGCATGATCACGATGTCGTGATCTTCCAGCCATGCGAACGGTGAGCGGCCGAGCGGAGGCACAGCTTTGATCCCAGGATCGTAGAGCAGGAACGTGAACGGACTGACACTCCCGAAGCCGCTCTTGAGAAACTCGTCAGCCAGCCATTGCGTAGCAGGATCACCAGTCGCGGTGGCGATAATCCGCAGGACGGATTCGCTGCCGAACACATTGCCGTGGGCGTCGCCCTGCATGAAAAAAGCGTCGTCAGCAATCCATGAAGCGCGGGGGAGCGACTGGTCGTAAAGCGCCATTGCGTACCGCGACAGCCACGGAGTCATGGCGAAAAGGTCGTGGCCTAGCAACTCGCCGGCCAGAAAAAAATTGGCTGTGAGATAGCTGGCGTAGTACCCGCCGTACATGATGCCTTCAGGTGACACGCCGTCGGGACCAAGGGCGTTGCTCTGGGCGTGCATTTTTTCCCAGGCGAGGTTGGCGAATGGTGCGACATCAGCACGCTCGCCGTAGAGGCAGCCGGCCGCGGCCATCACGCCGCCGAGGACAACCGCCGCGATGTTCCACGTATATCCGAACGCATCGCCGGCCCGGTAGGTAGCCCACTTGTCGAAGACGTAGCGTGTGCGGCTGTACAGCGTTTCGATACAGGCATGCCGCGTCGCCTCATCGAGATCGTGCCAGAGCCAGTCGAGCGCCACCGCGTAGCCCTGCGCCCAGTGGCCGTAGGTCAGCGAGTCACCCCAGTTCGGCTCGCCGTCCAACCGCCGCATGAGATACAAGACTCGGTCGCGGTATTTGGACTCCTCGGTCAGGCGATAAAGCAGGGAGAGGCTGATGAGGTGGCCGCCGATTCCGCGAGCATCAAAGCCGGGATTGCTCACGCCCATAAGTCGTTCAGGAATTTGAATCGTCAGGCGCGACTCGCCATCGCGCCGCAGACGCTCCATCCAATGCTTCCACGGCTCAGCATCGAGCCGCTGCCGAAGTATCTCGAACGGATGCGTAATACAGAACAGACGCGGATGAACGCCTAATAGCGTGCATTCGAGCGGCGTGGCGCTGTTGATGATGTCTGCAGCCGCGATCGCTGCACGGTCAATGCATGAACTGATTGTCATCACGGGTCCTTTGGGGCAGATTATCTGTGATGAAAATCATGCTGCAACCAGATGCGCTGAATGCTAAATAAAAACACGCGCTCATTGAGCGCGTGTGAGTGAGGCGTGTGATTTACGAGGATTGCGGCTGGCGGCGCGTTACGCGCGACCAGTTGTCCTGCGCCGCGGTGCGATACCGAGGATTCCTGCCGCCAGCAGCACAAGACTGGCCGGCTCAGGCAGCCGGGAAATCGCGCCGCTTTCCAGCGAGATCAAGTCCAGCGACGAGGAGATACCCGCGCCGATAAACAGATTGTTGGACGGTAGGAGTGCCCCTTCCGAGATCCACAGCGGTGCGTGGTACTCATACATGTCGATGATCGTGTCGTTGTCGTAGTCGAGCTGAATCTCCGTAAAGACATCAAAGAACGACGAAGGCATGTTCTGCCCGTTGAGCTGCATCTGCAGGATCTCAGTCGGCACGATCTGGTGCTGGCTGAAAATGGACAGTCCGGGGATGTTGAGCGGATCGTTAATCATGTCGGGCAGCGCGGGCAGAGGAATGGTGAAATTGTTCGCACCGGGGGTGAGAGTCGCCGCGTTTTCACCGGTATCGAGATCGCCGTGGTCGGTGACGAAGAGGATGAATTGCTCGTTGGCGTTCATCACGTCGCCGATGTCATCGAGGGCGTCGATGAGGTTGTCCTTGGTGGCGGCACCATCGGCGTTAGGGCCGGTACCATCGCCGGAGAGAGTGGTGATGGTGGTGTTGGGATGGCCGGCAAAGTTGTTGTGGATGTTTTGAATGTCCTGCTGATCCTGGGCATTGGGATCACCCGCCCAGATGAGGATGTGAGTGGAGTTGGTCCCGCCGATGGTCTGGTTGGGGCCTGCTGAGGTGGGTGAGTCGCCGGTCGGATGGGCACCCGCGACACCAGCGGCATGTGCCGCGTTGGTGGTGCTGCCGGGTGTCAGCGCGCCGCTGAGGGCAGCGTGGTATCCGCCGTACTGTGTCGTATTGCCTGGCGTGCTGCCGGAGAGAACGGTGGTATTGGGCTTGCCAGCAAAGTCATCCATCTTGTCCCCGCCGTAGCACTCGGTAAAGGCGAGGATCATGCTTTCATAGGTCGGGATATGGGTGCTGATCAGGTCAGCCAATTCCCAGTCATAAACATCCACACCATCATCAGCCACCAATGTGCCGTGAGTGACCGGTGCCGCGAACGCCAGCGTCGAGGTTAAGAGGGAAACCGCCAGAGCGAAAAGAAGGGATGTACTTTTCATCGCAATCCTCCTGGAAATGTGGACCGCCAGAAACACCTCGGATGCACTGTCGCACGCGCGAGCAGAGCCATAGCAGAACCTGGATTTTGAAAACTTCCCCGTAAACGCGCGGGAAAGAAGGCCGCGCGGCGGAGACGGTCAGCCCGTCTCCTGAAAATTAAACTCTCAACCGCAGCAAAACTTCATCGACAGGCGTTCACCACCCCGCACCCAGCCTGACGACGAAACTGATTTTGAGGGACATGAATGAAATGCTGATCGTTGTCCCCACGAAGACGAAATTACCGCAGCCCGATAAGGTGTCAACCCAAATCCGATCAACTAACCACAAAATAACCTGTCGGGTATAAATATTGTAAAATTGACTAGTTACAAGCGCATTAAAATAACACTATCAACCCGCGAATCGAGCGGATTACCACCCCAAGCGGGTCAACAATCAGGTGCAAAAAATGGTCGAAACTTAAGGCGGTGGGAACGCCCGGGCTTGCTCAATTCGGCGACGTGGCGACTCAATCTTTGATCACCGCGTCACGCCCCACCGAGTGATAGATGAACCCCTGTTCCTTCATGTGGTCCGGGCGGTAGAGGTTTCGACCATCGAACACCACGGGGGACTTCATCCGCCGCTTCATATCCTCAAAGTCCGGTTGGCGGAACTCATCCCAGTCGGTGCAGACGATCAGCGCATCGGCTTTATCCAGAGCTGAGGTCGGCTCGTTGATGTATTCGATCTTGTCACCAAAGACATGCCGGGCCGGCTCAAAGGCCACCGGGTCATATGCCGCAACCTGCGCACCACGCTCAAGCAGAGCCTTCATCAAGGTGATCGAAGGCGCTTCGCGGATGTCATCCGTGCCGGGCTTGAATGCAATACCCCAGACTGCAATCCGCCTGCCCTTGAGATTCGCGGGAGCCGTCTTACCGTTACCGTTACTGAATTTGTTTCCGGGGGCGGGGGCGAAGTGTTTGTCGATTTTCGCCAGGAACGCCAGCCTTTGTTTCTGATTGACATCGTGGACCGCGGCCAGCAGGTGCGTCTTGGTATCCGCCTCGTCACCCATCGAGATCACCGCCAGCACATCCTTGGGGAAGCAGCTTCCGCCGTAGCCCAGACCCGGATAGAGGAACTGGTTGCCGATCCGTTTATCACTGCACATCCCGCGACGGACTTCATCGATGTCCGCACCGTAGCTTTCGCAGAGGTTGGCGATTTCGTTAATGAACGAGATTTTCGTGGCAAGCATGGCGTTGGCGGCATACTTGACCATCTCCGCGCTGGGAATATCCATCAGAAAAATCGGGTTTCCCTGACGCACGAACGGCTCGTAGAGATCGCGCAGCCGATCACCCGTGCCCTTGTCCGCGCAGCCGATGACCACGCGATCAGGCTTGTTGAAGTCGTTGATCGCTGCGCCTTCCTTGAGAAACTCCGGGTTCGAAGCCATGTAAAAAGGCTTGCGGGTGCGTGAGCTGATCTCCGCCTTGACCTTTGCGTTGGTGCCGACAGGCACGGTGGATTTAACGACGATGATCTTGGCGCGACGGTCAGCCTCGGCTGTGTCGCTCTCGATCGCATCGCCTATGTCCCGCGCCGCCGCCAGCACGTATTTCAGATCAGCCCGGCCGCGATCGTCACTAGGTGTGCCGACACAGACAAAGACAACCTCCGCGCGTTGATACGCCGCCTTTTTGTCCGTGGTGAACTTGAGTCGTCCCGCTTTAACATTGCGACGGATCAACTCATCAAGCCCCGGCTCGTAGATGGGTGACTCACCCTTGTTAAGCCGAGCGATTTTTTTTTCATCGATATCGAGACAGGTCACGTCGTTTCCAGTATTGGCAAAGCAAGTACCCGTGACGAGGCCAACGTAACCGGTTCCCACCATCGTGATGCGCATGAAACTGTCCTTGGTCTGAAACTGCTGAACAAAGCGATGCCGCGATCCGACGCAGCATCCCGTGAGGGTTATCGTCGGCCATCGGCGAGGCCGAATCGAGTTAACCAGCCTGACGGTATTGAATTACCTATCTTATCGGGACTAAATACCGTTCTGTACGCTGCCGCCTCCGCTAGACCCTGACTGCTTTCCGTCCCATTTAACCCCCAGCCATCCTCCATCAATCTGACCCTGTGACGACTATCACGTCTAGCTTTATTTTGTTAACCGTTAAATGGTTAGATCATTTTAGCTATTGTAGCTTGACAAAGGCAACTCCATGAAAATCGCAGCCGACAACAAGTTGTCAGGATGCGCTCCTCCTGTCGATCGGCAATGATGGCCCTGTTATTTTCGCATCGGCGTGTCGGAATAGCCGGCTGAGTTGCACAGCCGGAGACAGTTTCGGTTAGACTGCACGGCTCGAATAAAGTTTGACTTTTCTCCTTGCCTCCGTCTTTCGTTTCCCCTACCATCTTTTTTAATGGCGACAAAATTAGTCGCATTTAACCAATCCGTTCCGTTTTGAGAGCACCATGAGTACCGTCACTCCGCCGAGTTCACCCACGACCACACCTGCCGGGACGCCTCCGCTGTCCAAGTTTGAGCTTTACAAGCTCGAAAAAGATGGCTTTTCCGTTCTCGAAAATATTCTCGAATACTCCGCCAAGGGCGACTTCTCTGCCGCGTCTGAATCCGAGCGCAAACTGTTCCGCTGGTTTGGTCTCTACCCGCAGCGACCCAATGAAGCCGGCTTCTTCATGCAGCGCATCAAGATTCCCGGCGGTCAAATTTTCCCCGCCCAGCTCAAACGCATCTCCGAGATCACCGAAAAATACGCCCGCGGTTTTGGTGACATCACCACACGGCAGACTATCCAGCTCCACTGGCTGCGCATCGACTACATCAAACCCATCTACGCCACCCTCGCAGAGGTCAACCTCTTCTGCCAGTTCGCCTGCGGTGACACACCCCGTAACGTCGTTTCCTGCCCCTTGGCAGGCGTCGCCAAAGACGAAATTATCGATTCCTCTGCGCACGTTCTCGAGGTCAATGAGATGTACCGACTCGGCGGCAGGGAATTCTCCAACCTGCCCCGCAAATACAAAACCTCCCTCGCAGGCTGCGCTATCCACTGCCACCAGCCGCAAATCAACGACCTGGCGTTCTACGGCGTCAAACGCGCCAACGGCGAAGTCGGCTACGCTCTGATGGTCGGCGGCGGGCTTTCCGACACCCCCTATTACGCCAAGCCCTTGCGCGCCTTTGTTCGACCCGATCAGGTCACACAGGTCGCCCGAGCTGTCGCCCACCTTTTCCGTGACTACGGCTACCGTGAAAAACGTAACCGCGCCCGACTCAAATTCCTCGTTGACGACAAAGGCTGGGAGTGGACACGCGACCGCATCGAAGAAAAGCTCGGCTTCAAACTTGAACATGACGATACGCTGCTCCATCCCCCCTCTGAACACAGTGACCATATGGGTATCGGCGAGCAGAAGGACGGTAACTTCTACGTCGGCGTACCCATCGAGCGCGGCCGATGGACCGCGAAAAACATGGCGGATATCGCCCGGCTTGCGGATCGCTACGCCGTCGGCCAGAAGCGCATCCGACTCACCGCCAAGCAGAATGTCATCATCCTCGATGTACCTCGGAGCAACGTCGATGCACTGACCGCGGAGCTGTCCAGCCCGACCGTACATCTGCCGGTCGTGGCGCACCCGCTGCGAGATTCGCTGATCACCTGCACGGGAACCGAGTTCTGCAACCTGGCGGTCGTCGAGACCAAGCACCGGGCCGGTCGAGTCTTAAGCTGGCTCGAACAGAACGTACCACTGGCGAAGGAAGATCAGCTCTTTATCACGTTCGTCGGCTGCCCCAACAGCTGCGCCCAGTACCAGATCGCGGACATCGGCATGACCGGCACACCCACCGCGGACCCCGTGTTGAAAAATGAAGCGGGCAAGCCGCTGAAGGTGGACGGCTTCCGCATCCTGCTGGGCGGGCGGCTGGGGACAGACCCGAAGTTCGGCGAGTACATCAACAAAAAGAACGTGGTGCCCGCCGACCGGATTCACCTGTCCATCAAGAGCCTCATCGAGGCGTGGCTGGCGGGGCGGCAGCCGGGTGAGAAATTCCCCGCTTGGTGCGACCGCACTCCTCCGGAACAGTTGCTGGCGATCATCATTGATGCGGCATTCGCCCCCGGTGCACAGCCGCTAAGCGCGTAAAACCGCAGCAAGCCGCGGGCTGCATGAATGATCACGCAAAGGCTTCGCCCCGCTTAGCGCCGCGATTTATCGCAGTGCGCATGTGCCCTTTGTCACAGTGCATTATTTGATTTTGAAATTACCGAGTTGTTCGAGCAGGCGGCACATCGCCTGCGTACCGAGCCGACCGCCTCCGCCAGCCGCCACCGCGCGGAAATAATTCTCCGCCAGCGCGGTGCCTGCCAGCGGCAGTTGTAACCGGCGGGACGTGTCCCCGACGATCGCCAGATCCTTAAGGATCAGATCAATCATGAATCCGGGATTGTGATCGCCCTGCGCGATGCGCGGGCCAAGGTTGGAAATCTGCCACGACGCACCGGCCCCGGCACCGACCACCTGAAGCATCTTCTCCACATCCAGGCCGCTTTTTTTCGCCAGTGCGATCGCTTCGCACGTACCCATCAGAGTCAGCGCCACTGCAATCTGATTGCATGCCTTGCAAACCTGACCCATGCCTGCCGGTCCAAGATGCGTGATCGTCTTGCCGACCTTCTGAAGCATCGGCAGCATGCGCTCAAAGGCATCCGCCGGACCGCCAACCATGATGGATAATGTCGCGTTGCGTGCGCCGACATCGCCGCCTGAAACCGGCGCATCGAGCAACGTGACGTGTCGGGCCGCCAATCGCTGCGCAAACTCCTGCGTAGCTACGGGGCTGATCGTCGAGTGGTCCACGACGATCAGGCCGGGTGACGCCTGAGTCGCCAGCCCGTTATCTCCGAACAGAATCGCTTCGACATCGGGCGTGTCGGTGACATTGATGCAGATCACATCGGGTCTGCGCGACGCCAGGTCGGCTGGTGAGGTGGCGACGGCTGCGCCGACCGCCCGGAGTGCGTCAGCTTTGATAATGGTGCGATTCCACACGGTGACTTTGTACCCGCCTTTGAGAAGGTTCTGCGCCATCGCACCACCCATGATGCCCAGGCCGATGTATCCGACGTGTTGGATGGGAGTCATTACTTTTTTCCTTTAGCCGCTCATGCGGGTTGTGGATATTCGCTCAGAGGAAAGCGGCCGCATCAGCCAACGGCTCAACCGGTTCGTCATTCAGCAATGCCTGCGTCAGTGCGTCGGCTGAAACGGCGGGGTCAAACCGAACCGCCGCCAGCGCAGCGTGACAACCGACACGGATGGTTTCCACCTCGGCGTAAGACCGCCCGCACAATGCTGCCTCACCGCGCCAGGTCGCCATCGCCAGCAGAACACCTGGATCCGTGCGGTCACGGCGGTAGAGACGACGAAGCTGAGGCATCACCCCCAGAGGTTGCGACTCGTGAGGCGGCTGACAAATCAGCGAATCAGTCCCGATGCACACATTGACCCCCGCTTCCAGCATGTCCCGGTAACGGTGTCCCGCGTGCTCAAAGTATTCACTGGCGAGAGGACAATAGGCAACCGCTGCTTTCGTGCTGGCGAGTAGCTCGATGTCACGATCGGAAACTTCGTTGCAGTGGGCAACCACCCAACGACTCGTCCTGAGGACCGGGGCCAGATACTCAACCGGACTATGCCCCGTGGGTTTGATGGATTCGTCCCATTTGCCCAGACGCTTAAGCAACTCGACAAACGGCCCGCTGCCGTGCCGTATGAATTGATCTTCTTCCGGTGTCTCTGCGAGATGGGTCGAGCAGGCAGCGGTAAAAGGCGGATCACCCGCAGCCCGAAAAAGCTCGATCCCTGCCGAGTAAGGTGCGTGCGGTTGCAAGCCGACCCGATTTATTCCCTGCGGGTTGGGCTTCAACTCATCCCACAGCCGATCGCGCCGCAGAGTCGCCTGTCCCGCTGCTGCTGACTCTCCTGCGCCGATACCGAAACATTCGAGATAACTGCATCCGGGTAACCGTATTTCCTCTGAGGCACACCAGCGGGCACGAACCGCTGTTTCACTGCCTGCGATGTCACCGACCATTCCCACACCTGATTGACGACTCATCCGCAGACCATTTCGCACCGCGGTCTCGATCTGCTCCTGTGTGCGCGGCCTGGACCGGATCACCATCTCAATCCACCGGATAAAGTCACGGCCCGTGCTGGGGTAAGGCACCGCTCCGATGTCCGTCAGGTCCAGATGCGCATGGGCGTTGGTCATGGCCGGCAAAATCAGCCGGTCGGGCAGATCAACGACGCGCAGCCGCACAGGACGCCCAACCGCGCGCTCGACCTCGGACCATCCGCCAACCGCCACAATCCGCCCCTCGCACACCGCCACCGCACCGGGGCTGAGATTCACCGGGCCTTGCGGCGCGACCTCACGAGGGGCTGCGTCCCGCACCGCACCGGCGCGAAAGATTGTCGTCAACGGCTCGCTCATGGCGATAGTCCATCGGATCGCGCGGGTTTCCGCAATGTCCGCCCCGCGTACCCACGGCTGGGAAACGTAACTCCCCGCCTCGATCCGTATAACTCGCAGCGGGTACACCCCGTTGCCTTTACAGACCCACACGATAGCCTGATAATCTGATCGACTCCGTTCCAGATGAGCAATGCTTGAAAGGAAATCCCTGTGAAAAATCGTTCATGGATGGTTTACTCGACGGTGGCACTTTTGGCTCTGCTGACGCTGGGCCCGGTTGGTTGCGTATCGCAGCGTCAATATGACGATCAGGTCAAGCTCTACCGCCGCAGTCAGGAACAGGTCGCGCAGCTTCAGGCGCAGATCGAGGAACTCAACGCCCGCATCAAGGCTCTGACCGAGGCTGCCAGACCGGGAGATGCCGACCTTGCCGACAAGCTCGCCAAGGCACTGGCGGATCGTGACGCGATGGCGAAGAAACTTCAGGACGCGCTCGATAAGCTCGCCCAGGGCAGCGGCACGTATGGCCCGCTGCCGAGCGACCTCGATCAGGCGTTGCGCGATCTGGCCGCGTCCGACCCGAACCTCATGGAATATGACTCGAAGCTCGGCATGGTCCGCTTCAAGAGCGACCTGACCTTCGCACTCGGCAGCACCGAAGTCACCGCGGAAGGTAAACGCGCGCTCCAGAAACTGGCGGACATTCTCGCACGGCCGGTAGCGCAGGGTTACGAAGCACGGATCGTCGGCCACACCGACAACGTGCGCATCGCACGGGCTGAAACCAGAGCCAAGCACCCGACCAACTGGCACCTCTCGGTCCACCGCTCGATCGCGGTCAAGGATGTGCTGGCGGGCGCAGGGGTGCCTGAGGTGCGCATCGGTGTGGCGGGCTATGGCCAGAACCGACCCGTGGTCCCCAACGGCCAGCGAGGTGCAGCACAGAATCGCCGTGTCGAGATTTTCCTCGTACCCAACAACTACACCGGCCCGGGCACCGCAGGTGAAGGCGCAGCAGCGGCGGCCCCCGTCGAAGTCGCCCCGGCCCCGGCACCGGCTCCAGCGCCAGCACCGGCGGAAGTGGATGATCCCGCATTCAAATAATGCGGCGGGTGAGTCCGCGGGTAGTCAGTGCATAAATTGGGAATATGGATTAACGAAAAAGCCGCGCAGCCGCGCGGCTTTTTTATCGCTCTTAATCTTCAACGTGAGCGTGTATTTGCTGCGAACCCTGTTGCAGTAATTGCGCTCATCACTCCGACGCGGGCCGCGATCTGAATCGAGCTAAGGTGTACCCGCCCCCGGCGCAGCGATCTATGCATCGCTAAAAATAATGTGTTTGCAAGCGAGGGCGACGGGGCTCGAACCCGCAACATTTCGGCCTTTTCGATAGCGCCAAGCGGGTTTGGCAGAGAAAAGCGCTCACAAATTCAAGCGGGGCTGACGTTGCAGGAAGTCATTGAGGCTTGGGCGGAGCTATCGCCTGCGCAACGTGTGCAGGTCCTGGCGGTGGTCCGCACCACGGGGAGGGCTCGCCATGCGGTTTGAGGTGTCTTTGTACGTCAGCGGCGGGTACCGAATGACGGGGCGTCTGCGAGCTCCTGGGCAGATCGGACGGGCAAGGATCACCGCACGTCCCACGCCGTCAACGATCCGGCAGCGGTGGGCCGTGGAGGGCGGCAGCGTGGGGAGTCGGATCGGGCAGCGGTTAACAAGGCGTCAACGGTCAAGGCGGCAGCACAGGCCACCATCGCCACCTGAACCGACGGGTTTCGTTGGATCACCGGCCAGCAGGTGTTGACGGTCAACACGGGGCGGCCGGAAAACAAAAAAGCCGC